>JBEKQG010000001.1:0-67399 GCA_049519955.1 Terriglobales bacterium
CCGACCCCGAGCGCCGCCGCTGGATCCAGCAACAGATCGAAGAACAGATCGAAGCAAATCCGTCCGCAATGAAGGCCGATCGCCAGCGCGCGCTCGATCTGCTCGTGCGCGCCGACCTGTTCGAGCAAACGCTGCAAGCGCGCTATTTGGGCAACAAGCGATTCTCGCTTGAGGGCAACACGTCTTTGTTGCCTTTCGTGGACCAGGTCCTCGACGTCGCCGGCGAGCGCGGCGCCGTGGAACTGGTGATGGGCATGAGTCATCGCGGGCGCCTCAACGTCATCATTCATGTGGCAAACCGCCCGCCGGAGCAGGTGTTTGCCGAGTTTGAAAATGTGGACCCGCGCAGCGTCCTGGGATCGGGCGACGTGAAGTACCACATGGGCGCGACCGGCGAGTACGTCACTGGAAGCGGAAAGAAAATTCATATCCATTTGGTGTCGAACCCCAGCCATCTCGAAGCGGTGAATCCGGTGACGGTTGGCCGCACTCGCGCCAAGCAGGACCGCGCTGGCGTTGGCGGCAAGGCGAAGTATCTGCCGCTGCTGGTGCATGGCGACGCTGCCTTCGCGGGCCAGGGCATCATCGCCGAGACGCTGAATTATGCGGACCTCCCGGGCTACACGGTCGGCGGAACCATCCACGTCATCGTCAACAACTTGATTGGATTCACGACCAATGCGCGCGAAGAGCACTCGTCGCGCTTTTCGGCGCAACTGGCGCGGCGGCAGGCGATTCCGATCTTTCACGTCAATGGCGAAGATGTGGATGCGGTGATGCGGATCGCCCGCATCGCAGCCGAATACCGCTACAAATTCGGCACCGACGTGGTCGTGGACCTCATCGGCTACCGGCGCCATGGCCACAGCGAAGTGGACGATCCCACCGTGACGCAACCGCTGATGTACAAGGCGATCAAAGCGCATCCGCCGCTCTACCAGATTTACGCCAAGAAAATCGGCATGGCTGACGATGGCGATGACAATATCGCCGCCCGTCTGCAGACGGTCAAGAGCGAGTACGAAGCGGCGCAGAAGAGCGCAACCCAAGTTACCAGGAAGCCGCTGATGCGCGACCTTCCCAAGTACTGGGACGATTATTTCGGGGGCCGCTACAAACCGGAGTACGAGCGGCCCACGGGCATTGCGCGCGAGGAGTTGATCGAACTCACCGAGCGTCTGACCGCGTATCCCGAGGGTTTCCACATTCATCCCAAGGTGAAGAAGTTGCTGGAGCAGCGGCATGAAATGGGGACGGGCATGAAGCCGGTGGATTACGGCATGGCCGAGGCGCTGGCTTTTGCCAGCCTGGTCAAGCCTAAGCTGGGGAAGCGGGGGATTCCAGTGCGCCTGAGCGGCCAGGACTCGCGGCGCGCCACGTTCAATCAAAGGCACTCGGTGCTGATCGATACCGAGGATGAATCGGAATACGTTCCGCTGCGCCACATCGCGCAAGGACAAGGACAAAGTCAAGCCGCCTGCGACATATACAACTCGACGCTTTCGGAAGCGGCCGTGATGGGATTTGAATACGGCTACAGCCGCGATTATCCCGAGGCGCTGGTGCTCTGGGAAGCGCAGTTTGGCGATTTTGCCAACGTCGCGCAAGCGGTCATCGACCAGTTCGTCTGCGCCGGTGAGGATAAGTGGAACCTGCTGTCGGGCCTCGTCCTATTGCTGCCGCACGGCTACGAAGGCCAGGGGCCGGAGCATTCCAGCGCCCGCATCGAGCGCTTCTTACAACTTGCGGCGCGCGACAATATCCAGATTTGTCAGCCCTCGAATGCCGCGCAATATTTCCATCTGCTGCGGCGGCAGGCGCTTCGCAAGTGGAGGAAGCCACTGATCGTGTTCACGCCAAAAAGCATGTTGCGCCATCCCGATGCCCTCTCTCCGCTGGAAGATCTGACCCATCGCCAGTTTCTGCCCGTCATTCCCGATACCGATGCGCAGGACGCCAGGCGGATCCTCCTCTGCACCGGAAAAATCGGGCACGAACTCCGCGCCGAACGGAAGAGGCGCAGGGACAAGGACAAGCACAACGACAAAGACCTGAGCGCCGCCATCGTTTTCCTCGAGCAGATGTATCCCTTCCCCGAGGCGGAACTGACCGCGGAATTCGAACGTCATCCGGCCGCGCGCGATATCGTCTGGGTGCAGGAAGAGCCGTCGAACATGGGCGCATTGTCCTACATGCTGCCGCGTCTAAGATTCATCGCCAACGAGCGGCCCGTGATTTCCGTGAAACGCTCGGGGAGTGCCAGTCCCGCTACCGGATCGGCCAAGGCCCACGAGGTCGAGCAGAAAGCGCTGTTGGCCTTGGCTTTTACGCAGGACTGAGCGGGCGCGCCTCGGGAAAAAACAAACGCCCAGGAGCGAGTTTCGATCCTGGGCTGTTTCGATAACCATTTCGGCCACTATTTCGACGACGGCGCGTCGCGGCGGGTCCTGTCCCTGCCGTGCCGGACCACTGCTTACGGCCAGCGCTTGGCCGCGTCTTCCCATCCCGCGATGCGTGACGGGGCAGGCGTAGCCTGGGCGGCAACCACCGGCGGAATCCGTACCGGTTGCGGCGCGGTGGCCGTTAAGTTCGGCTTGGGCACTTCGGCGATCTGCTCTTTTTCATCCGAAAGCAGCGGGGCGGCGACGCGCAAGGCCTCAACTTCTTTTTCCAGCCGGGCCATTTCCAGTTCCTTCTGCCGCAATACTTCATACACATTTTTCATGCTTGGCCACCCATGTGTTGCAACAACAGCTTAAGCGCAGAGTATGGGTTGCACTGCCTCTTTGTCAAGGAAAACACCCCATGCGAGTGCATGAGTGGTTATCCGAACTCATCTTCTGAGCCCATCATCCAAACAAGTTATTTCAGGACCACGACGGCGACCAGAATGCCGAGAACCAGGATGATGATCGCCAACAGATGCGCGTGCTTTGCCAGCCACGATTGTTTTGCTGACGCGGAATTCGCCAGGAAAGCCGGTACGAATTCCTCCGGCGTCGGACCCTCGGAGTCGGCTGCGGAATCGCCCTTTGCATCGCCCTCTGAAATGGAAGCCGCGTCCTGCCGCGGATCGCGCGGGTCTTTCTCCGCATCCCCCTCCGCTTCCTTCTTCTCGCAGTCGAGGCAGAGCGTTCTCCCCTCGGATACGGGGAATCCGCAAGCAGCGCATCTTTGCACGCGGAGCATGGCCTCGGGAAGGGAAGCCTGCTCGGGCTGTGGATTTACGGCCGGCTCGCCCGTCCCCATGGCAGGCGCCGAATCGACAGGCGAGCTATACGGCAGGGGAAGAGCCATCGCCGCCGCTTGTGCGCCGCTGGCCGTGGAGAGTTCGGGCAAAAGTTCGGCGGACTTCCCAGGCTCTTCCCTGGGTGCGGGCGCGGGGGCGGAGTTCGGGCGCGGCTCCGCGAGATCCAAGGCCGTCAATGTGAGGTCGGCCATGCGCTCCAGTGCGATCAGATCGCGCTCTTCGAAAGCGTAGGGATGATCAGAAAATAGTTCAAACAGGCCGCGCACTTCGCCGCTACGCCGCAACAAGGGCAAAACCACGATGGATGCAATGCCCAGCGCCTGGCATGCTTCCAGATTCACGCGCGGATCGGTTTCCGCGTTGTCGCAGCGCAGCAACTGCCGCCGGGCAATGCTCTCTCCGGTCAATCCTGAACGGACCTGCAGGCGCGCCCCCACGGGCGGCGCCGAAGCGCCAGCGCTCGCGCGGCAAACCATCTCCTCACCCTGCGGCAGAGCCAGGGCAGTCCCGGTCGCCCCTGTGATGTACCGCGCGCGTTCCACCAACAACTGCAGGGCGGAGTTGAGTTCCGTTTCTTCTAACCCGCTGGCCGGAGGAAATTGATCTTCGGGATGCGAGGGTCCTTGCATGAAATGCAGTTCAAGCCAGCTTCGGCAGCCACGAACAGCCAGAGATCACTCCGAAAGGGCTGAACCGAGTCTCGCCTTGGAGACTCTGGCTGTCAAGGCCTGGGAACCGTTCTGTCCGCCGCTCACGGCGCAGTCGGCGCGCGCTGCGTGATTGCGATGGCGATGCCCGGCGGATGCAGAAGCGTGTTGTGAATCAGGCAATGATGCACCGCCTTCTCCACTCCGTCCCGGTGTTCGTCGGTCAGCGCCGCCGGCGATTCGATTTCAATGCGAAAGTTATCGATGCGGGCCGGATCTTTCGCCTTTTCCGCCGTTACCCGCACACGGGTGCCTTCCGTCGCCAGCTTGTGTTTCCGCAGATATTGCGCCGCGTAGAAACCGGCGCACGAGCCCAACGAAGCGAGCAGGAGTTCCGGCGGCGTCATGCCTTCGTCGTGGCCTCCATTTTCCGGCGGCTGGTCGCTCACCACGCTGTGCTGACGCGCCTTGATTTCAAACTGCACCGCTCCAAGATGTTCCACGGTGACTTCCATAAGTGCCTCCAGATCTTCCGAACGATCGAGTTAAGAGCAAATCGGGCAGTGTCTCAGTTTGGTTGCCATCGCGCGGAATTGTCATCCTGAGCGAAGCGACGGGCCTGCTTTTGCCGCCAGTAATCGCACGCTTCGCGCCCTTGACCGGGATGGCGGCAGGCCTTGAGTAATGCGTCGTCGTCCTCGGCGATGCGGGACTTACTCTGCCTTTTCGTCCTTGTGCCGCAGCCATTCGATGAACATCTGTTCTTTTGGCCTGTCGTAGGCCATGAGCAGGTGGCGGATGCTGCGTCCGCTGACAAAGTGGCAAACTTCTTCCGCCAGGTTCTTGGCGTGGTCGCCGGCCCGTTCCAGAGACTGCGTCATGAAGATCACTTGCAGGCTGGCGTGGTGCGCGACGTTTTCCGGATTCTCGATGTGGCGCAGAAAGATGATATTGCGCAGGCGGTCCATCTCGGCGTCGGCGCGGAGCACGTCGATGGCTTTCTTCACGTCGCGCTGGGAAAAAGAGCAGCCAACGTCGGCCAGCATTTTTTCCAGAACGGTCGCCATCTGGGTCAAGTCGCGAGCGTCCCGCGAATCGAGCCGCCCCCCCGCGGCTTGCGCACTGGTGGCAAAGCTCAGCAGCAGATCGCCGATGCGCTCCAGCCCGATCACAACTTTCATGCACGCCAGCAGTTGCCGGGCTTCGTCTTCCGGAGCGTTGCTGATGGCCGACGTTACGCCCGTGTCCACTTCCACGTCGATCGCGTCGAGTTCCTTTTCGCACTGCCGGATGTCGTTCAGGCGCGACATCGATCCGGTGGCAATTCCCTCGGCCGCGATGGCCGCAGCCTCGCGGGCCAGCTCACAGGCTTCCGCGGTTCGCTGCATCAAGTCGGAGTGCTCGGGCTCAGGCGATGGCATTCTCACACTGGCTGTGCTCATAGGCAAAACCGCCTGCTTCATTCGACGGCCGGTCCGCTCTGGTGGACGCGAGCGCTGTTACCTCAGAGTGTGCCACAAAACCCCAGAGAAAGCATACTTCCCGGCGCCGCGAGGCAGGTTACGACCCGGTGAATTTCTTGTCGCCGAATGAAACAGCGAGATGGGCGTACAATCGTTCGTTGCTGTTCTTGAGATCAAATAAGGAGATTCCGGGTGATTAAGTTTGGAGTCGGAAACTTGCGGGTTCCCAAATGGACGCGACCCGTTTATATGGTTGCGGCAGGACAGTCTGATTTCCGCAAACGCTATCCTGAAAAGAAATTAGAAGAAGTCTGCATGATGGCGTTTCGCATGATGCTGGAGGAAAGCGATCTGAAGAAAGATCCACTGGATGTGAAGGGCCTCATCAATCTTACGGTGTGTGGAGAGTTTGCCGACCACTTTCAAGATCAGTTGCTCTGTGAAGCAAAGGTCGTCGACTATATCGGGTTGGATCCCCTCTACAACGTAGGGGTCAAAACCGGTGGCGCCACGGGTGGCTCGGCGGTTTTAATGGGCGCGACCACGGTTGCCAGTGGACTTTCCGACTGCACTCTGGTTCTTGGCTGGGAACGGATGGACGAAGTCAGAACCTGGACGGGCAACTACTACATTGCCACCGCGGCCTGCAAAGACTTTGAAACTCGCTTGGCGCGTAACTACGCCAGCTACTACGCTCCGATGGCGCGACGATTCCAGGAGATGTATCACGTGGACGAAAGAGTTCGCGCAGCGATCGCCGTTAAGAACCGCGGCTATGCTTACATGTCGCCCTTCGCCCAACAGCCCGGCAAACACACCATCGAGGAAGTGCTCAGCGGTGCTATCGTCTCCGATCCGCTGAGATTTCTTGAGTGCTGTGCCATGAGTGTGGGCTCTGCAGCGCTTTTGCTATGTTCCGAAGAGTTGGCCCACAAACTGACCGACAACCCCGTTCTTTTGTATGCCGCTGGTGCATCCCACACACTCCGAGCGGGGGATCGACGGCACATGGAAATCCCACTCCTTCCGAATGAGTCGGCTACTCAGTATGAAAAGCTTTACAAAGAAATGCAAAAAACCGAGAGCCGCTGGCCGGGATTCGAAAGCTTCGCTGCCGCCCGGTTCGCCGCTTGGTTGGCGTATCGAATGGCGGGCGTAAACGATCCCTTGGAAGATTTGGACGTGGTTGAAACTCACGATGCGTTCACAATTTCCGACCTGCAAACCTACGGAGACGTTGGCCTGAGGCCGTATGGTCAGGAACAGGATTTTGTGACCTCTGGCGATTGCTATGTGAAGGACCCTAAGACTGGCAAACCGGGCAGATGTCCGGCGAATCCGTCCGGCGGGTTGTTGGGAACCATGCATGCGGTGGGCGCCACGGGAATCTTCCAGTGTAACGAAGTGTTCTGGCAAATTCAGAACAAGTACGACAAAATCCACGGCGATCCGAAAATGTGGGGCCGTTACGGCAAGAAGAAGCCGGCCGATTGGGAAAGCCTGCAAATCAAAAACGCTAAGAGAGGTCTGGCCATATCTCATGCAGGCGTGGGCAGTCATGTGACTTGCACCGTCCTGGAGAAAGCTTGGTAGGGAGATAAAATGGACAACAAAGTAGTTTTGAAAACATCGCCGGCAGTAATGACACAGGAGAAGGACGCATGGGTGGTTCAACTTCCTCGCTTTGGCGCGGAAGGAAATCACTTTCACACCTACGGGCTCCTGACCCCATATTTCAAAGGGTTGACTGAAGGCAAGTTGATGGCCACAAAATGTGTGAATGCCAAGTGCCCGATTGATCACGGCAAAGGTGAGTTGTGGCTCCCTCCGCGCGCAGATTGTCCAGATTGCCACCAACCGATGGTGTGGGAGCAGATCAAAAACCCAACCGGCTACATCTACACGTTCACCTACGTGGAGAGAGGCGGGCAGGGGCTCGAGATCGAATGCCCGTACTATCAGATCGACGTGAAGATTCCGGGAGTGGCAACGATCATGAAGAGCTATCTATTGGATCGCAAGCCCATCAAGATCGGGGACAAGGTGAAAGCGGGCTTCCGTACTGGAAAGGACGCCACCCACACTGCTCTGGATCTGTACTGGGAGTTGATCTAGAAATAAACCGCATTCAAAGCCTGAAGCGTTGACCAGGAGCATTACAGTGAATGACGCAACCATCGTAAGTGGGGGAACGATCCCATATCGTTCCCCGTCGGTTGAGGAAGCGTTGCGAGAACTGACGCAACTGGCGGTCACCGAGGCGTGCGTGTCGGGTCTTTGTGACATTTGTCTCTGTCAGAATCAGACCGGCCCTTGCAATATTGTCGGCCAGCGCTGGCAGGATTCGCACCCCTCCAGGCGTTCAGGGGAGAAATAAAACAATTCAGAAGCAATACCGTGAAGAATGTAGCGATGCTGCCAGATGGCATGTCGCTGCGGAGCTTACACCTGGACGCTGCACGCAGGGAGAAATTCACGGCCCTTCGGTGGGACCTCCGATCCGGCGAGCGGCGAGATCTTCCTGTCAATGGCGCTCACACTTTGGATGGCGGAACCACCCCAGGGCACAAATGGGTGCTCTTCACCGCCGATTCTGACTCTAGTCTGACAGGATGGGTATTTCCTAACGGATCGCTTCGCATCCAATTAGCAGATGCCTTCTGGATCGTTCAGGGATGAAGGGCTACCCGGAAACTCCCGATTACCAGCATCTACGCGGAATCCTGCTCGGCAGCAGCCAGCGTGAATAAAAACGTCGACCCGTGGTTCAGCTCGCTCTCGGCGCGGATCGTTCCCCCGTGCGCCGTTGCCTAATTCCCGGGTTCTGCAACGACGGCGAACTTCACGCCGAGGGCGTGCAGGACGGAACTGATGGTTTCAAAGCGTGGGTGCGCGCCTGCGCTCAGGGCTTTGTACAGGCTCTCCCTGCCCAGTCCCGAGTCTTTGGCGATCTGCGCCATGCCTCGCGCCTTGGCCACGTCGCCGAGCGCGGCAACGAATACATCGGGGTTTGGGTCTTCGGCGGCGGCCGAAAGATATTCCGCAATCACTGCATCGTTATCGAGATATTCCGCCGCGTCGAATGCCTTGTAAGTTGTTTTCCTCTTCGTCTTCATGGTTTCGCCCTCGGTTTCACCCTCTTGAGTTCGCGGGCCATTTTTCTCGCTTTGGCAATGTCTTTCGTCTGCGATGCCTTTACGCCGCCCGCCAGCAAAACATAGACGGTCGCTCCCGTTCGCGTGTAATAAATCCGATACCCCGCTCCGGCATGAATACGCATCTCGGAAACGCCTTCGCCAACCGGTTGCGAATCGCCGAAATTCCCAAATGTCGCACTACGGAGGCGGGCCAGGATTCTGGCCTTTGCCTTTTGGTCGGCCAAGTTGGATAGCCACGCATCGAAATCGGACGACCGAACGAATGTATTCATGCCGATTCACGCCCATAGTGTATCCGAATGGATACTGTTCTGCAAGGCCCTGCGCCTCCGGGCTGCCCGGAATCTGTCCGCTCCTGCCATTTACGCTGAATCCGCCTCACAAGCAGTCAGCGTGAACAAAAACGTCGACCCGTGGTTCAGCTCGCTCTCGGCGCGGATCGTTCCCCCGTGCGCCAGAACAATATGCTTGGCGATGGCCAGTCCCAGCCCCGTCCCGCCCGATTCCCGCGAGCGCGCTTTATCCACGCGGTAGAAGCGCTCGAAAAGACGCGGCAGATGCTCGGAGGAAATGCCGGGGCCGAAATCCCTCACGTAGAATTCGACGCCGCTCTCCACCCCGCGCGCCCCGAGAATAACTTTTTTCCCCGACGCCGCATACTTCAACGCATTCTCAATCAAGTTGGAAAAAATCTGATGGATGGCTTCGCGGTCCGCATTTACCTGCCCGCCACCAACCGCGTTCTCAATCGCCAACTCGACTCCCAGCTCGACGTCGTAAGACCGTGCCACTTCGCGGAAGCTCTCCAGAGCGTCCTGCAGCAGTTCTTCGGCGTTGACCGGCTGAATGGCGAACCGGTGCTCGCCCGACTCCACCCGCGCCAGCGTCAGCAGGTCTTCCGTCAGCCGCGTCATGCGCGCCGAGTTCTTGCGGATGATTTCCAGAAACTCGCGCACGCTATTGTTCTCGAGAGGACTGTCGAGCAGCGTCTCCGTGTACCCCTGGATCGAAGTCAGCGGCGTGCGCAGCTCGTGCGATACGTTGGCGATGAAATCCCTTCGGCTCTTTTCCATGCGCTCGGTCTCGGTGAGATCGCGGAGCACGGCCACCGCGCCGCCGCCCGGCATCGGCGCCGCCGTCACATCGAACGTGCGGCCGCTGGCGATGGTGTTCGAGTGCGCGGAAGTGACCACCTGGTTGCGCGCCGCCCCTTGCACTGCCGCCAGAAAATCCGGGTCGCGGACGCTGTCAATCAGCGGCGCATTCAGCCGGGGCGCATGAAGCAACAGACGGTCCATGCCGCGATTGGCCCACTGCACCCGCCCGCCGGCATCGACCGCAATCACGGCGTCCTGCATGCTGTTGAGGAGCGTCTCCAGTTCTCTCTGGCTGGTTTGCACGCGCGCGTAACTTTCTTCCACGCGGCGCGCCGTCTTATCGAGCGCCGCCGCCACCTGTCCGATCTCATCCGTCGCCCCGGATGCGATCCTGGCCGCCAGGTCGCCGCCCGCCACACGCTCGGCAAAAGTCACGATCCGCTGCAAACGCCGCCCCACATAGTGCGAAGCCAGCGCAGCCACCAGCGCCGCGAAAATGAAAGCGCTGAGCGATCCCCAAAACAGCGCCCTGCGCAGCGGACGGTCCGTGATTTCAATCTCCGGCAGCGGATACGCCAGACGCACCGCCCCTCCGGAAACCGGCGCCGCCACGTACACAAAAGGAACGCGCACCGTTCGGCTGTTGCGTTCATCCATGCCGATTTTGCCGCCCAGCGCGGCCACAAACTCCGGGCGGCGCGCATGGTTCTCCATCGCGCCGGCGTCGGCCTCCGAATCGGCCAACACCTTGCCCGTCGGATCGATCACCGTGGCGCGGGCTTCCGCCGCCTGCCCCTCCTGCGCCGTAATGTCGGCGAGCGAGTGCTGCCGGTCCGTCTCCACGCGATGGGCGAACATCAGCGTTTTCTCTTGCAGATTACGCTCGATCTGCTCGCGTAGCGTGCGTTCCCACACCCTGTGCACGGTCATCTGCAACGTGATCGCGGTTGTGCCAATCACCAGCAGAAACACGAACATCAATTTTACGAAGATGCGGCTTCTCAACGCGCGACCTCAAAGCGGTAGCCCGCTCCCCGCACCGTTCTCAAATACCTCGGATTCTCGGGGTCCGGCTCGATTTTTTCCCGGATGCGCCGCACATACACGTCCACCGAGCGCGGCGTCACGAAGGCCGTATCGCGCCACACCGAATCGAGCAACTGGTCGCGCGTGAACACCCGCCCCGCGTGCCGCATGAAGTGGTCGAGCAGCCGGAATTCCGTGGCCGTGGTCGGCACCTGTTTCCCTCGCACCGTCAGCGTCATCGCGCTCGGGTCGATGTGAATTTCGTCGATTTTCGTCGGCAACGGCGGCAGCGGACGCTCAAACCGCCGCAGCACCGCTTTCACCCGCGCCACCAGTTCGCGCGGGCTGAAAGGCTTGGGAATGTAATCGTCCGCGCCCAACTCCAATCCCAGCACCCGGTCCGCTTCGCCGCTCTTGGCGGTCAAAAAAATCACCGGCACCGGCGCCAGCGTCACCGATTGCCGGATCTGCCGGCAAAGTTCCAGCCCGTCTTTTCCCGGCACCATGATGTCCAGCAGAAACAGCGCCGGCCGCTGGCGCTCCGCGTCGGCAATCACTACATTGCCCGTCGAGTACAGCCGCACGTTGAAACTGGCCGCTTCCAGATGATGCCGCACCAGCCGCGAAATATCCGGGTCGTCTTCCACGACGTAGATAGTCGGTTTCACGCGATCCATTGTATCTGGGAAACGTGACGATTTGGATAAACAAAGAAGCCGGAGCGCGCGTTCCGTATCGGCGAATTCAGGGAAACTTCAATTAAGTCGGACCTGAACGCTCAAAACCAGCGCGTCGAATTCAAGGTTTCCCCGGTGTTCCCCTGTGGCCCCTGTGGTTCAAGCCTTTGCTCCTTCCTCAGCGCAGCCGCATTCCCGCCTCGGCGCAAAAATCCATCGCCACAAAATCCTTGCGCAGAAATTTCGGATACGCCGCCGCCGCGATCATCGCCGCATTGTCGGTCGATAGCGCGCGCGACGGAAAGAAAACTGGCAGCCCCGCGCTCCCCGCTTCGCGCTCAAACCTGTCGCGCAATTCGCGATTCGCGGCCACTCCGCCGCTCACAAAAAGCGTGCGCACCTCATACTCTCTCGCCGCCGCCAGCGTCTTCATCACCAGATCGTTGACCATCGTGCGCTGGAATGACGCCACCAGATTGAGAATTTGGCGGTCGCACAGCGATAGATAGTCTTCGATCTTCGGTTTCTCCATGCCCGCGAGCGCCTGCCGCCGGGCCTCAATCGCAGGTTTCAAATCGTGCGTCTCCACATATCGCAAGACCGCCGTCTTGATCCCGCTGTAGGAAAAATCAAAGCTCGGCCCAACGAAGTGCGGCCCGTCGTCCTCCGCCCGAAGTTGCCGGCCTTCTTGTTTATGATCGCCCTGCTTATGATCGTCCTGTTTATGATCGCCCCGCTTGTGCTCGCGCCGGTCCGCGTGCTTCATCTGCGCCATCTGGAACTTGACCGCGTGCGGATCGCCGTGCGGCGCCAGCCGGTCTATGATCGGCCCTCCCGGATAGCCCAGCCCCAGCAGCTTCGCGACCTTATCGAACGCCTCTCCGGCGGCGTCGTCGCGCGTGTGCCCGATGTTGCAATAGCTCCAGAGATTTTCCCGCAATTCGGCAAGATAAAGATGCGTATGTCCGCCCGAGACAACCAGTGCCAGCACCGGGAAATTCAGCTCGCCATCCCCACTCTGCCGCCGCTCAAGCAATACGGCATGAATGTGTCCCTCTATGTGATTGACCGCGATCAGCGGCTTCCCCAGCGCAAACGCCAGCGCCTTGGCAAAGCTGATGCCCACGAGCAAAGCGCCCGCCAGTCCTGGCCCTTGCGTGACCGCGATGGCATCGACGGACGCGTATGTCTTGCCCGCTTCGGCTAAAGCCTGCCGCACCACCGGCACAATGGCGCGCAAGTGCTCGCGCGACGCCAGCTCCGGAACCACTCCGCCATAAGGCTGGTGCGTGGCAATCTGCGAAGCCACTATGTTCGACAAAATCCGCTGCCCCGAGCGCACCACCGCCGCCCCTGTCTCATCGCAGGAACTCTCAATGCCGAGGATGCACGCGTCAGGCATAATTAGGTTCAAGCTCGCAGCTCGCAGCTCGTAGCCATTTAGTTTACGCGACTGCCAACTATCGATGTCCAACGCCAAACAACACGCGACCGAAATCGTCCGCATCCTGCGCCAGCGCGGCTACCAGGCCTACCTGGCCGGAGGCTGCGTCCGCGATCTTCTGCTCAACCGCGAGCCCGCCGACTACGACGTCGCGACCGACGCCACTCCCCGCCAGGTCATGCAGATCTTTCCGCAAACGCTCGCGGTAGGCGAACAGTTCGGAGTAGTGCTGGTGCCCTTCAAAGCTGATACCACAAAGGACACGAAGGAACACGAAGGCGACGAACCTGCGCGAACAGACCCCTTCGAGGGGCGAGCCGTACCGGGCGCGATGGGCGGATCGGGGAAACAGCGCTGCCTGTCGTTGTCGCCATCTCTGCGGAAGTCTGTCGAGGTAGCCACCTTCCGCTCCGACGTTGGCTACTCCGATGGCCGTCATCCCGACGAAGTCCGCTTCACCAAAGACCCACGCGAAGATGCGCTGCGCCGCGATTTCACCATCAACGGCATGATGCTCGATCCCGCAACCAACGCGATCTTAGATTTTGTCGGCGGACGCGACGATCTCAAAGCTGGAATCGTCCGCGCCATCGGCGATCCCGAACGCCGTTTTGCCGAAGACAAACTGCGCATGTTGCGCGCCGTGCGTTTTGCCGCCCGCTTCGATTACCGGATCGCCCCCGCCACCATGTCGGCCATCCAGCGGCTCGCGCCCCACATCCGCCAGGTTTCCCCGGAACGCGTGCGCGAGGAACTCTCGAAGATGCTCACCGAAGGCCGCGCCCGCCGCGCCTTTCAGCTACTCGATACGACCGGCCTCTTGCCCGAAGTCCTGCCCGAAATCGCCGCCATGCAGGGAGTCGAGCAGCCGCCGCAATATCATCCCGAAGGCGACGTCTTCGTGCACAGCCTGCTCCTGCTCGAAAAACTGCCGCCAGCATGTTCGAAGACGCTGGCCTGGGGAGCGCTTCTGCACGATGTCGGCAAGCCCCCGACTTTCCGCGTCGCGCCCGACCGCATCCGCTTCGATGGCCACGTCGAAGTCGGCGTGAAGATGGCCGCCGAAATCTGCCGCCGCCTGCGCTTCTCCAATCACGAGACCGATCAAATTCTGGCGCTGGTCGAGAATCACATGCGCTTTGCCGACGTGCAGCGCATGAAGCAATCCACGCTGAAAAGGTTCTTACGCCTGCCCGCCTTCGACGAGCATCTGGAGCTGCACCGCCTCGACTGCCTCTCCAGCCACGGCAATCTCGACTCGTATGAATACTCGCGCCAGCAGTCGCAGTCGATGCCGCCCGAAGCGATCCGCCCCACTCCGCTGATTACCGGCCAGGACCTGATCGCAGCAGGCTACCAGCCCGGCCCCCGCTTCAAGGAAATCCTAACCGCCATCGAAGACGCCCAACTGGAAGGCCGCGTGGCCACGCGCGCACAGGCGATGGATGTAGTGGCGCGCCAATTTCCGCTATGACTTTGTTTCTCCTCTGTGCCCCTCCGTGTCCACTGCGGTTGCTTCAGAAAGCCTGAACCACAGGGGACACAGAGTCACACAGAGAAAACCAAACCGCAGGTCCTTCACTTCGCTCAGGTTCAACAGCGAGAGTTGACACCTGAGAGATTTACTCCACGTCCCTATCCTTGTCCTGCGTAGTGGTCCGCGCCGCGTCGGTCGCGCCGGGAAGCGGCTTTTCGAGATCGATCGGTGCCAATTTCGCTTTCTTCAATCTCTCGTTCAGCTCCGGAATGTCCTTTGTTTTGAGTTGATTCCAAGCCGACAACTGCACTTCCAGCGCCTTCTCCAATTCTTCAAACATCGCGGCCTGCTGCGTGGTGGGCGCGGCGTCGGCGCTATCGAGAGCGCTGACCAGCGCGTTGAGTCCGCCATTCAGCCGCGCCAGACTGCGGCTTTCAGGCGTGCTCAGGTAGCGCGCATCGTCGTCCCCTTCTTCTCCCTCGATGGGTGCGGCTTTCTCCTCCAGTTCGGCAGCCGTCTTGACAATAACTGCGAGCTTTGCATCCTTAGCAGGCCCGTGCTCGGCAAACGCCTTCAACTGCACTCGCAGACTGCGCACCTGTTGCAGGGCTTCGTAGTCTCGATGAAGCGCATCGGCAATTTTCCGGTCGAGCTCGAATTGCCGGCGCAGATCTTCCGGCGAAGTCTTCACCCGCGGATCCATTCGTATTTCTAGCGGCTCCGTGTAGCTCTGGCCGCCAGCCGTGAGCACTACTTTGTATTGGCCGGGGAGCACAGTGGCGCCGAGCGGCCCTCGCGGCGTGTCGTGGTAGATGGCCGAGATCGGATACTGGTGCTCGAGCACATCGGGCTCGGGATAAGCCAAGTCCCAGAGGAAGCGATGCATCCCCGCTTCCGCCGAAAGCATGCGCGCCGGGCGTACCCAATACATCGGAACGTCCAACTCTTTCGCATTGACTCGCTCGGGCTTATCGTCGCTCGAAAAGCGGCGCACGACTTGACCCGATACGGCATCGGCAATTTCCAGCGTGACTGGGCCGGAAGCTGCGTTGGCGAGCCAGTAGTCGATCATGGCGCCATCGGGAGGATTTTGGCCTGCGGGTTCCTCCGGCGGCAGCGGCGTGTCGGTGTTGTTGTTGCGGCGCACGCGATACGTCAACTGCGGAGCGAAAAGATACGCTGCCGCGTTCCCAACCTCCGCGCTAAACTGCCGCAGCGGCGTGATGTTATCCAAGATCCAAAACGACCGCCCGTGGGTCCCGACGACAACATCGTCATGATGAACGACGAGATCGCGAATAGAAGTCGGCGGCAAATTCATCTGTAGCGACTGCCAATGGCCGCCGTCGTCCCACGACACATAGACGCTGCGCTCGGTGCCGGCAAAAAGCATCCCCTTCCGTACCGGATCTTCCCGCACCGTGTTGACGGGCTCGTCATCGGGCAGGCCGCTCGTGATTTTCTGCCACGACTTCCCGCCGTCGTGCGTGCGGTAGATATAAGGATGCAGATCGTCGAGCCGGAAGCGATTCACCGCGGCGTACGCGGTCGCGGTATCGAAGTGCGAGGCATCCATCTGCGCCAGCTTGCTCCAGGGCGTCAATTCCGGAGGCGTCACGTTTTGCCAGTTCTTGCCGCCGTCGCGCGTCACATGAATCAGGCCATCGTCGGTGCCGGCCCAGATCATGTTCGCGTCAAGCGGCGACGGAGCCACGGAATAGATCACGCCGCGGTGCTTGCCCTTCGCCGGGTCGGCCTCGATAAACGGCCCGAGGGTCGCGGGATATCCCGGATCTTCGCGCGTCAGATCGGGGCTGACAATCTGCCAACTGTTGCCGCCATCGCGCGTGGCGAACAGCACGTTCGAGCCGAGATACAGCACGAGCGGATCGGCCGCCGAAAAAATCAGTGGCGCCGTGCGATTGAAACGATATTGCCCGGTACGCAGGACCACTGGCGAAACGTCGCGCGTCTGGCCGGTATTGCGGTCGAACACCGTGACCTTGCCGCCGTAAATCAGATTGGGATGCAAAGGATCGGGCGCGACATAGCCGTATTCCTCGGTGCCGACCGTCGTCCAGTCGCGAAAAGTGATTTCGCCAAAGTCGCTGCGGCTGGCGGTGCCGATCGAGCCGCTTTCCTGCTGTCCGCCATACACCCAGTACGGAAACTCGTTGTCGGTGACCACGTGATAGAACTGCGCCGTGGGCTGGTTGTACCAGGAACTCCAAGTCTCACCGCCATTCACGCTGATGGTCGCTCCCTGATCGACGCCGAGCGCGATAATGTCGGGGTTTTCGGGATTGATCCAAATGGTGTGGTAATCGTCGCCCCCCGGCGCGCCCTTGATGGCGGTGAAATTTTTGCCCGCGTCATCGGAGCGGTAGGTTGTCGTGTTGGCCACATAAATGACATCCTTGTTTCGTGGATCGACGCGCACGCAGGCGAAGTCCGACCCGCGTCCCGAGATGCGCTCCTCGGTATTGACAAGCTGCCAGCTTTCGCCGGCATCGTCGGAGCGATAGACTCCGGCGTTTTTCTGCGCGTCCGCCAGGGCGTACATGCGATCGGGATCGCTGGGTGAAGCGGCGACGCCGATGCGGCCCAGCTTATCGTCTCCACTCGGCAGTCCTTTTGTAATCTGCCGCCAGTTATCGCCGCCATCGGTTGACTTATAGAGGCCGCTCCCCGGGCCGTTGTATTCGTCGACGTTCGTCCACGGTGGACGGCGCGAAGCCCACATATCGGCAAAAATCACCTGCGCGTTTCGCGGATCGAATGCCAGGTCAATCGCTCCCACGTTCTCGTCTTTATATAGAATTTTTTGCCACGTCTCGCCGCCGTCGAGCGAGCGGTAAACGCCGCGCTCGGCATTCGGGCCATAAGGATGCCCGAGGGCGGCTACAAAAACGCGGTCCGCATTTTTGGGATCGACCAGGATCGCTCCAATTTGCTGCGCGTCGCGCAGCCCCAGATGCCGCCAGGTGCGGCCGCCATCGGTCGATTTGTAGATGCCGTTGCCCACGGAAAGATCGGGCCGGCGCAGCCCCTCACCGCTGCCAACATAGATCGTGTTCGGGCTCGAGGGCGCCACCGCCAGCGCTCCAATCGAACCGGAGCGGCGGTCGTCGTTCGGTTGATCGCCGCTGGATTGGCCATCGAAGATCGGGTTCCAAGTGCGGCCCGAGTCCGTCGTCTTCCAAACTCCTCCGTTGTTTGGCGCCATGTAGAAAACATTCGGCTGCCCCGGCACGCCCGAAATCGCCACCGTGCGGCCGCCCCGGAAGGGGCCAATCATTCGCCAGTGCAGCTCCTGATACATTGCCGGGTCGTACTGCTGGGCGGAAAGCGCAACAGGAAAAAGCAAAACGCAGAGCGCGGCGAGCACGAGCCAGAAGAGTCGCTTGTTCACGGTGAGTCCTCGTTAATTGTCGAAGAGAGGTTAAGAATAAACCACGGCAGCGGCGATTGGACAGCGTAGTCGCTAACGGCCATGCCCGGATTGAACCACCAAGGACGCTAAGCAGCACGAACCGTGCGTTGCGGTTCGTACCTTCGATTCAAATTTCGTCCTTCGTGTTTCATGAAGATCGGAGTCGGTCTCGCAACCGGGGTGGGTGCGGCGTCAGGTGAGGATGGAGTCGTCGAGCCGTTTACGGCGGAAGTCGGCGGCGGATTGCAAGAACGCCATGATCAGCGGATGCGGATTGTCTTCGCTTGACGCAAGCTGCGGTTGGAACAACGTCGCGATGTAGAACAAGTGCGCGGGAGATTCGATGGCCCGGCATTCTTCTTGCGCGCCGCGCGCCACCACCGGGAACCCCGCTTCCATCGCCATCCATTCGAAATCGGGATTGAGTTCGTAGTTGCAAAAAAATTCTTCCTCGATCGTTTCCTTTCCATAAAACGCCGCGAGATAAGAACCGGGACGGAGGCGAATGCCGGGAACTTTTCCCGAAAGCTTGGGCGCGTTCGGCTCTCGGTTGGGAACGGCGCAGGCGACCGGATGGATGACGATGTTCTTGGCGTGCGGGTCTTCTTCGGCGGTGGTCGCGTCGCGGACGCCGAGCACGTTGCGCGCGCACTCGATGAGCGCGTACTGGAAACCGCCGCAGGTCGCGAGGAATGGCCGGTCGTGGACGCGGGCGAACTCGATGCCTTTAATCATGCCGTCGAAACTTCTGTAGGGGCTGCCCGCCGAAGCCCACAGTCCGTCGCAGGAATCGAGCGTGGCGTCGCCGCCCGGCTCGAGAAGCGCAGGCGTCGGGACCCAGGACGATTCCACCCTGAGCCGGAGCTTCCCGGCCGCGTGCAGGAGCGAATCGTTGGTCGCGCGATGGGAGCGGAGTTCGGAATTGAAATCGCCGAGAACCCCTATGCGGACGGCTTCAGTCACGAGAGACATTCTAAATTAGCCGTTCGCGCCTGGCGTTGAGGAGTGAGTTGCGGGCGCCGTGGAGATCGAGGAACTGCACGCCAGAAACCATGAGCCAGCGGCGAAAAGCGAACAGCCCCTCTGCTACTGCGGTGCCATCTGCGCCCACAGCAGGTAGAGGGCGAACAGCGTAATGGCGGCGCCACCCCAGACCATGACAGCGGATTTCCAGGCGAGCGCGCCGGCGCGTTCCTTGTGGTTGCGGAACGAGATCACGAACCTGGGATGATTCGCGCCTTTCATCAATACTACGGGCGGAGCCAGATTGTAGTCGGACCGCACCGGCTGATCCTCAATCGGACCAGCATTGTTCGAACGCGCTTGCTTTGAACGGGTCTCGCACGGACTTTCCTCGTTGTGGCCAAAGTCATGACCCAGGTCGTGGGCGAAAACTGGCACGGCGGGCTCATTCTCTTCGACCGCCAGGTTGTGGTTCGGAATTGCGGCGGCGGACATCACCCCTCCGTTGGCGGCGCCGGCGCGATTGAGCGCGGCCGCGATTTTTGCCTGCTGGCTCATTTCTCGCGTGGCAGTGGGGACCGCGCCACTGGAAAGTCTGATGATCTCTGGGGCAGGGAGCGGGATCGAAACCTCATGGGGCGCGAGATCGCTCCTGGAATCGTTGTCCGGAGAATCGTTGTCCGGAGAATCGCCGGGCGAAGACAGCGGACGCACCGGAACGCCCGGATTTTCCGTGAGCGTGCCGGCGACGAAGAGCGCGTCTGCGGGCTTGACCAACCGTTCTTCGATGCGCAAGCGGCGGCCCGGAACGATGCCGTGACGCGTAAGAAAAGTGTGGATGCGCGACCGTATTTCATCCTGGTTTGAAGTGGAAGGGTGCGGCGGGGAAAAGTCCGGCGCGAAAAACGCTGCGTCATATTCCTCCCGAAAATCGCTGTGCAAGTCGATCTCGGCTCCGACAGGATCGATCAGCACCTGTCCAGTCGAGTCTTCAATGAAAAATGGCAGGTGCAGAGTTTCGTCCGCAACTTGCTCCCACTTTTGCTTCTTCCCCTCACGCTGCTGCCAGACGGTTGTGCGATAGAGAAAACAAGGCTCGCCGATGATCGGTGCCGTAGTGGTGTAAGGGCCCCTGGCCACGCCGTTGACCTCGACCGGCCCCAGCGCGGCACCGCGAATGTCGGACGTTGGCGTGCTAAACACCAAGCGCTTGCGGCCGAGCAGATGGAATCCGGCAAAGAACGAGCACAATCCGGACGCCGTCGCCACCGACGCAAGAATCGTGGGGTGCGTGATCTGCGTAAAGATCGCAATGAAAAAGGATAGGCAGACGGTCACGTTGCTTCCGTGGATTCGCTCGGCGGATCCGATGCTCAAGGCATCTGATATGAGGATAAGAACGGATGGCGAGAACGCACGACGAAATGGGCCGAAACGCCTTACGGAAGTAACGTTGCGATCTCCCTTACAAAGTTGACCTGCCACGCTTCGTCTCTACGAACTCGGTTTTCAAGTTCGCGGCCGCCGCTTCCAGACCACTGGTTGCGAATCGGGCAGAGCGCCAGAGCTGGAGATGGCGTCGCCCTCGGCAAAGACTTTTCGTAGGAGCGACTCTGCGTTGACAAGCGCGTTCGGGCTGGGCTATTCTTAAGGTCTTTGGAAGTCCTGCGGCTGCCCGCCTGGAACACCTAGCGCGCGTTCTGCGTGGATAGATATTGCTTAGGGCACTCAGCGGTCTTCAAATAATAGCGTTCCGTAAGCTCTGGGAGAGTTCCGATGTCAACCTATTTCCCGAAAGAGGGAGATATTGCGCGTAAGTGGTTTGTAGTGGATGCGAGCGGACTTCCGCTCGGGCGCCTCGCCTCGCGCGTGGCCCGCATTTTGATCGGCAAAGAGAACCCGAAATACACGCCGTTTCTCGACACCGGCGACCATGTGATCGTCATCAACGCCGACAAGATCAAGATCACCGGCATGAAGGCCGATCAGAAGGTCTATCACCGCTATACCGGATATCCCGGCGGATTGCGCTCGGAAGACATGAAGAAGCGCATGGTCCGCAAGCCGGAACTGGTGATTGAAGACGCCGTGTCGCGCATGTTGCCCAAGAACAAGCTGGGCAAGCAGATGTTCACGAAGCTGAAGGTTTACCGCGGCGACAAGCACCCGCACGAGGCCCAGAAGCCGGAAGCGAAGGTGTTTGCGTAAAGCAGCTTCGGGCTACGAGCCGCGAGCAAGCAAGACAGATTTTAGATTTTCTTGGAAAGGTCGATAGGCCAAGCGCTTCATTCTTCGTGCACAAGGGTGCTCGAAGCTCGAAGCTCGCGGCTCGAAGCTGAAAATGGCAGAACTAGTTCAATACTACGGAACCGGACGGCGCAAGACGGCGATTGCGCGGGTTTTTCTTCGCCCTGGCAGCGGCGAGTTCAAGGTCAACGGCAAGGCGTTCGATGAATACTTTGTGACGCCCTCGCAGCGCATCGCCGCGAAAAGGCCGCTGGTCTCGACCGACACCTCGGCCACTTTCAACGTGCTGGCGAACGTGTGCGGCGGCGGCGTCGCTGGACAAGCCGATGCCGTGCGCCTGGGCATTACACGCGCCCTCATGCTGTTCAACGCGGAACTGCGCAAGAAGCTCAAGGCCGAAGGCATGGTCACTCGCGACCCGCGCGCCAAAGAGCGCAAAAAATACGGCCAGAAGGGCGCGCGCAAGCGCTTCCAGTTCTCGAAGCGGTAAAGACAGTCGATGGTCGTTGGTCGATGGTCGTTCGCCAACGACTAACGACCAACGACAAACGACTGGTTTTAGGTGTTCAATTCATCCCCCCACCTCCCCTGAGGCGGGGTGGACGGGAATGGCAATCCGGGGCCTCTGAGCGTCCGGATGCAGACCAACTGAGGAGGTTGATTGGCAAACATTACGATGAAGGAGTTGCTCGAAGCCGGCGTTCACTTCGGGCACCAAACCAAGCGGTGGAACCCCAAGATGAAGGAGTTCATCTTTGGCGAGCGCAACGGTATCTATATTATCGATCTGCAGAAGACGCTGAAGATGTTCAAGGAAGCGTCGAAGTTCGTGCAGGACCTGGCCGCCGACGGCAGAATCGTTCTCTTCGTCGGCACCAAGCGCCAGGCCCAGGACGCCATTGCCGAAGAGGCGCAGCGCTGCGGCATGTTCTACGTGAACCAGCGCTGGCTGGGTGGCCTCCTCACCAACTGGATCACCGTGCAGAAATCCGTAAAGCGGCTCAAGGAACTCGACGATATGGCCACCGATGGCCGTTACGATCTGCTTCCCAAGAAGGAAGTGATCAAGCTCGAGCGCGAGCGCAAGCATCTGCAGGCCAATCTGGCCGGCATCAAGAACATGACCCGGTTGCCCGATGCGATCTTCGTCGTCGATTCCAACAAAGAGCAGATCGCCGTGCGCGAAGCGCGCAAGCTGGGCATTCCCGTGGTCGCCGTGGTCGACACCAACTGCGACCCGAGCGAAGTGGATTACGTGATTCCGGGCAACGACGACGCGCTGCGGGCGATCCGGCTGTTTACCTCGAAGATTTCGGAGTCGATTGCCGAGGGCGGCCACGCCAGGGACGACAAGCAGACGGCGGACATTCAGGCGGCAGCCGAGCCGGCGCCGGCAATTGAAGTTTCGGGCGTGGAGAATCTGCTCGCCGAAGCCGCGCCGGAAGGCGCAACTGTCAATCCTGCCGTGGCGCCGGAAGGTGAAGAGATCCGCATGGAAGACGTGTTGGGCAAGGGCACGCGCAAGCGCCCCTCGGCCGCCACCGAAGACGTCGACGAGTTGCAGGCCGAAACGCGCCGCTTCTAGAGCGTGTTTTATCAATCGGGTTTGGGTAGGGCACGGCTTCAGCCGTGCCGCTTAGGGCCGAGAAAAATGCGGGCTTTAGCCCCTGAGGGCCATACCTTCCAATCTGAATGTTATTTGGAAATACGCTTCTATTAAATTGCAGGTTTCAGGGTTTCAAGGTTGCAAAGTTTCAGGGTTGTAACCTTGATTCAACCTCACTGTGGCCCCCCGGCTGACCCTCCTTGAAACTTGAAACCTTGAAACTTTGTAACTTTGAAACTGAGGCCCTTAATGAGTACGACTATGGCAAACATTTCCGCTGCACAAGTGAAAGAGCTCCGCGAAAAGACCGGAGCGCCCATGATGGACTGCAAGCACGCCCTCACCGAAGCCCAAGGCGACATGGAACAGGCAATCGTCGTGTTGCGCAAGAAGGGTGTGTCCGTGGCCGCCAAGAAAGCGGCGCGCACCACCAGTGAAGGCTCCATCGCCAGCTACATTCATGCCGGAGGCAAAATCGGCGTGCTGCTCGAGGTCAACTGCGAAAGCGATTTCGTCGCTCGCACAGAAGATTTCAAAGAGCTGACCCACGACATCGCCATGCACATCGCCGCCAGCGATCCGCGATACGTTCGCAAAGAGGACGTGACCCCGGAAGCCTTCGCGCGCGAGAAGGATATTTTTCTCGCCCAGGCCATCGCCAGCGGCAAGCCCGCGAACATCGCCGAGAAAATGGTGGTCGGCAAGATGGAAAAGTTCTACGAAGAGGTCTGCCTCCTCGAACAGCCCTTCATCAAAGACCAGACCATCAGCATCGCGCAGCTCATCGCCGCCAAGGTGGGCAAACTGGGCGAGAACATCGCCGTGCGCCGCTACGCCCGCTTCAAAGTCGGCGACGCCAGCGCAACCGTGGCCTTCGTCACCGCCAAGCCCGACAGCGAGGGCGGCGAGGCCCCGGCTGCCAAGTAGCAGCCGAATAATTAAGGGGCGCTGCGGCGCCCCTTTTGATTTATGCTTCCCCCATGCGGTTTCGCTCGCTTAACTCTGTGTTGTCATCCTGAGCGAAGCGAAGGACCTATGTATTTGGATCTGCCTGCGGCTGCGCGAGAACTTCATTGCATCAGAATTACAACCCAAAACGAGAACTCGACAGGTTGTCTGATTACTCGGATCAGTCTTTGCTGACGGAATTGCGGCGAATAGCAAACGCTGTCGGCAGGACTTCGCTGACAGTCAGAGACATTGAAGATTACGGTCGCTGTAGTTATGCGTTATTGAAGCAGCGGTTCGGTGGATTGCGGGCCGCCATGAAGGCCGCCAGTCTTGGCACCGTGGAGTTTCACCGTAATGTTCCTGATGAGGAACTGCTGAAGGAGCTTGCCCGCATTTGGGATTTAGTTCTGACCGGCGAAGGTCGGAGGCCTTATAAGGATGACCTGTCGAGACACGGGTCGAGGTTCTCTTACGGCCCCTACTACCGCCGCTGGGGATCTTGGATCGGGGCATGTGAAGCGCTCCTCGATTGGGAACCAAAGACCCCGACAAATGAGTCAACAGAACGGTCAGATGCAGCGGTTACGTCAACCCGCCTGGCACGGAATCGCAAACGTCAAATTCCGTTGAAGATTCGATACGCCATTCTTCTTCGCGACCGTTTTACATGTCAAGTTTGCGGACGCAGCCCCTCATCCAGTCCCGGCCTGCAGGTTGACGTAGATCACATCAAGTCGGAGGCGGACGGGGGTGCCCTTGAACAATCGAACCTGCGTTGCCTATGCCGCGACTGCAATGTTGGTAAAGGCCCCTACTCCGAGAAGTTGGAGTTACACTGATTAAACAAATGCCGACACCCGTCTTCAAACGCATTCTTCTGAAAATCTCCGGCGAAGCCCTGGCGGCCGATCAAGGCTTCGGCGTCGACACAACCCGCATTCATGAAATCGCCGCTGAACTTGCCGACGTACACACGCTCGACATCCAGATGGCCATCGTCGTAGGCGGCGGCAATTTCTTTCGCGGGGTTGCCGACCAGGCCAAGGACATGGACCGCGTCTCCGCCGATCATATGGGCATGTTGGCCACCGTCATCAACGCGCTGGCGCTCCAGGACGCTCTCGAAAAACAGAACGTTTACACCCGCGTGCAGTCGGCCATCGAGATGAACCAGGTGGCCGAGCCCTTCATCCGCCGCCGCGCCATCCGTCATCTGGAAAAAGGACGCATCGTCATCTTCGCCGGCGGCACCGGCAATCCTTATTTCTCGACCGATACGGCCGCCTCGCTGCGCGCCATGGAAATCAAGGCCGACGCCATCCTCAAGGCCACCAAAGTGGACGGCATCTATGACGCCGACCCGATGAAGGTGCCGGACGCCAAGAAATTTTCGCAACTTACCTACATGGATGTTCTCAAGCTGGGCCTCAAGGTGATGGACTCGACCGCCATTTCCTTGTGCAAGGACAACAATCTGCCCATCATCGTCTTCAACCTGAACCACCACGGCAATATCCGCCGCGTGGTTCTCGGCGAGAAGATTGGCTCGCTGGTCAGCGCGTAGCGAAAGTCAAAAGTCAGAAGTCAAATTGAAGAAGTTTGAGCAGGTTTACCTCTTCAATTTGACTTTTGCCTTTTGACTTCCTCTATAATCGAGCGTTTAATCCCAGTTCATCCTAGGAGCACCGAGCTATGGCTCATCCTGCCCTGAAAGAAGTTTACGCAACCCTGAAGACGCGCATGGACAAGGCGGTGGAGGACTTCCGCCGCGAAATGACCGCCACCCGCACCGGGCGCGCCAATGTCCACATGCTCGACACCGTTTCCGTCGACTACTACGGAACCCAGATGCCGCTCAACCAAGTCGCCCAGATTCACGCGCCCGAGCCGCAGATGATCACGGTGCAGCCGTTCGATACTTCTCAGATGGGGGCGATCGAAAAGGCCATCCGCAGCGCCGACCTCGGCCTCAACCCCATGAACGACGGCAAGCTGGTGCGCGTCCCCGTGCCCGCGCTCACCGAAGAGCGCCGCAAGGACATGGTCAAGCACCTGCACCGCATCCTCGAAGAACATCGCACCGCCATCCGCAACGTCCGCCGCGACGGCAACGAGGCCATCAAGAAGGCGATGAAAGACAAGAAAATCGCCGAGGACGACGAGAAGCGCGCCCTCGACGAAATCCAGAAGCTCACCGACGACGAAATCAAGAAGATGGAAGAGATGAGCAAGGCGAAAGAGAAAGAAGTCCTGGAGTTCAGGTAAATCTCCCGTAGAGACGCGGCTTGCCGCGTCTCCATTCGCAACCGGAAAAGCACCCAGCCCCGCCTCTACCCGCCGGAAGAACCTGCGGGGGCTGTCGCCGCGCGCGCCAATTGGATGCGACACAGTCCCGGTGGCGGCAATATTAGTGCGCCAGCCTCGGAAATACTTTTCCGCCTTGGGCAACGCGGCGCCGCCAGTTCCCGTCTCTGTTGAGGTGGAACTTTTTCGGGCGTGACTTTTCCGGAGGAATCGAGGCAGGCAACCGCTTCTGGATCTTGGGCCTTTAGCGAAGAGCAAAAGGCGAAGAGCGAAAAGCCAACAGCCAAGAGCGATTTTTCCGCCTTGGACGGTTCCCACTCTCTACCGTATAATTACCGTTTTCCCAACTCTAGTTTTTCGAGGTAGTTGCGATTCATCGTCGGCATAATGGTATCCCTGTGCGGGCCCCGGAACTCGGCCACGACATGGGCTCGCAGCGAGACGCGACTCCGTCTCCATCTACTTCCGCCACAAGAGCTTGGCAGTATAACTCTGTCTGGCATCGGCTCCTCGTTCTGTTCGCGCTTGTGCTCCTGGCTGCCCCCGTGGTCGCGCAGCAGGACCTCATTGTTGAAATCAAGATCCATGGCAACCGCCGTATCCCGGTCGACACCGTCAGGGCCCGCATCTTCAGCAAGGCCGGCGACGTTTACGACACCGCCGCCATCGAACGCGACTTCAACGCCCTCTGGAACACGGGCTACTTCGAGGACATCCGCTTCGAGCGCGAACCAAGCGCCAAAGGTTGGGTCCTGCACATCTATGTCAAAGAGCGGCCGACGATCCGAGAGATCAACTACAGCGGCCTGAGTGCCGTCCCCACCAGCGACGTGCTCGACCGCTTCAAGGAGCGCAAGGTTGGACTCTCGGTCGAGAGCCAGTACGATCCCACCAAGGTCAAGAAGGCCGAAGTCACCCTGAAACAACTGCTCGCCGAGCACGGGCGTCAGTTCGCCACCATCCGCACCGAAGTCCGCCCCATCCCGCCCGCTGCCGTCGCCGTCACTTTTGTCATCAAGGAGGGGCCCAAGGTCAAGGTTGGCCACATCCGCTTTCGCGGCAACAAACATATCAATGACCGCACGCTGCGCGCGGCCATGAAGAACCTCAAGCCCATCGGCATTCCGCACTCCATCTTCCTCGAGAACATCTTCGCCAAGACCTACGACGCCACCAAGCTCGAAGAGGATACCGAACGCGTCCGCGCCGAATTCCAGAACCGCGGCTACTTCAAGGTGCTGGTTGACGAGCCCAAAACCGAGATCCACGATACCGGACACACAGGCATGCGCCTGCCAATGCTCCAGTCCGGGGTCGGAAAATCCGTCGATATCACCATGCCCATCGAGGAGGGCGATCGCTACCGCCTCGGCACCATCACCTTCAAGAACAACAAGGCCATTCCGAACAACGCCGCCTTGCGCACCCTTTTCCCGATGAAGGACGGCGACATTTTCAACCGCCAAAAAGTCGGCAAGGGTCTCGAGAACCTGCGCAAAGCCTACGGCGAGGCCGGCTACATTAACTTCACCTCCGTCCCCGACACCAAGTTCGACGACGACAAGAAGACCGTCGATTTGGTCATCGACGTGGACGAAGGCAAGCAGTTCTATGTGCGCCGCATCGAGTTCCAGGGCAACACCACCACGCGCGACAAAGTCATCCGCCGCGAAGTTGCGCTGGAAGAAGGCCAGATCTACAACTCGCGCTACTGGGAACTGAGCCTCCTTCGCCTGAACCAGCTCGGCTATTTTGAGCGGCTCAAGCCCGACGATCCCAATACCACCGAACGCCATCTCGATGAAAAGGCCGGCACCGTCGATCTCACCCTGAAGGTGAAGGAAAAAGGGAAGAACAGCATCGGCCTGAATGGCGGCGCCAGCGGCCTGGCCGGCGCTTTTGTTGGCATCAACTACGCCACCAACAATTTCCTTGGATTAGGCGAGACGCTTTCCGTGCAGGCCAGCATCGGCGCCCGCCAGCGCGATGTCGTCTTCGGTTTCACCGAGCCCTACTTGTTCGACCGCCCCATCCAGGCCGGTTTCAACGTTTACATGCGGAAGACCAACTTCGACCAGGCCCGGCAGTATGCCATTGCCAGTGGGCAGAATCTGAATCTGCCTTCGGTCTACCTGCAGAACCTGCAGAACTACTCGCAGTCCAGTACCGGCGCGAGCCTCACCTTAAGCTATCCGCTGCACCGCTCCTTCAAGCGTTTTGGCATCAACTACTCCTTCGACCGCTCCTCGCTGGTCGCCGTCAGCAACGCTTCCAAGATATTGTTCGAGAATCTTAACTTCCGCGGCATCACCGGCCCCAACGCGCTCAACGGCATCGTCACCAGCAAGATCACCCCCAGCTTCACCGTGAACACCCTCGATTCGCCGTACGCGCCCCACCATGGCAAGAGCCTGTTCATCGGCGGCGAGTTTTCCGGTCTCGGCGGCACGGTCCACACCATCCGTCCCGTCGTCCAGTTCAAGCAGTTCTTCCCCGTCCAGAAACGCCGCAATGCCGTGGGCTACAATCTTCAGGTGTCGTTTATCACAGGCTTCGGCGGGGTTGTCGCGCCTCCCTTTGAACGCTCCTACCTCGGCGGCGAAAACGATCTGCGCGGTTTCGATACGCGCATGGTTTCTCCCCTCGCCTACCTGCCCGGCGTCCAGAGCGTGCCCCTCCGGAACCCCGACGGTTCCTTGGTCCCCGCCAATCCCAACTTTCCGGTTCAGGCCGGTTCCTCGGGAGCATGCCTCAGCAACTGCTTCAACATCCCGGTTCCGTTCCAGCAAATCGTAACTCCCGGCGGCGACCTCAGTATGCACGGCAACTTCGAATACCGCATCACCATCGCCGGCCCGGTCGCCATTGCGCCCTTTGTCGATATCGGTACCGACCCCATCCTCCGCACCTCGCAGTTGCAGATCAACCCGGTTCAGTTCCAAACCCTGGAAGGTACACTGTTCGGCTGCCCGTTGCGGACTGCGGCCACCGGTTACGCTTGCGAGGGCGGGGCAAAGATTCCGGGATTCTCGCAATATCTCAAGCCGGTTCCCGGCACCAACTGGGTTGTGCGCATGTCCACCGGAATTGAATTGCAGACCATGCTTCCGGTCCTCAATGCGCCCTTCCGCATTTACTATGCCTACAACGCCATGCGCCTCGACGGCAGCGCAACGCCGCCCATCCAATTCACACCCTCCATGTTTCCTTTCGGCGAGTACTATAACGCCGCTAAGTATACTTATCAGCTGACGCAATCGACCCTTGGCTCCAGATACACGCTCCTCGAACCACGAAAGACCTTCCGCTTCACCGTGGCCACAACGTTCTAAGAGCAGTTCCCGGTTCTCAGTTCCCAGAATTTGGGCCGCAGCATTTCCCACTGCGTTATTTCTTGGCTTGCAAACTTTGAAACATTAGACTCTCGGGGGATTCGCCATTCAACTCGGGGGGGGTACTGAGAACTGAGAACTGAGAACTGAGAACTGGGAACTGCCCTACTCAATCTGCACCAGCCGGCTCGCCGACTCCGACGCTGTCGCCGGCCTTTGCGGCGCGCGCCACGCATCCAGCACCGATACCTGGTGCACGCACGAGACCGTGCAATGCGGCGCGCACGGCTTCTCCGTCTGGAATTCGCGCCGCACATCGGCAATCGTGTATTTCTCCAGCGGAATGCCGGGATACCCGCGCTGCTGCGAGCAGTAATGCACCAGCCCGTCCTCGCAAATGTAGAGGTAGCGCGCCCCGGCGCGGCAGCGCCACTGGTTCGGGCGTCCCAGCGCGATGTTGTCTTGAAACGCATTCACCCGCGTGAAGCTGCGCTTCTCCAGTCCCTTCATCTCGTGGTACACGCGCCGTTCCTCGTCGTTCAACGGCTGCACCTGCCCCGACCCGTCGTGAATGATTCCCACCGTCGAGCTGAATCCCAACTCCAGCGCGCGCCGGCCGATGGTGAGCGCGTCCTGCGGATGGCTCACTCCGCCTCCCACCACCGAATTGATGTTCACATGAAATTCCGCGTGCTCGCCCAGTAGTTGCAGTTTCCGGTCCAGCACCTTCAGACTTTTCTTCGAAACTTCGTCGGGATTCACGTTATCAATCGAAATCTGCAGCCACTCCAGCCCCGCTCGGTTCAGACGCTGGATGCGTTCCGCAGTCAGCAGATACCCATTCGTGATCAGCCCCGACACGATCCGGCGT
This sequence comes from Terriglobales bacterium, assembly GCA_049519955.1. Lineage (GTDB taxonomy): Bacteria > Acidobacteriota > Terriglobia > Terriglobales > Acidobacteriaceae > Acidiflorens. The sequence goes on from JBEKQG010000001.1 coordinate 29,947, forward strand.
TTCCGCATGTGGTGAATGATGTCGTCCAGTTGCGGATGCAGCAGCGGCTCGCCGCCGCTGATCGTGATCACCGATGTGCCCAGAGCCCCCAGCAGATCTACCCTCCGCAACATCTCGTCGGTGGGCACGGGTTTGGAAAAATTGTCGAACTCGTTGCAGTACGTGCAAGCCAGATTGCAGCGCCGCATCGGAATCAGATGCGCCAGCAGAGGATGGTCCGTCGACACCAAGGCCTTCAGGATTTGCCATAATCCATGCGCGTCCCGTTCCACCGCCTTGAACTTACGGCGCAATGCCACGAACCTGGTTGCCATCGTGATCCTATTTCACCACAGCGACCGGCCCAGTGCCGAACTCACCGCAGTGTTTGGGTGAAAAGCGGGGTCGAATGGCAAGACGCTTAGCTCCGGAGTGTCAACCCCTGTTTAGGGTACCCCCCTCCCCCCCGGTCTATTGGAATCAAGACGTTAGGGGGGATTCCCCGCCAAAGTCTTGAGCGCAATGGGTTTAGAGGCAAAGTCTTGACAACAAAGGAGTTGGTCGGATGCTTTTCTAGAAGGCCAGCCAGCTTGGCCCTATTTTCCCTTCCCGGTAGATTGTCAAAGACCAAACGATTGCGGTGCGCTGAACACTTACTTCTATTGTAACAAGGGATGTCAATGGAAATTCGACAGCTTTGCCCGCAACGTCCGCACCCGAACCCGCCCTGCTTTTTGCGGCGAACTGCAGACCCCTCACGTTTCTCATAACTCGTTTACCACCTTTGCAACGGCAGGGCCGCAGCATAGTATGATGAGCGCCAATAAGAACGGAAGGCTGGCGCCATGGCGAACCGTAAACATCTCGCAAAACTCCTGAAAAGTGTGGGGGCTTGGAATGACTGGAGAAAGGCGAACCCCGAAATAGTTCCGGATCTCAGCGGGGCAGACCTCAGCAATGCGGATTTCATAGGGGCGGATCTCAGCGGAGCACACCTCGTCGAGGCGAATCTCAGCATAGCGGATCTCAGCGAGACGAACCTCCGCGGGGCGGACCTCAAGGAGGCGAACCTTGGCGGGGCGCACCTCATCGGGGCGGACCTCACCAAGGCGAACCTCGGCATGGCGGACCTCTACAATGTGGAGCTCAGCGGGGCAGATTTGACGGAGGCGTTCATTGGCTATACGATTTTCGGACGCAACGACCTAAGCGATGTGAAGGGCCTCGATACCGTGCGGCATGACGGCCCGTCGACGATCGGCATCGACACCATCTATCTCTCCCATGGAAACATTCCGCTGGCATTCCTTCGCGGGGCCGGCGTTCCCGACAATTTTATTGAGTACATGGGGTCCCTCACCGGGAAGGCCCTTGAGTTCTATTCCTGCTTCATCAGTTTTTCCAGCAAAGATCAGGAATTCGCCGACCGCCTGCACGCGGATTTGCAGAACAAAGGCGTCCGCTGCTGGTTCGCGCCGCACGATATACAGGCCGGGAAGAAGATCCATGAGCAGATCGACGAAGCGATACGAAGGTATGAGCGGCTGCTCCTGATCCTGTCGCCGAACAGCATGAACAGCGAATGGGTGAAGACGGAAATCAGGAAAGCTCGCAAGCGGGAACGCACGGAGAAGAAGCGCGTGCTGTTTCCCGTTCGCCTGGTTTCCTTTGAGGCGATTAGGGACTGGGAGCTTTTCGACGCCGACGAAGGGAAGGCTTTGGCGGTCGAGATTCGCGAATACTACATCCCCGATTTCAGCAATTGGAAGAACCACGACTCCTATGCGAAGGAGTTTGAGCACCTGCTCCGCGATCTGAAAACAGAAGGCCCAAAGGCGGCGTAGCCGCTGCCGTATGCCGTGAGCGCTGAGCTTGCGCGGGGAGCATCCCTCTGCACGGATTGATTTTGACTGAGAACTGAGAACTGAGAACTCAAAACCGAGAACTCCTCAGTAGATTCTCTCTTCCCGGTAAAGCCGCGCCGTGTTTTTCACGCTGACAACCACGAGCATCAGCAGCATTCCGGCCAATCCGATCGCGCCGCCAATATCGAACAGCCGATAGCGCCCGTGAATAACCCACGCCCACCGGAACAGCGCCAGGTTGCCAGCGACCAGCAGCACGCGCAACTCGGTCGGGCCGAAGTGCCACATCGAAAGATGAAACTCGCCCAGCGTATACGTCGCCAGATACGACTGGATGGAAAGCAGCAGAAACGCAATCAGCAGCCCCATCGCAATCGCCGGATGCATGTACCCGGAAAGCCCGAGCCCTCCCATCATCGCCACCGCGCCGATGGAATCGATAATGTGGTCCACGTAGAAGCCGTAGCGCGGTCTCTGCCGGCGTCGCACGCGCGCCAACGTTCCGTCAAGGCTGTCGCCAAACCAGTTCACCGCGAGGCAGACAATGGCCGCAAGCAGCATGTAGCGGTTGCGACCGGCGAGAGCGTAGCAAACTCCAGTAGCGATCTGGGCGCCGAAGCCGAGCAAGGTCAGGTGGTCGGAATTCACCCACCCCGGCATGTGCTCGGCCATCCAGACCAGCGCCCGCTTCTCGGCGGCTGCCAGGAAACTTCCGTGAACCCGCGTCGCCTGCCGGAAGTCGGCGCGCCGCGCCTCGGCTAAAGTCTCGGGATTGATCTGTTCCGCAAAATCGGCAAACGAGGTGGCCATGGTGCCTCCGTATCTGCGGCCACTATGCGGCGCAAGCGGCGGCATGACAATGCACCGCGGGTAAAACGCAGATCAACTGATATCTCTTTTGACAAGAATACGATGCGGGAAGTTATCAAGGGCACAGCAATTGATTTCCCCTGTGTGACTCTGTGTCCCCTGTGGTTCAGGCTTTTGATTCTTAACCACGGGGAACACAGAGTTACATAGGGAAAGCCACTTGCCATTTCCGATTCCAGCCTAACGATAACTCTCCCACCACCCGCCAGATGCGTTAATCTGCGAAGGATGCGTCTTCTCCGCTTCTTCCGTCCATCGCACCAGCACACCGCCTTCTCGGCGACCATGCTGCTGATGACGACCATCACGCTCTCGCGCATCATCGGATATATCCGCGAGGCCTACATCGCCTACGCCTTCGGCGCCGGCAAACTGACCGACGCTTACGTCGCCGCCTTCACCCTGCCCGATCTGCTCAATTACATCCTTGCCGGAGGCACCGCCTCCATCACCTTCATCTCCATCTACACCCGTTTTCTGGCGGACAAGCGCGAGCAGGATGCGCAAAAAACATTCTCCATCATCATTACCGTGATGACCACGGCGCTCGTCGCGGGCACCATCGTTGCCGAAATCTTTACGCGGCAATTCGTCGGCCTGGTGTTTCATGGCTTCGCACCACAGGAGATGCAGCTCTGCGTTCATCTGACGCGCATCCTTCTGCCCGCCCAGATCTTCTTTTATGTCGGCGCAGTGCTTTCGGCAGTGCTGCTCTCGCACCGTCTGTTCCTGCTGCCCGCCTTTGGCCCGCTGATCTACAACGTGTTCATCATCGTCGGCGGTGTCGTCGCCGGACGCCATCTCGGCATCGCGTCCCTTGCCTATGGCGCGCTCGCCGGCATGATCGCCGGGCCATTTCTGATCACTGCCATCGGCGCCGCCAAAATCGGCATCGGATACCGCCCCTCGTTCAACACGAAGAATCCCGCATTCCGCGAATGGGTGCGCCTCTCCATCCCGCTGATGCTCGGCGTTTCTCTGGTCACCGCCGACGATTGGATCCTCCGCTACTTTGCTTCGAGCGGAATCGGCGACATCGCGCGCCTCAACTACGCCAAGCGCCTCTTCGCCGTTCCCATCGCCATTCTCGGACAAGCCGCCGGTCAGGCTTCTCTTCCTTTCTTTTCGCGCCTCTTTGGAGAAAAGAAATTCGACGAGTTCGCCGCCACCGTCAACGCTTCCGTCTATCGCATCACGGCTGCGTCTTTGCTGATGACCGGATGGATGATGGCCATCGCCCTCCCGCTCATCGATCTTGTCTATCGCCGCGGACGCTTCACCTTGGCCGACACCGAATCCACCGCGCTCTACTTCTTCGTGTTTTCACTCTCGCTGGCTTTGTGGTCCTGTCAGGCGCTGTACGCGCGCGCGTTTTACGCCTCCGGCAACACGCTGACTCCCATGATCGCCACCACCCTCATCACTCTCGCTTCCTTACCCATGTACGCCGTGTTGTTCCGTACGCTGTCGGTCACCGGATTGGCTATCGCCTCCGACGTTGGCATCGCTGCCAACGCCGTGGTCATCGCCGCGCTCCTGCACTTTCGCGGCATGGTGCCGTTTGGCGGCTTGAACTGGAAGGAACTGGGCAAGGCTGCGCTGGTGGGCGCCGTTTCCGGCGGATTGAGTTACGAAGTCATGCGCAGCATCGCGCTCGATGGCAGCCGCCGCGCCGATCTCCTGGCCCTCGCACTCGGCTCCTTGACTTGGGCCGCTGCCGTCGCTGTGGGGCTCTGGCTGCTCGGTTCGGAATTGCCCGCGGACCTTCGCGGGAAAAGATCCACGGCATGAGCGCGCTGTTAGGCTATTCGTCGTTAGCTGTTCGCCACTCCTGAAAAAACAAACGGGCCTCAAAATAGAGGCCCGTCTGCCAAACATATTGCCGCCTTGCATCCACGTGCGAACGGCGAATAGCGAACAGCGTTTTACGCGAACGACGAATAGCGCTCTTACGCTCTTGCCGCAATCGCCGGCTCCGCCGACGCGGTCGAAGCGTTCTTCGTCACTTCTTCGATCTTCGAGTCTTTTCCGCCCTTGCGGATGTCAATGCCGCCCTTGAAGAAGGCGCCGTCTTCAATCGAGATGCGCGCCGCCACGACATCGCCGGTCAGCGAGCCGTCGCTGCGGATATCCACCCGATCGCTGGCGGTCAGGTTGCCCCGCACCTTGCCCAGCACGACGATTTCCCGCGCGCTGATGTTGGCCGCGACCACTCCATTACGGCCGATGGTTACGCGATTGCCGGAGAGGTTGATCGATCCTTCCACCCGGCCGTCAATATACAGAGACTCGGAACCGGTTACTTCACCTTTGATCACCAACGACTTCCCAATCGTGGCTTGGTCCGAAGTCGTAGTGACAACGGGCCGGGGCATGGCAGCAGTCTCGCTCACAAGCGGTCCTGTTGCCGCAGTCGCTGTGGTCGTGCTCGGACGCTCCGGCTCAGTTGGCCGGCCAGGTGTCGCAGGTTGATTCGTGGGCTTCCACATCTTATAAATCCTTTCCTTATTGACGGTTTCTCAATCCCCGCCGCATTTCGGGGGCCAAATCGAATTGTACTCTCGAGTAAACTCTACGCCCTGTGGAAATTCGGCTTTTCTCTTTGATTTTCATAGTTCCCCGCGTGGTTCCCCCGCAGCAGCGCGCCATCGGCTGTGCCCACGACCGTGTAAGTCCTGCCCGGCGTGCGGCAATTCCGCGATAGTATGGAGTGGTTGAAACCTGGATTTTGTAATTTGGTAATTGGGTAATTTTGCAATTTGAACCTGGCCCTCGAAAAGACTCCCAGATTACCAATTACCAAATTACCCAATTGCAAAATTACAAAATGACTCCGCTCATCGGACGCCTTACCATGCATCGCGACGGCTTCGGCTTCGTAATTCCCGAAGCGGCGTCGCTCGATCCGCATCTTAAAGCGCGCCTCGCGGGCGATGTTTTCATTCCTCCGCACGCCATCGGCTCCTCCATGCACGGGGACCGCGTCCTCGTCGAAGTTTCCGCCGTTCGCAACGATGGCCGCGCGGAAGGCCGCATCGTCCGCTCCCTCGCGCGCGCCCATCCCACCGTCGTCGGAATCTTCCACTACGGACACCGCCACAACTACGTCAAGCCCTTCGACGAAAAAGTGACGCAGGAAATCGTAATCCCGCCAGGGATGGAGCGCCCGCAATCCTCTGTGAAGCAGTCCCCCGTGTCCTCTGTGCCCCCTGTGGTAAAGATCTCTCCGGCAGGATCAGCGAGACCGCAAAAGAAGAAATCCCAAGACCGCGTCATCGGAGACGAAGCCGCAGTCCACACCGGCGGGCAAGACCTCGAAGGCGTGATAGTAGACGTCGAAATCACCGACTGGCCCAGCGCCACGCAAAACCCGCGCGGCCGCGTCATCGAAATTCTCGGCGAAGAAGACGATTTCGGAGTCGACGTCGAAATCATGATCCGCAAGTTCCACCTGCCCCACCGCTTCCCGCCCGAGGTCATCGAAGAAGCGCAAGCCATCGTGCCCGGCAACGGCGCCGAAATTCCCACCGCCGCCTTGCGCCATCGCCGCGACTATCGCGCGCTATCCATCGTCACCATCGACGGAGAAACCGCGCGCGATTTCGACGACGCCGTCCACGTCCGCCAACTCGAAAACGGCAACTACGAACTGCAAGTCCACATCGCCGACGTGGCGCATTACGTAACGCCCAACTCGCCGCTCGATCGGGAGGCCCGTCTGCGCGGCACCAGCGTTTATTTTCCCGACCGTGCCGTCCCCATGCTGCCGCTCGAACTCTCCACCGACATTTGCAGCCTGCGCCCCGCACTCGACCGCCTCGTGCTCTCCTGCACCATGGATATCGACCACCACGGCGAAATCGTCGGCTATGAAATCAACGAAGGCGTCATCCGCTCCGCTGCGAGAATGACCTACACCGCCGTGAATGCCGTCCTGGTAGCCGAGGACGAAGCGGACGCCGCCGCGCACCGCGAATACGCGGCTCAATACGCAAACCACGCCGAGCACTTCGAGCGCATGCGCGATCTTGCCATGATCCTGAACCGCAAACGCAAACGCCGCGGCTCGATCGACTTCGATCTCCCCGAAGCCATCATCGAGTTCGACGAATTCGGCGTGATGAAGAGCATCGCCCGCTCCGAGCGCAACATCGCGCACCGTCTCATTGAGGAATTCATGCTCTCGGCCAACGAGTGCGTCGCGCACTATCTCGAAAATAAGCGCATCGCATCGCTCTACCGCATCCACGAAAAGCCCGATGCCAAGCGCGTTTACGACTTTGAAGTCATCGCCGCCACTTTCGGATACTCCCTCGGCGTCGGCTCCCTGCCCATTCAGCGCGTGCAACTCAAGGCCGACCGCCGCGACGCCCGCGGCACCGGCAAGCGCGTCCGCGAAATCGAAGTGCCCAAGGAAGTCCACATCACCCCGCGCATGTATCAAAAACTCACCGATAAAATCGCGGGCAAGCCGGAGGAGAGAATCCTCAGTTTCCTGATGCTGCGCTCGCTGAAGCAGGCCCGCTACTCCGAAGAAAATCGCGGACACTTCGCCCTGGCTGCGACCACCTATACCCATTTCACCTCGCCCATCCGCCGCTATCCCGACCTGATCGTCCACCGCATTCTGAAAGAAGTGCTGCGCGACTCGGCCGAAAAGATGGATGGAGAAGTGCCAGTGGGAACTTCGACCGAGCTTGCAAAAGGAAACGAACGGGAAGGGCACGACTTCAGTCGTGCCAATGAACGATTAGAGAAGAAAGGGGCTTTAGCCCCTGACGGCCCGCCGTCCCCCTGGTCCAAGCGCCGCGATCGCGAAGCGCATCAACAAGCGCTCGCGCCCGTCGGCGGCCCCATCCCGCTCGAAGAACTCCACAACATCGCCGAGGAATCGAGCCTTTCCGAACGCCGCGCAGACGAAGCCGAACGCGGCCTCATGGAATGGAAGAAAGTGAAATTCATGGAGCGCCGCATCGGCGAGGACTTCGACGGCCTAATCGTCAGCGTGACCAAATTCGGCTTCTTCGTGGAACTCACTGATCTTTTTGTCGAAGGCTTGGTCCCCCTCAGCACGCTGACCGACGGCGATAAGAATGATCGCTACACATATCACGAAACCACGCGCCAGATAATCGGCCAGCGCTCGCGCAAGACCTACAGCATGGGCGACCGCGTGCGCGTGCTGGTTGACCGCATTGATCCAGTGGAGAAGAAGATTCAGTTTGCGGTGGTCGAAGAGCAGCCCAAGCCGTCAGGAAAACGCCGGCGTAAATGATCGTGTGGGGACGGGTGTCCTCGCCCGTCCCAGCCGAGCGCAACGCGGCACCTACCTGTGGACACAGCAACTCTGGATTCGCTATAAGAAATGCGCTAGTCGTGTATAGAATTAGGTTGTACCGGAGAACGAACAACCATGCGAACACCGACCAAACCGAAGCCCGAGCAGGATCGAGTCAAGGCGGCAGAGCACGTTGCCAGCGCGCACAAAATTCTGAAGGAGCTACAGCAGAAAGTAGGAGATCATCCCGAACTCGGCGAGGCCATCACGAAGCTGGAGATGGCGCTCAACATGCTCGCGATAAAGACCGGTGGTCTGCTGTAGCAGGGGTTTACGACCGCGACGCCGTCAACCAGGTTCCCGATTATGGGAATTGTCATCACGCAAAGAACTGTCATCCTTCGCTTCGCTCGGGGTGACCATGATGAAGGAACGCCATTCGCTCACGGCAGCAGCAGCAACTTCCCCGTAGTCTTCCGCCCCTCCAGATCGCGGTGCGCCTGCCGCGCTTCGGCCAACGGATAAACATGTTCAATCCGCAACTTGAGCTTGCCATTGTCAATCATGCCGAATACCGCGTCGGCCCTCTGCTGCAACTCCTGCGCCGTGGCGATGTAATTTCCCAGCGAAGGCCGCGTCAAGAAGATCGATCCCTTCTGCGTCAGCACCAGCGGATCCACAGGCTCGACCGCTCCGCTCGACCCGCCATAAAGCACCATCATACCGCGCGGACGCAGCAGGTTCAGCCCCTTGTCGAACGTCGTCTTGCCCACCGAGTCATACACAACATCCACGCCTTTGCCGCCGGTCAGCCGTTTTGTTTCCGCCTCAAAATCCGCCTGCGTATAAAGAATGACTTCGTCCGCTCCCGCCGCCCGCGCCAGCTTGGCTTTCTCTTCGGTCGAGACCGTCGCGATCACACGCACTCCAAGGTTGTGCGCCATCTGCACCAGCAGCAACCCCACTCCTCCAGCCGCCGCATGAATCAGCGCCGTCTCGCCCTTCTTCAGCGGATACGTATCGTGAGCCAGATAGTGCGCCGTCATCCCCTGCAACATGGCGGCCGCAGCCTCGCGCTCGCCCACTCCCTCCGGAATCTTCACCAGCCGGTCGGCCGCAACCGCCGCGTACTCGGCATAGCTCCCCATCGCCATCGTGTAGGCCACGCGATCGCCGGCCACGACCTCATGCACGGCCGAGCCGACCGCCGACACTACGCCCGCCGCTTCCTGTCCCAGCACAAACGGCGCCGCCGCCTTGTAACGCCCTTCGCGGTAATAGACATCGATGAAGTTAACGCCCGCCGCCTGGATCTTCACCAAGGCTTCGTTCGCTTTCGGTTGCGGAACCGGCAAGTCCACCAGTTCCATCGCTTCCGGCCCACCTGTTTGCTTAACCTGTATGGCTTTCATATTCACCTTCGATGATTCTGAAACCTCCAAAGACTCCGCCCGAGCCGCCCAACCCGTTTGCCATCTCCGGCAAGCCCGAAGTAAGATGACCTGCCGGTTCCCAAAGTAACGGGATGCTTTCGTCTTCCATGGCGTTGACCCAACGAATTTTGCGATAGTACCATCTAATCGTGGAAGCATGGATTACGCCCGGGAGTGGTTTGGGTAAGTTTCCGAAAATATGAGAATTTCTTCTCACTCGTTTCTGGCGATCCTGCTCTCCGCCCCGCTGGCGGCGACCCTCGCTTGTCAGAGTGCCCAGAAATCGTCCTTTCTGCCTCCCGCCCAAGCCCAAGCCCCAGCCCTGATCTCGGCCAGCACCCCACCCGATCCGCAAAAGCAGAAGCCGGCCGCTGAACCGCAATCGAAGCCGCCGGTCCCGCAAGCGCTCCAAGTCGATCCCATAGGCGATCTGATCGCCCGCGTCGAAAAGGAATACCAGTCGGGTCAGGACAATTATCGCGCCGGGCACCTCGAAGCCGCGAAACAGAACTTCGACTCCGCCTTCAACCTGCTGCTCGGCAGCGGATTCGATCTCCGCTCCGATCTTAACTCCGACGACCGCCTGGAGCGCGAACTCGACCGCATTCTCGACGGCATCAACGCCCTCGAACTCGCCGCCTTGCAGCAGGGCGACGGCTTTTCCGAGCAAAAGTCCGAACCGGCCCCCATCGACGAAGCCAACGAGATCACCACGACCGTTGACCAGAACATCAAAGCCCAGGCCGAGGCCGAACTTAAATCCACGCATTCCGATCTGCCGCTGGTCATGACCGACCAGGTCGCCGGTTATATCAATTACTTCTCTGGACGCGGACGCGGCATACTCGAACGCGCCCTCGTCCGATCCGGCCGCTACGAAGACATGATTCACCGCACTCTGCGCGAAGAAGGCCTGCCACAGGACCTCATCTATCTCGCCCAAGCCGAGTCCGGGTTCCATCCGCTGGCGGTTTCCAAAGCCGGCGCTCGCGGCATGTGGCAGTTCATGGGCGGCAGCGGCCACGGTTATGGACTGGAACGCAGTTGGTGGATCGACGACCGTCAAGATCCCGAAAAAGCCACCCGCGCCGCCGCCCGCTATCTAAAAGACCTCTATAACCAGTTCGGAGACTGGTATCTGGCCATGGCCGCCTACGACTCCGGAGCTGGGACCGTCCAGAGCGCGGTCAAGCGCACCGGCTACGCCGATTTCTGGGAACTCTATAACCGCAACGTGCTGCCCAAGGAAACCCGCAACTACGTACCCATCATCGTGGCCGTCACCATCATGGCCAAGAATCCCGCGCAATACGGCTTGGATTCGGTGGTCAAGGAAAAGCCAGTCCCTTACGATGCGGTCAAGATCGACTATCCCATCGATCTCCGCCTCGCCGCTGAGTGCGTGGATGCCACGGCCTCCGACCTGCTCGACCTGAACCCCAGCCTGCTCCGCATGACCACTCCCAAGGATGCTGGTAAGGACCGCGAGTTCGAGCTCCACCTGCCTGCTGGGACGGCCGGCAAATTTCAAACGGCGGTCGCCTCGATTCCAGCCGACATGCGCGTCTGGTGGCGCTATCACAAGGTGCAGGGGGGAGAGACGCTGGCCTCGGTCGCCCGCACTTATCACACAACTCCGCAAGCCATCGCCGCAGCGAACGATCTCACTGACGATTTAGTCGTGCCGGAAAGCCGTCTGATTATCCCAATCACTCCGGGCAAGGAGAGGGATAAAGACAGCAGTATCAGCACTTACGCGCACGCGACCACGCACTACAAGGTGCGCAAAGGCGATACGGTGGAGTCGGTGGCGGAAAATTTCGGCGTCTCCCCGAAAATGGTGCGCAGTTGGAACCGCTTGAAAGGGAACAGCTTAGCGGAACGAAAGGTCTTGTATCTCCACCTTCCGGTGACGCGGGGAGCGGGCGAAACACGGCTCGCAGCGCGGCATCCGAGCAAGGCAAAGCAGCACGCCGGAACCACAACTGCCTCAGCCAGTAAGGCACCCAGCGGCGCGGGTCATCCCATGGAGACTCATCCTACGGTGACGCATCACAAGGTCAAGCCTGGGGAAACCCTGTATTCGATTGCAACCTCTTATAACACCACGGTTTCCGCCCTGAAGCACGACAACCGGAACGTCGCCACCCTGAGGCCGGGGATGGTTCTGGTTGTCCACAATCCCCGATAAGTCCAGCGGATTCAATGCAGTTTCCGAATTGTATGTACAAAGTGTTCCACGTGAAACACTTTGTACTGGCTTAAGCATACGTACGATAACGTATCTACAAAAACGAACCAAACGCGAAAAGACGGGGACGGCGGGCCACCGTTCGGCTGTCGCCCAGGGCGAGCTTTCTCGAAAAGCGCGAGAAGTGGCGCACCCGGCACGACGTTAGGGGTTGGGGAACGGCGGGAGCCTCGCGTCACGGACGCTTTACGACCAGCTCGACCGTCGTACCGGCTGGAACGGACAGAGTCCCAAGTAGCTGATCCTTCTGCGCGCGCACTTTTACAATCTGTCCATCCGCTGCATGGGCGGGCAAGACGAAGTTGCCCATGTCGCCCGTCACCGCGATGTCTGCATAGCCCGGAATCGACACCCGTGCTCCGGCGACCGATTTGCCGTGCTGGTCAAGTACGACTCCCCGGATCGTCGCCGCGGTGTCTTGCTTGAGCTGAATCTCCACTGCCGGAAAATAATCTTTGTCCAAAACGAGCGTGGAATTACCGGCGAGAAACGCGTTCCTCTCCGACGCAAATAGCTTCAACTTGCCGTCTGCCGGTCGCGATTGGGGCGGAATGTCAAACTCCCATCCGCCCTGAATCTTCTTTGCTTCTCCGCCGGTTGATGAGATCACGTGGACATCATCGACTGGCTGTTTGTCTAACCCGAGCACGAAAACCCGAACGATGTACAACCCTCTCCACTCTGTTATTGTCCGCGATAACTCAGGAGCAAGCCCGAGAATCAGGACTACAGCCGCCAAGAACCGCAGGATGCGGAACTGTCTATTCATGATCGATATGGTGAATAAGATCGCCGTAAGAACGGCCGCGATTGCAGCGACCGCTACGGGGTGTGTTGTACGGCCCGCGATTTCAAGAGCGTTTTCCCACATGGTTTACTTCTCCGTCTGACTGACAGGCTCTTCGCTTACCCAGGCCTGCAGCACGCGCCTGATCCGCTCGGTCATAGGATGGTGGGGGCCCAGCGTCTTCTCATCGATGGCCAGCGCCCGTCGTACAAACGACTCGGCGCTAGCGTAGTTGCCCTCGTCATGGAGCAGCGCGGCGAGGTTGCATAGGCTTTGGACGGTGTTGGGATGATCGGGGCCGAGCGTCTTTTCCCTGATTGCCAGCGCCCGGCGGAAAAGCGGCTCCGCGTCTGCATACCGACCCTTGGCCTGGAGCGCCAGACCGAGGTTGTTCAGGGACGAGGCCACGTCGGGATGATCCGGTCCCACCGACCTCTCCGAAATGGCCAACGCCCGCCGGAAAAGCGGCTCCGCCCCATCGTAGTCCTTCTTCAAGCGGAGTAACTCGGCGAGGTTGTTCAGACTTTCGGCAGTTTCGGGATGATCGGGTCCGAGCGCCTTTTCCCTAATGGCCAGCGCTCGCCGAAACAGGGGCTCCGCGCCCGCATAATCGGCCCTGTGTTGGAGCAAGGTGGCGAGGCCGTTCAACACGTCGGCCACGTTGGGATGATCCGGTCCCACCGACGTCTCCAAAATGGCCAGCGCCCGCCGGAAAAGCGGCTCCGCCCCCGCGTAGTCCCCATTGTCCTGTAGCAAAGAAGCGAGATTGTGTAAGGCTGCGGCCGTAACGGGATGCTCGGGGCCGAGCGCCTTTTCCCTAATGGCAAGCGCTCGCCGATATAGGGGCTCCGCGCCCGCATAATCGGCCTCGTCCTGGCGCACCGAAGCGAGGTTGCCTAAAATGGTCCCCTCGACGAGACTATCGGGTCCGAGCGCCTTTTGGACAATGGCCAGTGCTCGCCGGTAGAGCGTCTCCGCGTCTGCGTAGTCGCCTCTCAAGTGGAACAATGAACCGAGGTTGCTCAAGTACGTGGCCACGTGGGGATGATCCGCACCCAGAGCGTTCTCACTGATGGTCAGAGCACGCCGGTACAGCGGCTCCGCATCCGCGTAATCTCCCGCGTTGGTGAGACTCAGCGCCAGGCTGTTCAGGACCGCAACATTATCGGGTCGAAATTGAAGGCAGCGCTGTAAAGCAGTGGCTGAATCCCGGTACTTACCTTCCTCATAGAGCGACTGACCGAGAAAGAACGCGGCATCGGCCACAGCTCTTTGGTCTCCGGCCAGCTTCTCTTCTCTCCCCCGGAGCGAGTCCGCAAGCTGCGCCGAGGCTTTGGCATAGTTACGCCCGTACAGAGCCGCCAGTCCTAGTTCGTAAGGATCGGTTGTCTTGGCTCCCCAGGCCCGTATCGCTCGATCCAGGTCATCCGGAGCCAGTCCGTACTGTTTCGCAACGGCAGCGAGGTTGGCTTTCGGGTCTTCCTGCGGGGCTTGCTTATCTGCGGTCTTCGGAGCATTGGCCTTGTTGAGCTGGGCTGTTAAGGCAGCTAGAACCACGCCGCTTTCGAGAGCCGCGCGGTCTCCCCGCTGCACTACCACAACTTCGGCAAAATTATCCGATTCGTTTTCGAACGAAGGAACTAGAGTCTTGTAGTCCCAGGGGGATACCATTACGAAGTCCTTGGCCGGTGGGGACTTCAAAATCTGTAGAGTGACCCAGCTCTTTTCCTTCGTATCCTTTGCGAGCGCGATCCGAGCCTTGCCATCATCCCCGGTAACCGACGATCCGCCGTCTCCCTCGACTCCAATTTGCACGCCGCTAATCGGATGACGCTGTACGTCCTTTACATGGACGACCAGCACACCCGACTCTGCCCAAAGCACGCCACTTGCCGCGCACAGCAAGGCGCCGAGCAGCAAAACGAAGTTGAGTCGGAGAAGGCGGCGCATAACAAAGAACCGGATCGCGTTGCGGTGTACTTCGTCGATGACGCGGGGGATGATTGCGCGCTCGGGGTTGACCTGTCCGGGCGAGGCGACGACGACGCGCAATACGCGAAGCTGGTCCATGGGCGAGAGTGACTCCTCGGGTGAACGTTTGGGGCCCGTGGAAGGAGCGAACTGGCGAGTATAACAGCCGGGTGCCCCATGTCTCGCGGTTTTCGAGACGTGGGACGCTGCGGGTTCGTCACTCCTGCAGCCCGGCGCTGACCCGACCTTTTTTCATCACACCCAGCCAGTGCGACCCATCACAGACGCCAAACCCAATCCGCGCGACAATCTCTCATGATCTGCCGTAGGCCCAAGGAATGCCCGTCCCCTAATACCGCCCTCGAAGCTACCGCAGCCCCACGGCAAAGTTACTTATTGATCACTAGCATTGGATGCGAAAATCGCACCGCCACCCCACCCCAAAAAAGCCGAAAAAAGGCCCAAAAATGGACCTAAGTCCTTATTCCCGAATACTTTGGAGTTAAGTCCTTATTCTTGAATACTTTAGGGGAAATAGGGGGGGGGAGGGGGTGGGGGTAACAAAATGCCCGCCCGGGTCAAAATTCCGACCGAAAAAGTTAACCCATCAGTAAACCGCCATTCACGTTGAGCACATGCCCTGTGATATAGGACGAATCGTCGGAAGCCAGAAAGCACACCGCGCTCGCAACATCCTCCGGCGCGCCGACTCGGCCGAGCGGAATCTGCTTTATCGCGCTTTGCTTGAATTCTTCGCTTAGAGCGGCGGTCATGCCGGTCTCAATGAATCCGGGAGCGACGGCGTTGCAGGTGATGTTGCGCGAGGCGACTTCGCGGGCCATGGCCATGGTCAGGCCGATCAGTCCGGCTTTGGAGGCGGCGTAATTCGCCTGTCCCGCCTGGCCGGTTTGGCCGAAGACGCTGGTGATGTTGACGATGCGTCCCCAGCGCTGCTTGAGCATGGAGCCGATGGCCTGCTGGATGCAGAGATAGGCGGAGGTCAGGTTGGTGTTGAGCACGGCGTCCCAATCGGCGCGCTTCATGCGCATGACGAGTTGGTCGCGCGTGATGCCGGCGTTGTTGACCAGGATGTCGATCTTGCCGAATTGCGCGAGCGCGGACTTGACGCCGGACTTGACCTGCTCTTCGTCGGAGACGTCGATGACGAAAGGAGCGGCCTGGCCGCCGGCTGAGGCGATCTCGGCGACGAGTTCGTCGAGCTTCTGCCGGTTGCGGGCTGCCGCGGCGACGGTGGCGCCCTCGCGCGCCAAGGCCAGCGCGCAGGCATGACCGATGCCTTGCGACGCTCCGGTAACCAGCGCGACTCGCCCTTCGAGTTTCATGAGTGCTCCTTGGGAAACAGAAGTTAGGAATGGAGGATTATAAACGGCGCGCAGTAGAATGAGGAGAAGGGAATGGCGGCCCATGACGAAACGGAAATCGAAAGGCGCGTACATGATCTCGGCGGTGGCCGAGATGTATGAGATACATCCGCAGACGCTGCGGCTTTATGAGCGCGAAGGGCTGCTCAAGCCGAGCCGCACGGAAGGCAATACGCGGCTCTATACGGATGAAGATCTGCTGCGGTTGGAGTTCATACTGTCGCTGGCGCGCGATTTGGGGGTCAACATCAGCGGCATGGCCATCATTTTGCAAATGCGCGAGCGCATGGAGGAAATGCAGCGGCAGATCCAGGAGTTCGTGCAGTACATCCAGCAAGAAGTGCTGACGCGGGCGTCGGCGGCTGCCGATCCGTCGAAAGGCGCGATCGTGCCGTTGCGGAGGCGGCCGCTGGTCGAAGCCGCGGATTCGGCTTCATCCAAGCGCAAAGAATCGTCGAAATAAGCTGGCGCCGATTTTTTCTTGGAAGAGATGGAGCTTCGGGCACGCTGGATTCTTCTAGGCTTTTGCAGGCGGCGCGTACTTTCCCGTCATCGCATTCCAGCGGATGCGCAAGACTTCGACGAACATTCGGAGGCCATCGCGCAACGGATGCAGGCGCGTGCCCTGGCTGTGCGCCCACAGCACAGGGACTTCTGCCACGCGCAAGCCGGCGCGACGAGCGAGGAATAAAATCTCGGGATCGAATCCCCAGCGCTCAATTTTTTGCAGAGGGAAGATGCGTTGCGCCGCGTCTCGCCGGAATGCCTTGAATCCGCATTGCGTGTCCGCGAAACCCAGCCCCAGAATTAGCCGCAGCGCCAGGTTGAAGATGCGTCCAAAGGCCTGGCGGTAGAGCGGCTGGCGCGCGGTTTGCAGTTCCGTTTGCAGCCAGCGCGAGCCGATTGCGAGGTCGGCGCCCTGACCGATGGCGTCGAAGAGTTTGGGCGCCTCGGTGATGGGCGAAGAAAGATCGGCGTCCGTGAACAGGGAAATCTCGCCGCGCGCGTGCAGCATTCCATTGCGCACGCTGTAGCCTTTGCCGCGGTTGCCGGGATTTTCCACCAGCAGGACCTGGGCGTGGCGCTTGCCGTATTCGCGCACGATTTGCGCGGTATCGTCGGTCGAACCGTCGTCCACCACCAAAATCTCCGCGTCCCAGTTTTGTTCCTTGGTGTAGCGGAGGACCTCATCGAGCGTTGGCCGAATGCGCTCGCTTTCGTTATAGGCGGGAATGACGAAGCTGTAGGTCAAAAGGCCATCCGTGAATCTTGGCGCGCAGTGCTCGCGCGAAAAAGTCCAATTAAGATCATGCGCGATTTTGAAATTCTAGTCTCCCACACGGCCGCAAAGCGCGCCACCGCAACCCGCGAGTGGAGACGGAGCGCGTGGGGAGAGGCGGCCTTGCCCGTCCAGCGTCGCCGGGAAACCGAACATTTTCCGTGTTCAGCCGTCATAGCGAGGCGTTACGCGCCCGTGCCATTCTTCCTGGATGCCGCGGAAAACTGTGCTGATCTTCGCCATGCTCTGCATCGCGATGGGCGAATGCGCCGCCGTTTCCAAGCCCCACGTCATCGTTTTTGGAAAATGGATTTCCGCCAAGTGGCCCAACGCCACCGGACAAAAGACGCTGGATTTGAAAGTGCGTCCGCTGTTCGTGGATACGCGGCTCAAGGAATACACCACCGGAACTCCGCACGAACTGACCGACCGACTGTTCGTGGTTCGCCGCGCTTTTCGCGTCAACGATGCGCTGCCCACGGAGAATGCGACCGCGCCGCGCTGGCAATGGCAACGCGGAGGCTGGCTGCTGGTTGACCGCCTCACCGGACGCGTCTCGCAACTGAACCTGCCCGAGTTCGATCCCTTCTACTCGACGGCAAGCTGGTATCGCGACTACATCGCCTATTGCGGAGTCTCCGAGGACGGCAAGAAACTCTACGCGGTAGTGGCCCAGGTGGGACGCAGGAAGCCGATCCTGAAGAAAGATGCAGGCGAACCCGGAGGCGCCGACGATCCTGACTCCGAGTGCCCGGCGCCCGTTTGGGAGCGCACGCCCATGCGAGTAAGCTTCCAGCCGAACGACAAACAGAGCTTAGTCTTCAACATACGAAGCCGAGTGGTGGACGTAGTCAACGACGCCGAAGATCCGGAGGAGTAGCCAAACCAAAACCGACTTCCGGCTAAAACATAAAGAGGATACAAATGCTATTCCGGTGCAGGTCCGGTAGCTAGGATGAACCACCGCTTCATTGCGCTCATGTTCCCCTTTGCGTGTGCACCCGAAGCGGGTATTCTAACGATGAGCATTCTGACGACGGTCATAAGGAATGGCGATCCAGCTAGTTGAAAGCGCGGACAACGTACGCCGGGGAGTCGCGGCGCGGATCGTCCTGAAACGGAAGTCCGAGCTGGGGCAATTCATGACACCCCCATCCGTGGCGCGGTTCATGGCTTCGCTCTTTCCAGCAAGCACCCTGCACACCTGCCGACTCCTCGATGCCGGTGCAGGACTAGGGGCGCTTTCCTGCGCCTTCCTCGATCGTTGGGCCCTGGCAGATGGGTTGAATTTTCAGAGCGTGGAAGTTGATGCCTATGAGATCGACAGGACCCTTCGCGCTCATCTCGATGCATGCCTGGCCAGCTACACGGAGAGGCTGCCCGTCACGTATCGCATCTCAGCGGGGGATTTCATTTGGGAGGCCGCCTGCCAAAGTCTGCAGCATCCAGGACGGTTCACGCATGCGATCCTGAATCCGCCCTACAAGAAGATCAATAGCGCGTCGGAGCATCGGTCGATCCTGCGACAGGCCGGGATCGAAACGGTTAACCTGTATTCAGCGTTTGTGGCCCTTGCGCTGGCCTTGATGAAATCCAACGGTCAGCTCGTGGCAATCATCCCACGTAGCTTTTGCAATGGCCCCTACTATCGGCCATTTCGCGACTTCTTGCTGCACCATGCCGCGCTGCGGCACATGCACCTCTTCGCCTCGAGGACGAAGGCTTTCAAGGAAGACGACGTACTGCAAGAGAATGTCATCATCCGGCTTGAACGCGGCGGCATCCAAGGCAAGGTAACCGTTTCCCATTCGACAGACGACAGTTTTTCCGATCTTGCGACGCATGAGCAGCCTTTTGATCGGATAGTGTTTCCCAGCGACCCGGGGAAATTCATTCACGTCCCAACGTCGCCTGGGCACAACGCCATCGAGCTGTCCGAAGGCATCCGCTTTTCTTTGCGGGACATCGAAATTGGAGTTTCGACCGGCCCAGTGGTCGATTTCAGGCTGCAACAACACATTCGACAAACGCCAGTAGAGGGCACCGTCCCGCTGCTCTATCCCGGCCACTTCGTCGGGCAGCACACCCAATGGCCCAAGCACGGCATGAAACGCGGCAACGCGATCAAGCTGAATACGGACACGAAGAAATGGCTCTATCCGAATGGCTTTTATGCCGTAGTGCGGCGGTTTTCCTCGAAGGAGGAGCGGCGACGCATTGTCGCCAGCGTGGTCACGCCGACTTCCTTCCCTGACGCCACCTTGCTCGGTTTCGAGAATCACTTAAACGTTTTTCACGAGAACAAGCGCGGTTTACCGGAAGAACTCGCACGCGGCCTCGCCGCGTTCTTAAACACGACGGCGGTCGATGAGCATTTTCGCCGCTTCAACGGGCACACGCAGGTCAACGCAACGGATCTCCGCTTGATGAAATATCCGGACCGAGAAACCCTGGCTGCCTTGGGTCAGTGGATGCAGCTCCACGATACCCCAACGCAAGAGATGCTTGACGATCAGCTCCAGAGACTTACCCAATGAGCGCCAAACGCCAACTCAAAAACGCCCACGAGATTCTGAGCTTTCTCGGATTTCCGCGCGCACAGCAGAATGAACGGTCCGCCCTGTGCCTGCTCGCGCTGCTGAGTCTTACGCCCAAGAAGACATGGGCCCAGGCGCAGAATCCCTTGATGGGAATTACGCCGATCATGGATTGGATTCGCGATCATTACAAAAAAGTCTATGCGCCGAATACCCGCGAGACAGTGCGCCGTCAAACCATGCACCAATTTGTTGGCGCTGGAATTGCCGTCTACAACCCGGACAAACCCGACCGGCCGGTGAACAGCCCCGCTGCCGTTTACCAGATTGGACCCGCCGCGTTGGCCCTCCTGCGGAGCTTTGACACCCCGACATGGCACGACAAGCTGACGGCCTATCTTGCCACGCGGCAGACCTTAGCTGCGCAATACGCTCGGGAGCGCAAGCAAAACCTCATTCCCGTACGGATCGCGCCAGACAAGAAGATTAGCCTCAGCCCCGGTGAACATAGCGAGTTGATCCGCGCGATCATAGAGGATTTTGCGGCGCGCTTCGCCCCCGGAGCGGCGTTGATCTATGCGGGTGACACGGGCGACAAATGGGGTTACTTCGACGGGGCATTACTCGCAAAACTCGGTGTGAATGTCGATTCGCACGGTAAAATGCCTGACGTAGTGTTGTACTACACTGCGCGGAATTGGGTGCTTCTCGTCGAGTCTGTCACCAGCCATGGCCCCGTTGATGGGAAACGCCACGCCGAGCTCGCCCGGCTATTTGCCGGGTCGTCGGCAGGATTAGTTTATGTGACCGCGTTCCCCAGCCGCGCCCTCATGTGCCGCTATCTTGGCGAGATCGCATGGGAGACGGAGGTTTGGGTTGCGGACGCCCCCTCCCACTTGATCCACTTCAACGGAGAACGATTCCTCGGCCCCTACCCGCTTGCAAACAGTCCTGCCTAGCGGGGACAGGAGGGATCTCTGAGGAATCGGGCCGGATGAGATTCAGTCTCCCGCACCCTCAACCGCAGGGAGATCTTCCGCCGCCGTCCGCTTGGAGACTTTCGCGCTGGTTACCAGCACCACCGAAGCTATGATGATGGCGCTGCCCATGGCGATGTAGCGGTCGATGCGCTCGTGCAGAACCAGCCATCCGAGAAACACCGCGACCACGGGATTGACGTAGGCGTAAGTGGAGACCTTCGAGGTCGGGACGTGCTGTAACAACCAGATATAAGCCGTGTAACCGATCCAGGAGCCGCACACCACTAGATATAGAATCGCGCCCACTCCGCGATAAGTCCAAGTTATGTCGGAAGGTTTCTCGACCAGCAGCGCGAAAATCAAATTCCCGATGCCCGCGAATGTCACTTGCCACGCGATGGCGCTGAACGGATCGCTGGCCGCCGTCTGCCATTTTTTCGAGAGCACGGAACCGGAAGCCCAACTGACGGATCCAAGTTGCAGGGCGAGCGTCCACCAAAGTTCGCGATGGCCGAGGGCATTGGAATGGCCCACACCGGGCCGAAGATCGGGCCAGATGAGCACGACCACTCCGGCGATGCCGATGGCGAGCCCGATCTTGCCGCGCCGCGAGATGCGATGGTCGCCCAGCAAAAGGCTGTCGAGCACAAGAAACCAGAGCGGCGAAACCGCAATCAGCAGCGCCGACAGGCCGGTGGGAACGATTTTCTCGGCGTAAGAAAGCGTGAGGTTGCCGCCCATCAATAACAGAATGCCGACCGCCGCGAGGTGGCCGAGCTTTCGCGCCGAGAAAAGAATGCGGCGTCCGGTGAGCGCGCAGTAAGCGAGCATGACCACGCCCGCGATCAGAAAGCGCGCGGCACACATTGCGCCCGGAGGAATCTGCTCGACCGCGATGCCGATGCCGAGATAAGTCGAGCCCCAGAAGACGTAGACCAGCCCGAAGGCGACGACAATCTTCCATTGGGCGGCGGCTGCGGTGGGCATGAGAGAAATTCAGAATATCAGAGTGGGGAAGAAGGGCTGCGAGCTACGCTGCCGGCGGCATCCCCATCTCGGCGAGGATTTTGCCGGCCGCTTCGGAGCCGGAGCGAACGCAGTCGGGAACTCCGATGCCGCTATAGCCGTTGCCCGCCAGCGCCAGGCGGGGGAGTTTGCGGCGGAGCGATTCGATGCGCTGCAAGCGATCGAGGTGGCCGACGGAATACTGCGCCATCGCCGATTTCCACTTGTAAACGCGCGCAAACAGAGGCTCGGCATTGAGCCCGATGATTTGACGCAGTTCGTCGCGGAGGATTTCGAGGATTTGATTTTCGCTGCGGTCGAGAATTTCTTCGGCGTGCGCGCCGCCGAAAAAGCAGCGGACGAGGGCGCGATTTTCGGGCGCGCGGTGGGGAAATTTGTTGTGCACGAAAGTTGCGGCGAGCATGCGGCGTCCTTCACTGCGCGGCACGAGGAATCCGAAGCCGGGCGGAAGAGAGCGGCGCACGGTTTCGTCGTAGCCGAGAGCGACGGTGACGGAAGAGCTGTAGCGGATTTCCCGGAGCTCGCGCGCCAGGTTTTCATCGGCGAGTTGCAGCAGCCTGGACGCGGCCGGGGCCGGGGTTGCGACGATGAGCGCGTCGAAGTGGGCGATCTGAGAGCCGGAGGAGACGCTCCAGCCGTCCTCATCGGCGACGACCGATTGCACCGGCGCTGAGGTCCGCAGCGCGCTGGAATCGAGGTGCGCGGCCAGCGCGTCCACCATCTGCTGCATGCCGTCTTTGAGCGAAGTAAACAGCGGAGGGGCGGGACGATTGACGCCAGCCATTTTCTTGCGCGCCGCCAACATGGCGCGGCCCAGGCTGCCGTATTTGGCCTCCATTTCGGCGAAGCGTGCCAGCGCGGCGCGCACGCTCAACTCGGAAGCTTCGCCGCCGTAGACTCCGGAAAGCAGTGGGTCGGCAAGACGATCGACCATCTCGCGGCCGTAATGGCGTTCGACCATCGCGGCGACGGTTTCGTCCGCGGAAGCCTTGCGCGGCGGATGGAACCACTCGGCCGCCATGCGAATTTTTGTGCGCAGCGAAAACAGCGGCGAGAAAACGATGGGCATGATTTTCGTGGGCACCATGAACATGAGCCCGTCGGGCATCACCACGAGTCTGTTCTTGACGACGATGTAGGTCTTGCGCTCGGAGTCGTTCGATCCGATGAGTTGGCCGCCCAGTCCGATCTTGCGGCAGAGGTTGGCCGCCCAGGGCTTTTCGGTGAGAAACGAATCGGGGCCGGCTTCGACGAGGCAGCCGTCGACGCGGTCGGTGACCATCACGCCGCCGAGCCGCGGGCTGGATTCGAACAAAACATATTCCACGGGCGCGCCGCCGCGGCGTTTTTCTTCGAGCGTGAATGCGGCCGAGAGGCCGGAGATTCCGCCGCCGATGATGGCGATACGTGGCATAAAGAAGCTGCGAGCTACGAGCTGCGAGCGAACCAATTTGCTTTTAGCTAAGTGCCCAGTGCTTTTACTCGGCTGCTTACTACTTCCGCCAGAGCTGCGGTTAGTGTTCTTGAGCCGTTCAATGACTCAGCGCGCCACAGGCGCATGCCTTCTTTTTCTGCGAACTGTTTGAAGGCTATATCTATATCGTAAAGCACTTCGACGTGGTCGCAGAGAAATCCGATGGCGTGCAGGAAGACGCCACGATGGCCTTTTGCCTTGAGATTCCCGATTGTGTTCTCTACCGTGGGACCGATCCACGCGCCGCCCGACATGCCTTGACTCTGGAAAGCGAAAGTCCAGTCTGCCGATGCGAGGCCGGCTTCTTTCGCCACTAACTCGGCGGTTTCTTTCGCCTGTCTTTCGTAAGGATCGCCTTCCGTGATGGTGCGCACGGGAACGCTGTGGGCTGTGAAGATCACGGGCAGGTTCGCTCCGTTTTCGGCGCTGGCCTTTTCCCAACCCGCGCGCAATTTTTCGGCGAAGGCTTTCACGAGCAGCGGCTGATCGTGCCACTCCTCGACGAAGTCCAACTGGAACGGGAGATTTCGGCCGCCGCTGGCGTCGCTAGTAACGGCGCTGCGATAGAAGCCAACGCTGGTGCGCGAATTCTGCGGGGCGAGACAGATGGCGATGACTTTTTCGTATTTCTGGCTGGCGATTGCCTTCACCGCATCGGCGATGAAGGGCTTCCAGTTTCTCATGCCGACGTAGACCGGCATTTTCAACAACTGCGAAATTTGATCGGCTTGCAAGAGAGTCCAGCAGGGGAGCGGCGAGAAACCGATCAGCGAATAGCGGCGGTGGATCTCTGCGACCACGGCTGGGGGCAAGGGGCGTCCGCCGGTGACATAACTTAGAAACTCGGGAACCTGGTCGGGGTCTTCGGGGCTGCCGTGGGCCAGCAGAAGGACGGCGGTTTTCGCGGATCGCTCCGACGATTGATCCGGCACGGCAAACGAACTTATTCGGTTCGCGCAATAGCACTGACCGGCGAGGGCCAGCGGACAGGGCGTCATTTCTTGAACTCCGCCGAGTGCTCACGGATGTAAGCGCAGAGCGCTTTCACATTTTCCACCGGAGTTTCGGGAAGAATGCCGTGGCCGAGATTGAAAATGTGGCCGGGGCGTCCTGCGGCTTGGCGCAGAATATTTTCGGCACGCAACTTGAGTTCCTTCCAGTCGGCGAAGAGCAAAACGGGATCGAGATTGCCTTGCACAGCGCCTTTGAAGCCAAGGCTCTGCCATCCGGTATCAAGTGGTATGCGCCAGTCCAGGCCAATGACTTCGGCTCCGGTTTCCTGCATCGAGGGCAGAAGCGTCGAGCTGTCGGTGCCAAAATAAATCACGGGCGCGCCGGTCGTTATTAGGTCGGACTTCTGCAGGCGTTTCACCAGATCCGTCACATGCGGCAGAACGTAGCGGCGATAATCTTCGACACTCAGGCAGCCGACCCAGCTATCGAAGATCTGAATGGTGTCGGCCCCGGCGCGCACCTGCTCGGCGGAATACTCGGCGGTGACCGCGACCAGCTTCTGCATCAGCTCATTCCAGGCGGCGGGCGCGGAGTACATCATCTTTTTGGTGAAAAGATAATTGCGCGAGCCTCCGCCTTCGATCATGTAACTGGCGAGGGTGAAGGGCGCGCCGCAGAATCCGATGACGGGAAGCGTGTCGCCGAAGTGCTTGCAGACGAGCTTCACGGCTTCAGAAACGTAGCCGAGATCGGCGGCGCGATCGGTGCGCAGGCGGGCGACGTCTTCGGCGGTGCGGACGGGCTTTTCGATTCTCGGCCCCTCGCCGGCGGAAAAGTGAAAGGGAAGTCCCATGACTTCGAGCGGGAGGAGAAGGTCGGCGAAGATGATGGCCGCATCGACTTTGAGGACTTCGGCCGCTTCGATGGTGACCTGGGCCGCGATCTCGGGCTTCTTGCAAATCTCGATCAGCGAGTATTGCTTGCGGACGGCGCGGTACTCCGCCATATAGCGCCCAGCCTGGCGCATAAACCAGACAGGAGTCCGTTCGGAGGGCTGGGCCTTGGCGGCGCGAATCAAAAGAGAGTTTGGGGCGGACATTCGCTATCTAATTTAGCATTTTGACGAGTTGTTGACCGAATCGGGCTCGCGGGGGGCAGACAATTTGCGGGAGAGGCAGTTGGGGGTTGCGATGTACTATTGTGTCCGCAGAAGCAGCGCCCGCGGCATGTCTGAAGGCATACCGTGATACAAATCGTACTTGCGCCGGGGAAGAGCCGGCTTACCGGCGCGGTTGCGGGCTCGAGGCTTTAGCGCTACTTTACCCGTCACCATGAGCTGTATCCTTGGTCACAGATCGCGGTAACGGCCAGTGCTGTACTCATTATGGGGAAAATTGCCGTGTGCCTTGCCATACCAGGAAAAATTCTCGAAATCCAAGAGCAGGGGCCGTTGCGCTCGGCCCGCGTGCAGTTCGGCGGGATCGTGCGCCAGGTTTCCCTGAACTTTGTCCCCGAGGCTGAACTGGGCGACTATGTGGTGGTGCACGTCGGTTTCGCGATTAGCCGCATCGACGCGTCCGAGGCCGAGCGCACATACAAACTTCTGGAAGAGATGGGAATGCTGGAGGCGGAATTGCCGCCGGCGGAATAGAAATCTCGTCCGCGCTGGAATTCGGTTTATGAAATATCTCGACGAATACCGCGACCATCGCATTGCGCGGGCCCTGGTGGCTGAGATCGTCGAGCGCGCAACCCGGCCCTGGGTGCTGATGGAAATCTGCGGCGGCCAAACCCACACCATCATGCGCTATGGCCTTGACGAACTGCTGCCGCGCGGCATCGAGCTCGTGCACGGCCCCGGATGTCCAGTGTGCGTCACGCCGCTCGAGACCGTGGACAAGGCGATCGCGTTGGCGCTGCGGCCCGGCGTCATTCTGGTTTCTTACGGAGATATGCTGCGCGTTCCCGGCTCTCGTTCGGATCTGTTTCGCGCCAAGGCCCAGGGCGCGGACGTGCGCATCGCGTATACGCCCATGGAGGCGGTGAAAATCGCCCGCGCGAATCCAGATCGCAAAGTCGTATTTCTGGCGATTGGCTTCGAGACCACGGCCCCGGCGAATGCGATGGCCGCATGGCAAGCCCGGCGCGAAGGGCTGACGAATTTTTCCATGCTGGTTTCGCACGTATTGGTGCCGCCGGCGATCCGCGCCTTGATGGTGTCGAGCACAAACCGCGTGCAGGGCTTCATCGCACCCGGGCATGTCTGCACCGTGATGGGATGCAGGGAGTATGAAGACCTGGTCCGCGATTTTCGCATACCGATTGTGGTTGGAGGATTCGAGCCGGTAGATATATTAGAGGCAGTCCTGATGCTGGTGCGGCAGCTCGAGGCCGGTGAAGCGCGGATGGAAAACCAGTATGTGCGATCCGTGAGCTATGAGGGAAATTTGCCGGCGCGGAAGCTGGTCGCTGAGGTGTTTGAAATCGCCGATCAAAAGTGGCGCGGCATTGGGATGATTCCGCAGAGTGGTTTGCGTTTGCGCGAGGAATACGCCGCTCATGACGCCGACCGTATCTTTGAGTTGGGCGAGCTTGCGGTGGACGAGCCCGCCGAGTGCATCAGCGCGCAGATTTTGCAGGGGCTGAAGAAACCGACGGATTGTCCCGCGTTTGGGATGCGATGCACGCCGGAGAATCCATTGGGAGCGCCCATGGTGTCGAGCGAAGGCGCATGCGCGGCCTACTATCACTATCGGCGCCATGCAGCGGCGAAATAGGAGAGCGCGTGTCGGGGAAAAGCGGCGGCGAGATCAATTTCGAACTTAGTTGTCCGGCGCCGCTCGCGGCCAAGGACACGATTCTGCTCGGGCACGGCAGCGGCGGCAAGTTGAGCGCCGAGTTGATTCGCGACATCTTCCTGCCGGCATTCCAGAACCCGGTGCTGGCGCGGTTGGACGACCAGGCGATCGTGAATGTGAACGGACAGCGCCTGGCCATAACCACCGATTCCTTCGTGGTGAAGCCGCTGTTCTTTCCCGGAGGCGACATCGGCTCGCTCGCCGTTCATGGCACGGTGAACGACCTGGCGATGGGAGGAGCGATGCCGCTGTTCTTGAGCGCCGCCTTCATTATCGAAGAAGGTTTTGCGATGGACGATCTTCGGCGCGTGGTGAATTCGTTGCGTCAGGCGGCAGCGGAGGCGGGCGTGCAGATTGTTACTGGCGATACCAAGGTCGTCGAAAAAGGCAAGGGCGACGGGCTGTTCATTAACACGACCGGAATTGGACTGGTGCCCGAAGGCGTCGATCTTTCCGCCGATCGCGCCCGCCCCGGCGACAAAGTGCTGTTGAGCGGCTCGATCGGCGATCATGGCATCGCGATTCTGGCGCAGCGCGAGGGGCTGGAGTTCGAGACGAAGATTCACAGCGACAGCGCTGCCCTGCACACGCTGGTGGCCGCGATGCTTGCAGTAAGTCGCGACATTCGGTGCATGAGAGATCCAACGCGAGGCGGAGTTTCCAGTACGCTGAATGAAATTGCGGAGCGCTCGCGGGTTGGAATCGAACTGAAAGAAAGTTCGCTTCCGATCCACGAAGAGGTGCGAGGCGCGTGCGAGTTACTGGGGCTCGATCCTTTATATGTCGCCAATGAAGGCAAGCTGATTGCAATCGTGGCGCCCGAAGCCGAGGGCGTGGTGCTGCAAGCGATGAGAAATCATCCGCTCGGAGCGGAAGCGCGGACCATTGGCACGGTCAAGGAAGATAACTCGGGACTGGTGACAATGCGCACTCCGCTGGGCACGACGCGCATCGTGGACATGCTCGCGGGCGATCAACTGCCGCGCATCTGCTAACTCGCTTTGTATAGGCGGGCTTGCCCTGTCTCTTTTGGCCGTGGTGAGAGACGCGGCACGCCGCATCTCTAACGAGATATTATGCACGAGCTGGGAATCGCGAATTCGGTGCTGGATGCGGTGAGGACTGAGATGCGCCGTTATCCGGGGAGCTATCCGTGCAAAGTCGGCGTCCGCATTGGCGAGATGGCGGCCATCGATCAGGAATCCCTGCGTTTCTGCTTTGAGGCGATCATCCGCGATACCGATTTGGCGGCGCTGCAGTTGGAGATCGAAGTTTGTCCCCGCCGCCATCGTTGCGGGCCCTGCGGACACGAGTTTATCGTGCGCGACTACGATTCGCGCTGCCCGCAATGCGCAAGCCTCGAAACGAAGTGCATTAGTGGAGATGAGTTGGCGTTGGCCTATCTGGAGGTGGAAGAAAATGGATCGAGTGCCGTTGGAACGAAAAGTACTCAGTGAGAACGACCGCATTGCCGCCGAGTTGCGCGCCCGATTTCAGGAGCACGGCGTTTTGTGCCTGAACATCATCAGTTCTCCGGGTTCCGGCAAAACCAGTCTACTGGAGCGCACTCTCGAGACGCTGCCGCGGCACGATCGCGTGGCCGTTCTGACGGGCGATATTCAAACGGAAAACGACGCCAACCGGCTGAAGCGGTTTCATTTCCCTGTAAAGCAAATTACCACCGGCGGCACGTGCCACCTCGATGCGCGCATGATTGAGCGTCACTTGGCGGATTGGAAGCTCGAAGACCTCGACCTTCTGCTGATCGAAAATGTGGGTAACCTCGTTTGTCCTTCCAGTTATGACTTGGGTGAAGCGGCCAAGGTTGTGGTGCTCAGCGTTACCGAAGGCGAGGACAAGCCGTTGAAGTATCCTTCCATTTTCTTCAAGTCCGACTTGCTCGTGCTAAGCAAGATCGATCTGCTTCCCTATGTCCCGTTTGACATCGAAGCGGCGGTGGAAAATGCCCGCAAAGTGCATCCGGGCATGGAAATTGTGAAGGTATCTTGCCTGACTGGCAACGGGTTGCATGAATGGAGGACGTGGTTGGAGAAACGGCGCAGGGCGCGGAAGCCGCTGGCGCCTCCGCCCGTGGCCGGATGATGCATGGAAGTCCGCCGCCAGATCGAAGTCGCAGGCATTGTGCAGGGAGTCGGATTTCGTCCATACGTCTATCGCCTCGCGACCGGCAGGCGACTTAGCGGAACGATTCGCAACACGCCCGCCGGAGTAACTATCGAGATACAGGGCCCGGCGGAGATCGTCCGGGAATTTCTGGAGCGGTTACCTGCCGATGCGCCGCCCCTGGCGCGGATTACAAGTGTTGTCGTGCATGAGATAGCGTGCCTTGCTGAGCAGGGCGGAAGCGGCCACGACTTCCGTATCATTCACAGCCACGGAGGAGAAGCAGTTAGCACGCTGATTTCGCCGGATGTTGCGATTTGTCCGGACTGCCTGCGTGAACTATTCGACCCGAACGACCGGCGCTATCGCTATCCCTTCATTAACTGCACCAACTGCGGGCCGCGCTTTACCATCATCCGCGACATTCCTTACGACCGGCCAAACACTTCGATGGCGATATTTCGCATGTGTCCGGCATGTCGTGCGGAATACGAGGACCCGCTGGATCGCCGCTTTCACGCCCAACCCAACGCCTGCTGGCAGTGCGGCCCTCGCGTGGAACTCTGGGATAAGTCGGGCAAGAGTATCGAATGCCGCGACCCAATTGCCGAGGCGGTCTCCGGACTTCATGCCGGATTGGCGGTCGCTGTGAAGGGACTGGGAGGATTTCACCTGGCCGTGGATGCAACCAACCCCGCGGCGGTCGGTCTGCTGCGGCAGCGCAAGCGGCGGGTGGAGAAGCCGTTTGCGGTGATGGTCCCGGATTTGGAAGCTGCCGCGAAAATCTGCGAATTAGATGATGGAGCGCGGACAGTCCTGCAATCGATACAGCGGCCGATTGTTTTGCTGAAGAAACTTCCGCGCCAGGGGAATGATCCCGGCGTGGTTTGCAACGAGGTTGCGCCCTTCAATCGCTACCTGGGAGTTTTCCTTCCTTACACGCCGCTGCATTACTTGCTGTTCGCCGAGGGAGGCTTTAGTGCTTTGGTGATGACCAGCGGCAACCTGAGCGAGGAGCCGATCGCGATTGACAATCGAGAAGCGGTCGAGCGGCTCAGTGGCCTTGCCGACTATTTTCTGGTGCACAATCGCGACATCCTGCTGCGCTCGGACGATTCCGTGGTGCGAATCGCGGGCGGTATCACGCGCCAGTTGCGCCGTTCCCGAGGGTTTGTTCCAGTCCCGGTTTTTCTGAAATACGATCAGCCTTCGGTGTTGGCCGTCGGCGGCGAAATGAAAAATACGATATGCCTCACGAAAGGGAAGCACGCCTTCTTGAGCCAGCACATCGGAGATTTGGAGAACGTCGAGAGTTATAGCTTTTTTCACGAGGCGGTTCAGCATCTCGAGCGAATACTGGAAATCCGCCCTGAGGTCATCGCCTACGACCTTCATCCGGATTACTTCTCGACCAAATGGGCGTTGCGGCAAACTGGAGCGAAGTTAGTTGGTGTCCAGCATCATCACGCGCACATAGCAAGTTGCATGGCGGAGAACCACCTTGAGGGGCGTGTGATTGGCTTTGCCATGGACGGCACTGGCTACGGCACCGACGGAAATATTTGGGGCGGGGAGGCGCTGATCGCCGGCTACGAAACCTTCGAACGCGCCGCTCATTTCGAGTATGTTTCTCTGCCCGGCGGAGCGGCTGCGATCCGCGAGCCATGGCGGATGGCAGTAAGTTACCTGGCCCATCATTTCGGGTTCGGCTTCATGAAACAAGAGTTATCGAAGTTAGATATCTTGTTTGTGCGCCAACTAAGCCGGCCAAAGGTTGATCTTCTTCTGCGCATGATGGAACAAGGCGTGAATTCGCCGCTCACGTCCAGTTGCGGGCGGCTGTTCGATGCCGTGGCCGCATTGGCCGGAATTCGTCAAGAGGTGAATTACGAGGCCCAGGCTGCGATTGAACTGGAAATGGCGATGGCATCGCCGGAGACTGCGCCGGCAGAAAGAGGCACTGGCTATCCGATGCAGCTCGTGCCCGAGGGTGAGCATTGGATCATTAGCACGCGTCCCATGTTTGAATCGCTGCTGGCGGACCTCAGTCGAAGTGTTCCAGTGGCCACGATCAGCCGGCGTGTCCACGACGGGTTGGTGGAGGGGTTCATCGATCTGGCAATGCTCTTGCGAAAGAAAGCCACGCTCAATCGGGTGTGCCTAAGCGGCGGAAGTTTTCAGAATATCTACCTGTCGGAACGACTCGAAGCACGGCTGTCGGAGTGTGGATTTGAGGTGTTCGCGCAAAAAGAGGTACCATCCGGCGATGGCGGATTGAGCCTGGGGCAAGCGCTGGTAGCGGCGGCAAGAATCCGCGCGTAGAAATGCAGGCGCGCACCCGCGCAGCGATCGCACACTTCGTCGTCGCGGAGGCGTTTATGACAAACGAACAGACTGGAACTGGAGAGAGTCCAGATCGCGGGCCGCATTGGCCGGCGGCCGCCGCTTCACTGGCCGTGGGCGCTGCATTCTTCGCGTTCTGGTTCTGGGTGCTGCCGCCGTGGCTGGGCTTTCACGTTGACGCGGCGGGCGCGGCGCGATGGCGCTGTCTGGCCGCCGTTCCCTCGGTGTTTGGTTTCGCGGTGGCGCTGCGGTGCGTGTGGGACTTCGGATGGACGGGCCACGGAACGCCCGCGCCAGTTGTTCCGCCAAAAAGACTCGTGGTGGTGGGGTTCTATCGCTACGTGCGCAACCCGATGTACCTGGGATTCTACGCGGGCTGGATCGGACTGTGGGTGGTTTTCGGACGGGCGAGCCTGCTTGCAATCGCGGTGGCGTGCCTGGCAGTACTGGGCACAACTTTGTTCGTGGCGCTATACGAAGAGCCGACGCTCGGAAAGATGTTCGGCGAGGACTATGCTGAATACCGCAGGAACGTCCCACGATGGATACCGCGGATGCGGGCATGGCACAAGCGATAAGGATGTATTGCTGGTTACCGTTGCAGCGCCAGGCGAGTAACTCATCCACAACTTGGCGATATATTGGGACTAGGATGGTGTGCCGATCCGATCAATGAAAGTGCGGGGTGCGGCTTCTTCCGAAAAAACTCCGAAGGCGAGGCGCAATAGGGCAACTCGTCAAGTTCGGCCCGCCAATGGGGCGCTCGAACAGGATACGCCGTCAGCTTTCAAAGAACTCCTTGATGCGTGGCCAATACCTGCAAACGATCATATCGGTGCTGACGACAAACTTGCAGTTCCTCCTTGACACGCAGGCTCTGGCCGTCTAAACTCCTCTCCCAGCGCGGATTCTGGCCGCATTGACCGTTGTTAGCAATGCAATGGACTGCGGTTTCCGCGCCATCGCTGGTCTCATAAACGGTCCTCCGAGCAGGCTTCTCGGCCCGCAGGGATAAAGCCCGCGTTCTTGTTGGCCCTGCGCGGCACGGCTGAAGCGGTGCCCTACCCAAGGCCGTTCCCAAGGCCATTTATGAGACCAGTTCTAACATTTTGGAGGCTCCCATGACCATCTCCCGTCTATTGAAAGTCGCCGCCACGCTGGTCTTGGTGTTCGTGTTGATATGCGCCATCGCCGCAGCTCAGAATCTCCAGATCGGCTCCGGCAATACTGCGTTCGCCGATCCGCCCGTGCCGCACCCGCACACCACGCCCTGCGTGGTCAAGCTGTATAGCGGATTCAAGTTCGACAACTACAGCGCCCACCCCTTCACTTACACGCCGCCCGCCGCGTGTCCCGGCCCCTGGGCCAAGGTCATTCTGGACGTCAATCTTTCCATCACCAAAGGAATCCAATACGATCGCACCGCCAACATCTGGCTCGGCCCCACCAATATTTATTTCGGCACGACCGCCGAGGACCAGCCGAACGAGGGCCGCAACTGGCACGTGGAGCGCGACCTCACCGACTACAGTTCCATCTTTACCGTCGCGCAAGACGGCGCCGTGGATCTGGGCAACACCGTGAACTCCACCTACACCGGCGTTCTCTACGGTTCCGCGAGCGTCCTGTTTTACCCGCTGGAACCGAATCAAGCGCCGCCCTCCACCGCCGATCAGGTGATTGGCTTTTCCGCCGGTCCCACGGGCGGCACCGTCGGCCTCGGCAACGGCAGCAGCCTGCTCGAACAGACTCTAACGCTTCCCACCAACATCCAGCGCGTCTTCTTCGACGTCTTCGCGCAAAGCCAGTCGAACGACGAATTCTGGTACACCTGCGTTCCCAACGACGTTGCCAACGAACTGGAAAGCTGCGGCGGCACTGCGTTCCGCGAGTCCGAAGTCACCATCGACGGCACTCCCGCCGGCGTCGCCCCCGTCTATCCCTGGATCTTTACCGGTGGCATCGATCCTTTTCTCTGGATTCCCATCCCCGGCGTGCAGACCATGAACTTCAAGCCCTATCGCGTCAATCTGACGCCCTTCGCCGCGCAGCTCGACGACGGCCAGCCCCACACCGTGGCCCTCAGCGTCTTTAACGCCGACAGCTACTTCTCCGCCACTGCCTCGCTCCTGCTCTATCTCGATAAGAACGCCACTCAAGTTACTGGAGGGGTCACCACCAACACGCTCGCCGTCCCCGTGCCCAGCGTGACCGAACACCTGAACACCTCGCCAAGCGGCAACCTCTCCGGAACCGTCAACGTCAAGTCAAGCCACAACTTCGAGATCTCGGGATACGCCAACACCTCGCATGGCCTGGTCACCACCACGGTCGCGCAAAATATCGCCTTCGACAGCCTGCAGTATTTCAAACTCACGAACGTGGAATACGAGCAGAACATCAACCAGACCAGCACGCTCCAATCGGTGGTGACCACCAGGGACGACACGGGCAAAACTGTTTACACCGTCCACCATGACTGGCCGCTGCTGCTGAACATCACCGTCCTGGTTGCGCCCGACGGCACTGAAACCCAGACCACGACCAGCAACCAGTATTTCGAAGAGGACGAGGTGGCGAGGCACAACGGACAGGCCATCAACTTCAGTCTGGCCCAAAACCGCGTGACCACGACCGATACGCTCAACTTCGATGCCAACGGCAACTTCACCGGCAACACCAACCAGTCGAGCGCGCAAAACTATTTCGCTTCCGACTCCACCGGATACTGCTACAGCAAGGACATCACTGGCAGTGCCAACGTCCTGACCGGCATTACCAGCGGCCAAGGCTGCAAATGAAGAACGGTTGCCAGTTGCCAGTATTCCGTTTGCGCAATCGCTCGGATCCGGCTGGCAACTGGCCACCGAGGACTGACAACTGAGTACGGGCAACTGTTCCTAAGCTGTGCGCCGCTTGTGCAAAATGCGGCCGCCGCGCGCGGCCGCGATTTGCGCAGTTTTCCGCAAAGCGCTCAAATCCCGCCGCCTGAGCGTTAACCGCGCTTGCCTTCGACCCCTGCTTGATCCGGATTCATCCGCGGCAATGCGCGCGCGAAAATTCCACCGTTGCACAATTCTTATGGTATTGACCCGCCCGGCTTGTGCGCGTACAGTCACTCCACCCGAAAGACAAGAATCTGCCGAGCGGGCGGCCGTGCTCGGCCAGAATCCGAAACCCGAAAGAAACCACAAGCTCTACCGAAGGGTAAGGGAAAGCGCTTATGAATCCTGAAAGCCAATGGACCATGTACCGCACCCGATTCCTGGTGCGCGCTCGTCAACTGACTCAACAGCTCATCTTTACCGACGCGCTCGGTCGCGAACAATCCGGCCAGGCCGGCGACTACCTCGTAGAGTTCTCCGACGGCATGAGGCGAATCACCAGCCAAGCCCTCTTTGAGGACATCTACGTGGCGCTCGAACCGGCGCAGCTTGATGCCATGGCCGGAAGAGCTCGAACCGGAGTTTCCAGCGATGGAGTTCCCCGCGTCCTAGCCCGGCCCGTGGCTCGCGCCTCACCGGAAGACCGCGCCCGCGCTACCGCATAAGGCCAGGTTCCAAGGTTCCGAAGTTCAAGAATCTAAAGGTTCCAGACCCGCCCCGTAGTCTTCAGACTTTGAACCGCGAAACTCTGAGACCTCGAAAACTGGCCGCGTAGCACATTAGAGCTACAAGATGTTGCGTTTCCCTCTTGACAGGCACTATATACGGGAGTACTTTAAGCATCCCAAGCACTTTTTGCAGACCTCCATCGAAGGGGGCAAGGACAGCAAAACAGCCGGGGCGAGACTCAAAGTTGAGGTGACTTCGCGTCTTGCGCTTCGCGGAAAACCATCCCTCGATATTGGATGGAAAGAACTGGACGGAAAACAGCGGTGACTTCCCCTGGCTTGGCCGGGCGAGCGGTCCGGGGGATTTATCAACGCAGTTTGAATTTCGCGGCTGAAGCTGCTCGCCGACCGGCCCAGCTTCCGCCGTGCCTTTAGGAGCCCCGATGGACGGTCTGATCGAACTCGTTGCCGCCTCATTTGCCCGTCATGGCATCGAATGCCCAGTCGGGGATTCGCAGTTCGTGTGGGGACGGGCGACCTCGCCCGTCCAAACTGCGCCGGCCTTCACCACCGCGCTCCCAGAACACAATTACCGAAAAAGCTTGCAGGACGATCCCGCGCCGTAGGCTTCATATCGGGGTGTCGCTTGAGCGATACTACAAGCTCTTCGAAATCAGAAATCCCTTGAGGGGCCGGGCGGCGTCGCCCGATTTTTTCCGCGGTCGATTTGGCCACGCGCATTTTTGGAAATGAACGGAACATATTTCATAAACGGTTTCGTTGGGGAAGGGTTGGTTTTCAACCTTGAAACTCTGAAACCTTGAAACTCTGAAACCTGTCATTTAGCTCTTTGTCATCATCTAATTTTAGGAGAACGGAAATGCCCGAACTTCGCGACCAAGTCAAGACGCAAGCCGCCGCCAACAGCGCTGCCGTCACTAAGAATACGAAGGCCCAAGGCCTCACCTTCCGCCGCTTTTTCACCAAGCCCGGCGTCTCGCCGTATTCCGAAGTCGAGTGGGAACTCCGCGACGCTCAGATCACCGACTCCCAGGGCGGCATGATCTTCGAGCAGAAGAACGTCGAAGTCCCCAAAGACTGGTCCATGACCGCGACCAACATCGTCGCCTCGAAATACCTTCACGGCCAGATGGGCGCCACTGAGCGCGAAACCGGCGTGCGCCAACTCGTCACCCGCGTCGCCGAAACCATTCGCGACTGGGGCATAAAAGACGGATACTTCCGCTCTTCCGAAGACGCCGCCGCGTTTCACGACGAACTCGTCCATCTGCTCATCCGCCAGCATGTGGCTTTCAACTCGCCCGTCTGGTTCAACGTTGGCTGCGAGCGGGTCGAGCCGAAATCCGACGCCACCAACTGGCACTGGAATTTCGCCACCCAGCAAGTGGAATTCGGCGTTACCGGGTACACGCGCCCGCAGTGCTCGGCCTGCTTCATCAATTCGGTGAGAGATTCGCTTGATTCCATCCTCACGCTGGCCAAGACCGAAGGCATGCTCTTCAAGTGGGGATCGGGCACGGGCACAAATCTCTCGCCGCTGCGCTCGTCCACCGAAGTTCTCAGCGGAGGCGGCACGGCCAGCGGCCCGCTCAGCTTCATGAAGGGTTTTGACGCCTTTGCCGGCGTCATCAAGTCCGGAGGCAAGACGCGCCGCGCCGCCAAGATGGTCATTCTCAACATCGAACATCCCGATATCGTCGATTTCATCGAATGCAAATCCAAGGAAGAAGCCAAGGCGCACGCGCTCGTGGCGCAAGGATACGACGGATCGCATCCCGATTCCGACGCCTACAGCTCAATTTTCTTCCAGAACGCCAACAACTCCGTGCGCGTCACCGACGACTTCATGGTCGCGGTCATGCGCGACACGGATTTTTCCACCCACGCCATCGTGGATGGCCGCGTCGTCAACACTTACAAAGCCAAAGACCTGCTGCAGAAGATTTCTGAAGCCACGTGGCACTGCGGCGATCCCGGAATGCAATACGACACGACCGTCAACCGCTGGCACACGTCGAAAAATACGGCGCGCATCAATGCCAGTAACCCGTGCAGCGAGTACATGTTTCTCGATGACTCGGCCTGCAACCTGGCCAGCCTGAACCTGCTGAAGTTCGCGCCCAACGGCACGTTCGACGTGGAAGCCTACAGGCACGCCGTGGACGTGGTCACCACCGCGCAGGAAATTCTGGTAGACAACGCCGGCTATCCCACAGAAATCATAGCCAAGAACTCGCACGACTATCGCCCGTTAGGATTAGGCTACGCAAATCTAGGCGCATTACTAATGGCTGCAGGCCTGCCCTACGACAGCGACGCCGGAAGAGATTACGCCGCCTGCGTAACCGCAATCATGTGCGGCGAAGCCTATCTCCAGTCGTCACGCATAGCCGAACTCTGCGAGCCGCTGGCCCCAATCACCGACACAGTACAAACGCGCCTGGGAGTAACTACTGCCGAAGCTACGCCCGGAGCAGCCTGCCCCGGC
>JBEKQG010000002.1:0-53793 GCA_049519955.1 Terriglobales bacterium
CGATTGAATCATTGAGACATTGAGTCATTGAGACATTGAATCAATGTCTCAATGACTCAATCTTGTCTCCAATCTACTTCTTGGTCTTCCGGAGCCGTTCTTCCAGCTCCGTCACTTCCCGGCTCAAGCCTTCGGGAAGATGGCTGCCGAACCGGGCAAAGTGCGCCCGAATCAATGGAATTTCCGCAAGCCACCCTTCCACATCCACGCCGAGCAACTTGGCGAGATTGGCGGGAGGCAGATCGAGTCCCTTGGTATCGAGGTCCTTGGGCTCGGGAAGCCTGCCAATCGGCGTATCCACGGCGTGCGCTTTGCCGTCGCAGCGTTCGAAGATCCATTTCAGCACGCGGCTGTTTTCGCCATATCCCGGCCAGAGGAACTTGCCATTCTGGTCGGTGCGGAACCAGTTTACGTAATAGATCTTCGGCAGCTTGGCTCCGGGCTTGGCGCCGATCTTGAGGTAGTGGGCAAAGTAATCGCCCATGTTGTAGCCGCAGAAAGGCAGCATCGCCATCGGATCGCGGCGAAGCTGGCCGACCTGGCCCGCAGCGGCAGCGGTGGTTTCGCTGCTGGCGGTCGCCCCCAGAAACGTTCCATGCTGCCAGCTAAACGACTCGGTCACGAGCGGGACCACCCCGCCGCGCCGGCCGCCAAAGAGAATGGCGTCGATCGGCACGCCCTTGGGGTCCTCCCACTCCGCGGCAATCACCGGGCACTGTCTTGCCGGCACCGTGAAGCGGCTGTTGGGATGCGTCGCCTTGCGCGGAGAATCCGGGGTCCACGGCCGCCGCAACCAGTCGATCAGCGCGGGCGGCTTTTCCGCAGTCATCTGCTCCCACCAAACGTCGCCGTCCGGCGTCATTGCGCAATTGGTGAAGATGGAATTTTTCGTCCCGGTGAGCATGGCGTTCGGGTTCGACTTCATGCTGGTTCCAGGGGCCACGCCAAAAAATCCGTGCTCCGGGTTAATGGCGTAGAGGCGGCCATCGGCGCCGAACTTCATCCAGGCGATGTCGTCGCCGACGGTTTCCACTTTCCATCCCGGAATCGTCGGGATCAGCATCGCCAAATTGGTCTTGCCGCAGGCCGAGGGAAACGCGCCGGTGAAGTACTTGACCCGGCCCGAGGGGTCGGTCATCTTCAGGATGAGCATGTGCTCCGCCATCCAGCCTTCGTCGCGGGCCTGCACCGAAGCGATGCGAAGTGCGTGACACTTCTTGCCCAGCAGCGCGTTGCCGCCGTAGCCGGAGCCGTACGACCAAATCTCGCGCGTGTCCGGAAAGTGGCAAATATATTTCTCCTGCGCATTATTCGGCCAGGTCGAATCCGCCGCGTTCGCCGCGAGAGGTGCGCCCACCGAGTGCAGGCCGCGCACAAAATCGCCGTCGGTTCCGAGCACGTCGAGCACGCGCGTGCCGACCCGGGCCATGATGTGCATGTTGGCCACAACGTAGGGCGAATCGGTGATCTCGATGCCGATGTTAGCAATCGGCGAGCCGATCGGGCCCATGCTGTACGGGATCACATACATCGTGCGCCCCGTCATCGCGCCCGCATACAGCCCTTGCAACTTCTCTTTCATCTTCGCCGGATCTTCCCAGTTGTTGGTCGGCCCAGCTTCCTCTTTCGTTCGCGCACAGATGAAGGTGCGGTCTTCGACGCGAGCCACGTCTCCCGGACTCGACCGGACAAGGATGCTGTTCGGGCGCTTGTCATGCGCCAGCCAGATGGCCGTGCCCGTCTGCACCATAAGATGCAGCATCGCCTGGTATTCCTCTGGGGATCCGTCGCACCAATGTACTCGATCGGGCTTACAGAGCTGCGCCGATTCCTCGACCCAGGTGTTCAAACGCTTATGCTGTGTTGCTGTCTTTTTTGGGGTTATGGTCTTCACATCGGATATTAAACTAGACATAAGAACGCTCTCCTCCAACGGCGAACGATTGATTTACCGCGCCATAAAAATCGCATCCGCGGGCAGAAAGGCGTGGCTGCGCAAAAAAATCCGCCCGTGTCACTTTGGACAACTTTACCGAGACATCACTCATTGTGCCCGATTTCGAGGGCGCAATCTACCTAGCGGATGGCGGAAACCGGAGGTTCAACCTCCGCCACCACGCCTTCCAGGTGCTTCAGAGTCTCCTCGACGGTAAGCGAGTACATTTCACGGCCCAGGCCTTCGCCCGATTCCAGCGCTACTTTCAAAAAATGGCCGGCGATTTCTTTTGCCAGCGGATCGGTGATCGGTCTCCCGGTACGCTTCTTGTACTCGACCCAGGCCGGGTGCGGAAGCGCGACCCAGACCGGCCGCCCGTCCACCAGGAACTTGATGTCCACCGCATCGGCGTGGCGGGTGGCGATGGCCACTATCAAGGCTTGGTAGACAACGTGTACTTCTTTCTTGGTCCAGCGGTCGGTTGCAGTGAAGTCGGTGAACATACGAGACTCAAAACGGCGGTACCGGCAACTATATAGCCGGGCGGGGGTGGGGAGCAAACGGTTGGAGCCCAGATTCGGGCCCCTGGCCTCAGACTTTGATGAAGATCCTTTTGCGCCACAGCAGCCACAGCAAAACCCAGCAAAATAAAACCGAGGCCACGGAGAATATCAGCGCAGCGTTGGCGGAGTTTCCGACCAGCGCTACCAGGCGTGCCTGGGCGGCGTCATGCCACAAGATGGCCGTCCCATTTGCTCCTTTTACAGTGAAGGTGTAGGCGGGCCCGTATACGAACGAGTCCGCAACAAATCCCGCGATCGCATTCATCCCGAAAACCAGAATTGGCATCGTCCAGGCGCCGCGCCACTGCTTGATTTCCAGTATCCAATACAGCATAGCGAGGAACACCAGAGAGAAGCCGCCGGCGAAGAGCACGAACGAACTGGTCCAAAGGTTCTTGTTGATGGGGAACCACACGTTCCAGACCTCACCGGCAACCAAGCCGACAATTCCGAAGAGCAACATGCGCACTGCGATGGTGCCGCGGTCCCGTCCCGAGCGCAGCCAGCCGCCAGTCAGCACTCCGATCAAGGTTGTTGCAATTGCTGGGATGGTGTGGATGATCCCTTCTGGATCGCGATTTCCATTGTAAAGATGTCCCATGAACAGCTTGCGATCGAGCCACGCGGCAATGTTTGCATTCTGGTCCATGAACGGAATATCGCGCCCCGGCATGCCAAAACCAGGCACCGGCAGAAAGCGCAGTATCGCCCAATATCCCAATAAACATGCGGCGATGGCGATGATTTGTCCGCGGCGGTTCGACCACAGGACGAGGATGGCGGCGGCAAAGTAACAAAGTGCAATCCGCTGCGTAACTCCCTCGAACCGGAAGGCGTGCCAATCGTCCCCAATAAATGGGAAGCCATTCACGAAGAGCCCAACCGCGATTAGAATCAGGCTTCTTTTGAAAGCGTGCCACAGTATCTGCTGCCGCGATTCGCCTCGACGGAGCCGCGCCGAGTACGAGAACACCATCGATACGCCTACCAGGAACAAGAAAGACGGGAAGATGAAATCGGCCGGCGTCCAGCCATTCCATTCCGCGTGCTTGATGGCCCAGTAGGATTTGTCATCGCCGTTGTCAACCAGGATCATGCCGGCGACCAAAAGCCCGCGAAAGACGTCGAGGCATACCAGCCGTCCATCGTGCGGTTTTACGTTGTCGCCTTCTCGGGATGCCGTAGGCGCGTTAAGCGTTTGCGTGGTTGACATGACAAAACAATATAGCCCTGCCTGCGGAATCCGTCATCATCAACCCAGACCTTCTCCCCAACAAACAGAAAAAGGCGGACGGTTTTGGCTTCCGTCCGCCTGGCATCCAACGGAGAGGAGATGCTTACAGTGTCATGTCTTACCAGT
Source organism: Terriglobales bacterium (assembly GCA_049519955.1). Lineage (GTDB taxonomy): Bacteria > Acidobacteriota > Terriglobia > Terriglobales > Acidobacteriaceae > Acidiflorens. The sequence continues at coordinate 3,860 of JBEKQG010000002.1, forward strand.
GCGGGGCACAGGCGACAGCCGAAATCCACGTCGCGAATGCACGGGGAACGCTTCTATGGCATTTCGACGACTCGCGACAGCGCGGGCGTTTGTTCGCCCTGCGCGGCGCCCGGATCCTCTGCGCCCAGCAACCGCGCTGCGATCCGCAGAGCCTCAATCTCTTTGCGGACCCGCGTCAACTCCTGTTCCTTCATTCGCAACACGTCGTACGGATTTTTCATTAGGGGAGGGCCTCGCCAGCAAATTCAGACTTGTTTCGCCTGTCAAGGAATACAGTAAGCGATTTTCGTGCTTCGATGAAGCTGCCAGAGGTGCATCGGGGCGGCGCATTGAGTCTCGCGAGCAGGGGGCTGACTAGCCGCTGCCCCGTTACCATCAAGTTAATGTCCCAAGTGATAAGGATGGTTCTTAAGAATGGTGAAAGCGCGGTAAAGCTGCTCGAGCAGAACCACGCGGGCCAACTCGTGGGGCAGCGTCATCTTCCCGAGCGACAGCGTGAATCCGGCGTGTCGCCGCGCTTCGTCGCTGAAGCCGTCGCTGCCGCCAATCGCGAACACGAGCGATATCGCGTTCACTTGCTCGCGCTCCAGGAACTCAGCCAGCTCTTCGGAGGAAAACTGTCTTCCGCGCGAGTCGAGCAGAACCAGCTTGTGCCGCTCTTTATTCTGCTGACGCTGATTCTGCCGCTCGCCGCTCGCCAGCGACACAATCGCGGCTTCATCTTTCAATGCAACGCCCACAACCTCGGCGTAGCGCGAGATGCGTTTCAAATACTCCGCCGTCAGAGCCTCAATCGCCGGCTCTTTCGTCTTCCCGATCCATGCGACTTTGATCTTCACGAGGCTTCAGGCTTTTCCCGACGCCAGAACCACATCCGCGCCGAATCGTATCTCATCCCCCACGCGATAGCGGTCGATCGCCGCCTTCGCTTCCGCGCGGACCGCCGGCCAATCTTCTTCCCGCACTCGCTCCAGCATCGAACGGAACGGCGCTGACACGGCGCAGGCGTATTCGAAAACTTCATCCGCGTCTCCGGGCCAAGTCCAGGGCAGATTGCGAAGCGACTCCTCCGCCTCGTGAAATCCCGCGCTCCTGAGCGCCTCTACGAGAGAGCCCGCCGCCGAGAACCGAAAAGGATCGGCTCCTCCCGGTGGCAGCATTGCCTCGCCCACATGCCGGTGCACAATCTTCATCGTGGTTTGCCAGTAAGGCTGTTCGATCGGGCCCCAAGCGGCGAAGCAGGCGCGCGCGCCGGGCTTCAATACGCGGCGCAGTTCCGCCAGTGCGCGCGCGGTATCGCTGAAAAACATCACGCCAAAGCGGCAGGTGGCGAGGTCGAAGCTCCGGTCCTCAAACGGCAAATGATGCGCGTCGGCCTGCTGGGTTGTGAGGTTCAGGAGTTTCTTGTTCCGGGCGCGCTCGGCGGCAATGTCGAGCAGTTCTGAACTCTGGTCGACCGCTGTGACCGAGCCCCGCGGACCAACGCGCTGCGCCAAACTGATCCCAGGCTCGCCGGTGCCGCTGGCCAGATCGAGGACGCGCATCTCCGGCAACGGACAGGCGTATTCCACGAAAGCTTCGGTGACCGCGCCGCCCATCGCCGCCGATTTTGCCTTCCACCTTTCCGCTGCCACTAAGCGGAAAGAGGAACTCCACGGCGCTGGATTCGAAGCCGGCATGTCAGGCCTTTTTCTTTCGTGCCTTCTTAGGCGCAGCGGGGGTGCTCTTGGCTTTCGCAGCCACTGTTTCGGCAATCGCCGCTTCAGTAACCCTGGGTTTGGCAATCTTAGGCCGCCGAGGCTTCGGCTTCGCCAGCAATTCCGCCGGCTCCAGCCGCTTGGCCGACTTCCACAGGCGTTCCAGATCGTAGAATTGCCGCGCCTTCTCCGAGAAAATATGGACGACGAAGTCCACATAGTCGAGAAGCACCCACTCCGCCTGTTTGTAGCCCTCGGAGTGCGTTACGCGCAGGCCCAGCGCCTCCAGTCGCTCGTCCACCGCGTCGGCAATGGCCTGGATCTGCCGCGGATTCGTCCCGCTGCACATCACAAAGTAGTCGGTGAACGCTCCCGAATCTTTTTCCAGTTCGAGGACCGCTACATCGTCGGCCTGTTTGTCCTGGCAGGCGAGGATGGCTTCACTTACCTGTTGTTTGAGGTCATTCTTCTTTTTCATAATAGGGATGATTGATTGTAACCCGGCCCACCACAACCCATGCGGGGACAGACGCCCAGCCTGGTTACGCGCTTACGCGCTTCCACCGATACAGCCCATGCTTGCGCACATAATCCGCCACGCGCGGATCGAGCCAACGCGTCAAAGGCTCGCCCTGCGCTGCCGCCGCCCGAATCGCGGTCGCGGAAACACTCTGCCGCACTCCATCCAACAGGTGCAGCCTCACTCCCGGCAGCACGAGGTCTCGGCTGGCCGCACGCTTCTGGTACGCGCTCGTCTTTGTTACTGTCACTGTCATTGTCATTGCCGCCGCAGGCCGTAAATCTTCCGGCAACGACATGGCCGCATCCCGCAACGAATATCCGGGACGGCTGGCCACTATGAAATCGCATTCCGCCAGCAGAGAGCGCGCTTCGTGCCACTCGGCAATGTCCTGGAAAGCGTCCATTCCAATCAAAAAAAATAGCCGGTCGGATTTCTTGAGAGTCTGTTTCACCCGTCGAACCGTGTCGATCGAATAATTCGCGGCAGTCCGTCCGCGGAGTGGGGCAAATTCCGGCGCCTCGAGGAGCGACGGCAAGAATCGCCGATCGTCCTCGGTGGCGAGCGCGACCATGGCATAGCGATGAACAAACGCCGTAAGCGGCTGCTGTTTGTGCGGAGGAACATTCGCGGGCACGAACAGCACCTGCCGCAAAGCGTAGCGGCTCGCGGCAGCCTTGGCCAATGCGAGGTGTCCGCGATGGATGGGATCGAAGCTGCCGCCGAAAAGGCCGATGTTCATTCCGCTGTTCCCTGTTCCGCTAGTTTCGTCGTTTGATGGCCTTCGTTGCAAGTGCGAGATTGGCTTCGACAGAGGGCTTGGCTTGGACAACGGCCTCGAAGGCTGTTACATTGCGGCCAGCACCATTCGGTCACTCAGCGAGGCTGGCGATGTCTCTGGTCGTGAAACTGGAAGACGATCTCGGCGAACGCAGTGAGTGGGTCATGCTGCATGAAGTAGTTCCGGTCAGCAACCATGCGGATTTCCCGTTGCTCAGTGGGATTGATCCCTTCGGCAAGACCGTGTTCAACCACTTGCAGATGGAAGCTTTTCTCAAGGAATGGGAGCGCGCGAAAGATCGTGCGCGAGATGAGAGTCAGTTGGAGGCTTGGGAAAAGGTAAAACAAATGGCGGAAACTTGCCGCAACGATCGCGATCTCTATCTGCGCTTTGTCGGGAACTGAGGAAGTTCGCTAAGGAAACTTCGGGTTGGGACTAACTACGAATCATTTTCGACTGTTTACTGAGAAGGTATTAACCCGTGTTTACTACCATCCCCCTCCCCCCCGGTCTTTTGGAATCATTGGGTTAGGAGGAAATTTTTCACCCGATCTTTGATTCTAAAGGACTTACAGCTAAAGTCTTTGAGAACAAACGACTTAGGTTGTCAAAGAGCGCTGAAAATTGGTTTGGGGCAGGGTCGAGGGCCGTCTTGGGAGACGGCACAACTCTTCACTGCCCCAATCAAGATTCCATTATCGCGCACGGCGGGCTGGATGTCTGTGATGCTAGTCACGGATGTTCAGCGATGAAAAAGGTCAGGCGTCAGATGGCAGAAGTGAAATGGCCGCGGCACCTAGCAGCCATCACCGGATCAGATGGATGCTGAGACCCAGCTTCAGGTTCTGCCAAGACTTGTCGGCTGTATAGACGGGGGCTTTCAGCGCGAGCGCCAGCGCCAGGCAGGCCCGGTCTCCCAATGACAACCCGAGTGCGCGGGTTTGCGTAACCAGGGTCCCCGCAATTCTGGCTTGCTCGGCGGTAAAAGGCGCGGCCTCCCGAATAGGGCTGAAAGTATCTTCCCACGCTTCCTCCGGGGCGATGCCCTCGCTCACGAGTTTGGCCTGCACTTCGGCGAGATTGACCGTGCTACAGGTGGCGTTGCTCAACAGTTCCGTAGTCAACTTGTTCGCTCCGGGCTCATTGTTGAGCAACGCGAGCACGGCGGACGCGTCGAGCACGATCTTAATCGCGCTCACGTTTGGCTGCCTCGCGGCGTTCGGCAATCAGTTCGCCGGCCAGCGACCTTCCCGGTTTTATGTACCGGCGGATGCGTTGCTGCGCGCGCTCAACGCGGCGTTTCAGCGTCGTGATGCGCAACTCATCGTCCTCGATGCGCAGCACCACCTCATCGCCGGCGTCAATTCCGAGCGCCTTGCGAAAAGAAGCGGGGATCACGACGCGGCCGTTTTCATTGACCCGCAGCCGGGCTTCCGTATCCATTGTCACGACCTCCGAAATATGACACGATTATAACAGAATGTCACTTTGCGTAGAATATGACAGGCCGTGCGCGACGGCCTCGGAGCTGCCCCGGTCAGACTCCATCGGTTGCAGTGGAGGAGTCGAGGGTTCGCGATGGTGGAATCACGGGTCTCGAAAGCCGCGAGACCTGGGGCACCCGGCCGTGGCAACCCGCGCCGCTAGTAGCACGGGCTAAACGTTTCACTTTTAGTGTCAAAATTGATCTGGCGCGTACTCAGTGTATTTCCACGAAAAATCTATTTGCTCATCGTCTTTTAGATTGACCGAGTTGTCATTAATTCCGGCGGGACTACGCTTGGTAATCCACCAAAACAGCGGGGCTGGAACCTTTTTATCGGGCGGGACGCCATACAAATCGATTTTTCGTATCGAAGGCTTGGAAGGTGGCGATACGGGCGCGTTCGGATTGGCTTTGACGGTGGCCAAGACCTTGTCTTGCTCAGCGGCCTCCCCGGTGTCCATCATTGCTACGATCATTTGCCCGGTATTTTTATTGATCGTCCAGGCGTCCGCGTCACCACTGCATTCCCGATCAAAACAGCCGATGCCGAAAACATACTCCTCGTTTTCTTGCAAAGTGCCGCTCGCGTCTAAGAAGCCAAATTTCTCCTTATCCACTCCCTTTGGCAAAAAAGCCGCGTAAACGTCGCCATCAGAATCGGACATCCCAGCAGAGGTAATCGAGAGCAACTTCTGGCGTAAGGCCTGATGCATTGCATTGGAAAACTCAGAGTTAATCGATGTGCGCACGGCGTCACCGTCAACAATCACAGCGAACTGGCCAGAGATAGGAGTTCCCGCAACGGTCACGGTCGCAAAGCCGTCTTTGCCGGAAACGTGAAAATCCTTTAGAGCCAAAATGCCAGACGCAAATTCTTTTTGCGCTGCTTCCAAAAACTGCTTTTGAGCGCTCGATTTAACATACTCGGCGCGTTTGGTCTGGTAAAGCCAAAAACTTACCGCACAGACGACGATGACAGAGGCTGTTCCCACGCCAAAAAAGAGTTTCTTGTCCACAACGTACCTTCCCGACGGCGATAGAATTCGCTATAACCTATGCAATGAGTCCCGACCACTGCCTGTCATTCGGGCTTCAGGACGTCAAATACTACCGATCCTTCTACCTCTCGTGGCACTCCATAGTGGGAGTTTAATCGGCCATCGATCAGCACAGCACCACGACTATCGACAATCCTAACATCGGTGATACCTTGGAGGTCCCTTACGGTTCCACCGTACCAACGGATTGTCGATGGATGACGACCTGGGCTTTCCATGCCATCAACACCTCGAAGAACAGTATCTGGCCGATGTGTTATTTCTATAGTCTGCGCCGTAAGTTTTTTGGGCTTGATACCGGCAGTGGAATTGCTAACAAGAGTTATGTCAACGATATTTTGCATGGTCCATTTTACTCTGATTCTGCCGGACTGTACGGCATAAGGCGAAGGCGAGCAACGCGGAAAAGTAGCCTGAAATTTCGAGCGGCTGCGGCATACTTGACGCATGGACAAGTGCTTTGAATCCGGCACCCGGTCGATCACTCCGGCCCGCGCGGGTGAAACCGGTGAAACCTACCCTTTGTGCAACGCTAGATAAACGGCAGCTCCGACGCGGGGCTGTGAAGGGGTGTTACTGGTAGGGAATTTCCACTTCGGTATAACTGCCTGGCGTGGCTTCGGACACTACCAAAGCAATCCGGTCGAGGTACGACCTCACAACCCGCCATGTCGAGTTTCCCAGTACGACAATGGCTATTTTCCGGCCCGTTAAATTTTGCTGATAACGGATTCTTTTGTCGGTTGTGAGCAAAAGATCGAAACCTGCGGCCTCAGCGACTCTGAGCAGTTCGCCGTTAGAAATTCTGTCCCACCCGCGCTCTATTGCCTCGGTGACATCATGGCCCGAAAGCGCCCCGACAATGCCACTTGGGGTGCCATGGTCAAAGAGAATGCGCATCGGTCAAAATCGCTGCATTAGGAGGAATCGGCGGCGCGTCGAGGCTGCGGGCGGCAAATTCGAGCACAGCTTGAATCTGCTCCCGCGTTACATGAAATTGCTCGATGATTTCCTCTATGCTCGAACCCGCCTCAAGATTTTCGAAAACCGTAGCAACGGGCATCCGGGTATTGCGGAATACCCATGCACCGCTGCGTCTGTCCGCTACGCTTTCGACGGCAGAACATTGGGACCAATCAAGAGTTTGCATGTTCTTACCCTTCTGCCATCGTAGCTCGTTCCGCAGTTTTTTACCACAGTTCGGCGGCGACTGTCACGCGCTGGGATGACGGCGGTGTTTGGGTTTTTGCGGCATTGCACAAAGGACACATTTCGCAAAGTGCGCGAAAAGGATGGGGCAGCCGCGGCCCACTTCTCGAAAAGCGCGAGACGTGGCGCACCCTCCAAGGTGTTTGCCCCTTCCCGAGAAGGTATTTGCTTTTTGTTCGCCTTATGGCATACTGCGGTTGCGGAGCGGTGCCGAGCTTCGCTCGGCTGGACAGCCGGGGGCGGCTGTCCCTACACGAGAGACGGCCGAGGCGGCTGTCCCTACACGCGCACAGCAGATACCGGGAAAATTTATTTTCGGACGGGTTTTCCTGCTGGCTCCTCATACGTCCACAGGGGGAATCGGGATAGGATGCAAGGCACTCACCTACTCAGCTAAATATTGTGGCGACTTTGGAAACCAGCATCGGGCGTTTGCCGGCTAGCATTGAAGCCGAGCGCTCGATTTTGGGCGCGGTGCTGCTGGACAATCACGCCTTCTACGACGCCTCCGAGCATCTGAAGCCGGAGGATTTTTCCATTGATTCGCACCGGCGGATTTATTCGCGGATGATGGATCTGGCCGAGTCTTCGCGGCCGATCGACATCATCACGCTGGTCGAAGAGCTGGAGCAAAAGAAGGACCTGCAGGCGGTCGGCGATGTGGGGTACATCTCCGGGCTGCTGGACGGCGTGCCGGACCGGCCGTCGATCGAGCATTACGTCAGGATCGTCCGGGACAAGGCGATTTTGCGCGGGCTGATCAACGTGTCGAATGCGGCGATCGCCAGGGCCAGCGAGCAGGCCGATCCGGCCGACGAAATTCTGAACGAAGCCGAAGCGGCGGTGTTCCAGCTTTCGGAGAAGCGGATTGGCAAGGGCTTTCAGGGGATCAAGGAGATTGTCCGCGACTCGTTCGGTTCGGTGGACGCGCTGCTGCAACGCGGGCAGCGAATCACGGGACTGGCGACGCATTACACCGATCTGGACGAGAAGACGAGCGGTTTCCAGAAGTCAGACCTGGTTGTGCTGGCGGCGCGGCCTTCCATGGGAAAGACGGCGTTTGCCACCAACATCGCGGAGAATGCGGCGATTGACGACGGGAAAGTGGTGGGCATTTTTTCGCTGGAAATGTCGAGTGAGGCGCTGCTGCAGCGGCTGCTGTGCTCGCGCGCGACGGTGGACGCGCACAAGTTGCGCACGGGTTCGCTGTGGGGCGACGACATGAAGAAGATCGGGCGCGCCATGGAGGAGCTGTCGAACGCGCTCCTTTTCATTGACGACTCGCCCGCCGTTTCGATCAGTGAAATGAGGGCCAAGGCACGGCGGCTCAGGCAGTCGCAAGGACGGCTTGACCTGCTGGTCGTGGATTATTTGCAGCTAATGTCGGGCGGCAGCAAGCGCTTTGAAAATCGGACGCAGGAAGTATCCGCCATTTCGCGCGGACTGAAAGCCATCGCCAAGGAACTTCAGGTGCCGGTGCTGGCGTTGTCGCAGCTCAGCCGGGCTCCGGAAAGCCGTGGCGGCGACCATCGGCCGCAGCTTTCGGATTTGCGCGAATCGGGGTCGATTGAGCAGGACGCCGACGTGGTGATGTTCATCTTCCGCGAGGAGCTGTATAAGCCGGACGATCCGGCGCTCAGAGGGCGCGCCGAGATCATCATCGCCAAGCAACGCAACGGGCCGATCGGGAAATTCAATCTCGCGTTTATGCACAATTCCACGCGCTTCGGCAACCTCGCCGAAGGCAACAGCGAACCAGGGGAGTAGGGCGGTAGGGGGAACGGCAGATCCGGTCTGGGGGCAAGCTCTGTCCACGGTTGCAGAGCGAATCCGTAGTTGCTGTGCCTCGTGGCAACGGTCGAGCGGTTCACGGCTTGGACGGGTGAGGGTGCCTGTTCGCACACGAGCGGTCGACGCGACAAGGGTGGGGAACGCGACCGTGGGACACATCACACCTGTGGAAAAGATTGTGGATGCGAAAGCCGAAGGGCAGAATCCAGCGACACAGAAAGGTCGGCGGGGCTAGTTAGAACCCGTTCAAGACTTCCTAAAGCTATGTTTCTAAGTTGGTTACGATTGAGTTGGGCGGAAGCGCTTGCGAATCAGCACTTTCGTCACAAAATATGAGATTTGCACATGATCCAGGAAAATGTATGCAGGATCTGGAATAGCTGGCCCTAGAGTGGTTGGTTCGATCCGGCCTGCCCGGATGCAGAAATGCAGGCTGTAGCCGGTGTTTCGCGTCATTTCTGGCGATATCGCACCGGGGATGCGGAGGGGCCGATTTTGCCTCGGGAATGGTAAGCGCTTGCCGCCAATGCGAGCGCAGGCATTGGAAATCTCACCTGCAAGTCTCAGCTCTCGATGCGGTAGGCCATGCGGACCAGAGTTCTCTCCGAAAACGGCACGTAGAGCAGAGCGGCGGTCGCGGCAAAGGCCAAGCCGACGCCGATCCGCGGCAACAGCAGAAACGGGGCGATGGCCCAGAGTTGATCGAGCGCGAGAACGAATGGGAAGAGGCGGCCGAAGGTCGAGGCCAGCTTGCGGAAATCGAAGGCAACGGCCGAGAGCAAATAGAAACGCAGCGGAATTCCCACGGCTCCCGTCACCAACAGCGCGCCCACGATCGCGAGAGATCTCCAACCCGGTAGAAAGCTGCTGGCGACGCGGTCGGCAGCGCGCAAGTGAGCGAGACCGCCGACGTAGAAGATGAGATACATGGCCTGAATCAGTGCGAAAAGGGCACGCACCAGGCCGCGCCGGGGGACGGGCACATGCAGTTCGGGATGGAACGCGATCACGGACGCAGGCGAGGTTGAAGGACCATTCCGCGGCGCGTGGTCGGCGGATGCCGCAGCCGCCGCGACGCTGTCGACGGGGGCGATGAAGCGGTATCCGCGGCGGGCCAGGGTTTCGACGAAACGCGGGCTCGATGCAGAATCGCCCAGCGCCTCGCGGATCTTATTCACCGCGGTGTTCAGGCTGTGATCGAAATCGACGAAGGTGTCGGCGGGCCAGATGGTTTCGCGCAGGTTGTCGCGGGTGACGACTTGGCCGGCGTTCTGCAGCAGTGCAGTGAGAAGCTGAAACGGCTGTCCTTGAAGCCGTATGCGGACGCCGTTCTTGCGGAGATCTCCGGCGGCAAGATCGACTTCAAAAACGCCAAAGCGGAAAAGCATGGGGTCGCGGTTGGATGGAGGCATCGGCATGACGGCGCGCCCGTAGTGTATCGCGAAGAAGTCGTTGGTCGTTAGTCGCTGGGCGTTCGTCGTTCGCGATGCATTGTTTGCCAACGAATACCGACTAACGGCCAGCGACTGAAAGAGGCTACAATAGGCGCGTGAACGCTCCCGTTCAGTCCAGGCCGATCAGTGGCAACGGACATCCGGACGAAAAACACCCGGACAACATGCACAAGCACCACCACGCCATCTACGCCGCGGAAGCCACCGGATTGCTTCTGATGGCGGTCCTGCTGCTCATTCTCACCGTCATAGGCTACTGGCGGTATATTCCCTGGAGTGCGCGCTGAATTTGACGCATCGCGAACCGTTGGCCGTAGTCGTCCTCGGTCCCACCGCAAGCGGGAAGACGGCTCTGGCGTTGGCCATTGCGCGGCGCTTCGGCGGAGAGATTGTCAACTGCGACTCGGTGGCAATGTACCGCGAGTTTGAAATCGGCACGGCGAAGCCGAGCGCGGCAGAACGCGCGGAGATTCCGCATCACCTGCTGGATTGCGTGGATGCTCTGGCCGACGTTAGCGCGGGAGAATATGCGCGGCAGGCGCGGCAGACGCTGCGCGAGATCGCGCGGCGCGGGCGCTTGCCCATCGTCAGCGGAGGGACCGGACTCTATCTGCGCGCGTTGTTGGAAGGACTTTTTTCGGGCCCGCAGCGGTCCGGCGATCTGCGCAACGAGGAGCTGCGCGACAAACTGCGGGAGCGTGCGGCGAAGCGCGGCACCGAGCATTTGCATCGCATTCTACGGAGGCTCGACGCGGCGGCGGCAGACCGCATTCACGCCAATGACGTTGCGAAGGTGATTCGGGCGATCGAGGTGTGCATGGCGTCGCGCCAACCTTCTGGCCGGGTTTCGCCCCGGACCTCACCGCGAAACATGACCGAGCTTTGGCGGCAGGGACGCGAGCCGCTGCGCGGCTTTCGCATTCTACGGCTCGGACTCAATCCGGAACGGGAGGCGCTTTACTCCCGCATCAATCAACGCGCCGCGAAGATGTTTGAAGAGGGATTGATCGCCGAGACGGAACAGCTTCTCGAAAAATATGGAGAAGAAGCGCGACCGCTTGCGTCGCTGGGATACAAGCAGGCGATGCAGTTTTTACGTGGCGAATTGGATCGGGAGTCGGCGCTCGCGGCGGCGCAGCAGGCGCATCGCAATTATGCCAAGCGGCAGATGACATGGTTCCGGCGAGAGCCGGAAGTGCATTGGCTGGGCGGGTTTGGCGACGCGGACGCGATTCAGGCGGAAGGCATGGCGAGCGTCGAGCGGGAAATTTGATGGCTGCCGAGCTGCGCTCGGCTTGGACGGGCGAGGGCGCCCGTCCCCACACGAGCCATGCTATTGTCAATGGCATGTTCCGGCGTCTGCTGCCGATTGCGTTGCTGCTGGCTGCGGCGCTTTGCCCGGTCAAAGGTCTTGCCAAGGACATTTCTAAGGGCAACGACAAGAGCAAAGGCCGCATTCTGTGGCCCGGGCCGATTCGCCTCGACAAAGCTGGGCGGAAGTGGGCCGATCAGACGTTGCGCAAGATGTCGCCGGAAGAGAAAGTCGGGCAACTCTTCGCGATCTGGGTGAGAGCGCAATTTCTGAACGACGCCGATCCCATTTTTGTTCAACTGCGCGAAAACATTCGCAAGTATCACATCGGATCGCTGGTCATGAGCGTTCCGGTGGATGGTTCCGTCCTGCTTAGAGGCCAGCCGTATGATGCCGCCGAGCTGCTCAACCGGCTGCAAAGGTCGTCGAAACTGCCGCTGCTGGTGGCGGCGGATTTCGAGCGCGGCGTCGCCATGCGGCTGAATGGCGCGACGGTCTTTCCTCATGCGATGGCCTTTGGAGCGACCGGCAAGCCGGAAAATGCCGAGGCATTTGGGCGCATCTCCGCCATGGAAGCGCGGGCCATCGGAGTGCATTGGAATTTCTTTCCCGTCGCCGACGTGAATTCCAACCCGGCGAATCCCATCATCAACACGCGCTCGTTTGGAGAAGACCCGAAGCAGGTCGGCGAATTCGTGGCGGCCTACATACGGGGCGCGCACGAAGGCGGCATGTTGACCACGGCCAAACATTTTCCCGGACACGGCGACACGGCGACCGATTCTCATCTTGGCCTAGCGCAGGTGACGGGCGACCGGGCGCGGCTGGATGCGGTTGAGCTGCCGCCATTCCGGCGCGCGATCGAAGCGGGCGTGGATGCCGTCATGGTGGCGCATGTGACCGTTCCCGCGCTCGACGCCGAGCCCGACCGCGTGGCCACAACTTCCAAGCCGATCGTGACCGGACTGCTGCAGGAAGACATGGGATTCAAGGGGATCGTCGTGACCGACGCCCTCGAAATGGCGGGGCTGACGCGCCTGTACGCGAAGAACACCGGGCGGGCGGCGGTCGAGGCTTTCGAAGCCGGCAACGACGTGCTGATCCTTCCGGCCGATCTTGACGCCAGCTACCGCTCGATGGTGCAAGCGGTGGAGAGCGGCGAAATCAGCCGCGAGCGGCTCGATCACTCCGTGCGCAAGATCCTGGAAGCGAAGGCTTCTCTCGGCTTGAACAAGGCGCGGCTGGCGGATTCCGCGCAGCTCTCCAGCGAGATCGCGAAGCCGGAAAGTCTGGCCGCGGGCCAGCGCATTGCCGAGGAAGCCGTTACCCTGGTCCGCGACAACGGTAGGGTGATCCCGCTGCAATCTTCTGGAACTTCTATTGGAACTATGAAGCCTGTGCTTCCGTATCAATCATTGACAGCGGCAGGCAATCGTCTCGTAGTGGTGGTTTTTTGCGACGACGTGCGCTCCGGCTCCGGACGTATGCTGGAACGCCAGATTCTAGACCGGGTGCCGGACGCCCGCGCGATCTACGTGGATGCGCGATCGGCCGCGGGCATGACGCCTTCGGTGATCGAAGCGGTGGAAGCGGCGGAGCATGTGATCGCCGCGGTGTATGTGGTTCCGGTTGCGGGCAAGATGGTGCGCGCCGAGGGAGATTTGAAAAACTCCGTTGCCATGAACGACGCCACGGGAGCTTTGCTGACCGCGATCCTCGATCGCGCCGCGAGTCATACGGTCGTGCTCGCCATGGGCAATCCCTATGTGGCGCGGGATTTCCCCGCGATACAGAATTATGTGTGCGCGTTCTCCGATGCCACCGTATCGGAAACGGCGGCGGTGAAGGCGATCTTCGGGGAGATCCCGATCCGCGGGCACTTGCCGGTCACGATTCCGGGCATCGCATCGCGAGGCGAAGGGATCGAGCGCGCCGCCCGGCCGAGTTTGGCCCAACCAAGTTCAGGAGGTTCCTCTCATGTTCAACCGTAAAGCGACCAACCGTAAGACGATCAGCCGTAGCGTTTTCGCAAAGCTGCCGATGGGCGCGTTGTTTGCCGCCCTCTGCGTTCTTTCCGCTTGCAGCATCACTGCGAACGACAAGAGCAAGGATGGCGAGAAACACGTTGACATCAAGTCTCCCATAGGCGATTTGCACGTCAGCGAGGAAGCCGATATCCGCGACGCCGGCCTGACGATTTATCCTGGCGCCAAGCCCGCTCCGAAAGACGACAGCGAAGACAAGAAGAGCGCCAACGTAAACCTTGCGGTGCCGGGATTCTCGTTGAAAGTGGTGGCGGCGGAGTTCACCTCCGACGACGCTCCTGCGAAAATCACCGCCTACTACGACAAAGAGCTGCAGAAGTATGGCAAGCCCATCCAGTGCCGCGGCGGCTGGAATGGCGGCGGCCACGTGGACTCCTCATCCGGCGACAAGGGGATGTCCAAGCCCGTCTCGTGCGACGGTGACGGCGGCGGAGACTCGGTGGAGTTGAAGGTTGGGACCGAAGGAAACCAGCACGTCGTTTCGGTGAAGCCGAGCGGCCACGGGAGCCGCTTCGCCCTGGTTTATGTCCGCATGCATACGGGCTCGGACGACACGATCTGAAGGCATCGGGAGATTGGAAGTTCAGTCGATGGCCCGATGGCGCGACGATCCGATCATCCGATGCCTTGCCCTGTTGGTTCGTTGTGCGCTAGCTTCAAAGATGTGGAACATCCTTGCCAACAGTGTGGAACCACGGTCGAGGACGGCCGGCCGTTTTGTCCGCAATGCCGCGCTCCTCAAATTCACGTGCAGGTTGCGACTTCGAATGCTGAAATTGCCACGGGTTTGAAACCCGCGCCGGACGAGTCTTTGGTGGAGATCCCCGGGGAGAGGGTGCTCGGGCCGCCGCACCCGCGGCAAGCCGTGGCTGGCGCCATGGACCGGGGGATGGTCGTTCGGGCCGCGCTCAAGGCCGGCGTGCTCGGCGTTTTCATCGGGATGATCCCATTTCTCGGCATTGCGCTGACCGGGGCGCTGGCTGTCTTTTTCTACCGTCGCGAAAATGGATTCGCGCCTCCCGCCGCTCTCAGCGCGAGGGTTGGAGGAGCGGCCGGAGTCGTCGCCTTCGCCATCAACGCCCTGCTGATCACGATTCGGATCATGGTCTTTCATGCCCAGCGGGAATACAGCGAAACGATCCTGAAGGTCGCGCAAAAGTTCGGGGCCAACGTGGCCGACCCGGAGGTTCAGGCAAGCATCCACAACCTATTTACTCCGTCGGGGCTGGCGATCACATTTTTTTTGGGGATGATTTTTACGGTGGCGCTCGCCTGCATTGGCGGCGCGCTGGCGTCGCTGTTTATGCGGCCCCGCAATCCCCGGGTGTGATTCAGCCGGGATCGAAGCGGGTTTCAGGCGCGGCCCTTGCTCTCATCTTTCCGCACAGGTTATGATGCAGCGTTTATGAATTCACTTGCGCCAGGGCTTCCCGGGGAGATGCAGCAGAAAGCGCAGTTGATGTCGGCATCCGAGGTGGAGCGCACCTTGATCCGGCTGGCGCATGAGATTCTCGAAAAGAACAATGGGGCAGAGGGGCTAGCTTTGGTGGGCATCCGGCGGCGCGGAGTTCCGCTGGCGGAGCGGCTGGCGAGAATTATCCAACGCATCGAAAAGAAACCGGTGCCGATCGGCACGCTCGATATCACGCTATATCGCGACGATCTTTCGACCCTGGACTCGAAGCCCGTGGTGCAGAAGAGGGAGATGGAAATTCCCATCGCGGGGAAGTCGGTGGTGCTGGTGGACGACGTGCTCTATACCGGGCGCACGGCGCGCGCCGCCATGGACGCGCTGTTTCGCTCGGGCCGCCCGAAGCGCTTGCAGTTGTGCGTATTGATCGATCGCGGCCATCGAGAATTGCCGATTGAGGCCGCCTTCATTGGACGAACGGTACAGACAACGGAACAGCAGACGATTGAGGTCAAACTTCGCGAGGTGGATGACGCGGAGAAGGTCCTGCTGATGGAAAAACTGTAGATATCTGTAGCTTAAACTAGGCGATTATGAATCCAGCGCGCGGTTCCCTGCTCGACATCGAGCACCTCGAAGCAGCCGAGATACTGGAGCTTCTGAAGTTAGCCCGGCGCATGAATCCGGACAAAGCGCGGCCCCTGCTCAAGGGCAAGCGGGTGCTCCTTCTTTTCTACGAGCCTTCGACGCGTACGCGAAGCTCGTTTGAGATCGCGGCGAAATCGATGGGCGCGCACACCGTGCTCATCCAGACCGCCGGTTCGAGCATTGAGAAAGGCGAATCGCTGCTCGACACGGGGTACACGGTGCGCGCGGTGGGCGCCGATATCATCGTCATCCGCCACCCCAACGCCGGGGCGCCCTACCTGATGGCCCAGCACATCGACGTACCGGTCATCAATGCCGGAGATGGGCTGCACGAACATCCGTCGCAGGCGCTGCTCGACGCCTACACAATTCTGCGCAACAAGAAGAGCTTCAAGGGCCTGCAAGTTGCGATTGTCGGCGACATTTTTCACAGCCGGGTGGCGCGGTCGGCGTGCCACCTGTTAAGCAAATTCGGCGTGAAGATCATTCTCTGCGGCCCGCCGGAACTGGCGCCCGACGTTGCGGTGACCATCGCTCCCGGCGTGCGCGTGACGCGGCACATCGACGACGCCTTGCGCGGCACCGATGTGGTCATGCTGCTGCGCGTGCAGAAAGAGCGCCTTGCCGGGCTGAAGATCGACATTACGGAGTACATCGCGCGCTACCAGATGACCCCGGCGCGATTGAAGATGGCGCACAAAGATGCGATCGTGATGCATCCCGGCCCGATCATTCGCGGTCTGGAACTGACCAGCGAGGTCGCCGACGGCGAGCGGTCGCGCATTCTGGAGGAAGTGCACAACGGCGTGCTGACGCGCATGGCGATTCTGGCGCGGGCAGTGGGGAAGATGCGATGACAAGCTCAGACAAGAACCGCAACACCCTGCTCATCAAGGGCGGCCACCTGATCGACGCGGTGGCCCGCATCGACGCGCCGATGGATGTGCTGCTGCAAGATGGCCGCGTCGTAGAAGTGGCGCTTCCCAACAAGATCAAAGGCGGCGCGGACGAAAAATTGGATGCCCGCGGACTCATCGTCGCGCCCGGTTTCATCGATCTGCACGTCCACCTGCGCGAGCCCGGACAGACGCAGAAAGAGACGATTGCGACGGGAACGGCCGCCGCCGCTGCTGGCGGCTTCACTTCGGTTTGCACCATGCCGAACACGGACCCGGTCGTCGATTCCGTGGAGTGGATCGAGTGGCTTCGCCAGCCCGAACGCGGCGCGGTGGTCAATGTGTTTGCCATTGCCGCCGCGACCCGCGCGAGCATGGGCACGGCGCTTTCCGATTTCCGCGCGCTACGCGCGGCTGGGGCCGTTGCGGTCACGGACGATGGCCGGCCCATCCTCGAAGACGACTTGATGCGCGAGGTGCTGGTCTTGGGTGGAGAGCTGAATTTCCCGGTGGTGCAACATGCCGAAGACACCCGAATGACGGAGAATTGCTCGATGCACGCGGGCGCGCGTTCGTTCCGTCTCGGGTTGCGCGGCATGGCCGCAGCCGCTGAAGCCTCGATCGTGGAGCGAGACGTGCAACTCGCGATGCAGATTCCGAATGCCCGCCTGCACGTCGCGCATCTTTCCACGGCGGACGCGCTGAAAAGTGTGCGCCGGGGCAAGCGCGCCAAGGCCCGCGTTACGGCTGAAGTCACGCCGCACCATTTCACTTTGACCGACGAGGACATGCGCGACTACGACAGCAATTACAAGATGAACCCGCCGTTGCGCTCGGCATCCGATCGCGAAGCCATCCTGGCCGCGCTTGCCGACGGCACGGTGGACGCCATCGCCACCGATCACGCTCCCCATGCCGCCCACGAAAAGGAAATGGAATTCGAGCGCGCTGCGTTTGGCATCACCGGACTTGAAACCGCGCTCGCGCTCGCGATCACCAGGCTGCATCGCGAGAAGCGCATCCCTCTTGCCCGTATCGTGGAGCTTTTCACCGCCGGACCGGCCCGCTGTTTCGATTTGCGCGGCCGCGGTTCGCTGGTCCGGGGCTCGGCCGCCGACGTTAGCGTTTTCGATCCGAAGAAGAGGTGGACCTTCGACGCCTCGAAGTCATGCTCGAAATCGAGGAACACGCCCTTCGATGGATGGCAGCTCACGGGGAAAGTGGTCGCGACCATAGTTGGCGGGAAGATCGTGTATTCCGCTTGAATCGCGGGCAATTCGTCGCGAGCGAGGGTGCTCGCGCTGGGCCGATTCGCTTCTTCTCCAGCTATGCGCCCTTTAGCAACGGGTTTCCGGGGGAGACCAACTCGGCGCGATGCAGCTTGGCGGTTAGGCGGTCCTTGTCGGTGGAGGCGGAAGCAGCGGCGAGGCGCTTGCGCAGCTTGGTGATTTTTTCAGCGCGAGTGCGGCGCCGGCGAATTTCCGGACGACGGCTGGGTGCGGACATGAAGTTCTCCTTGACCTGCAGTGGCGTTATTCAGTAATGCAATCGGGTGAAATCACGAGTTTCGGGATACGGTTGGCGCCGTGGACTCGTGCCGAGTCTCAATTATAGGGTTCATTGCGACGGCTGGCAAAGAGGACCGCGGAATTCAGACAGCGGGAGCGAGGTTTCAACCACAAGAGTCACAGAGGGTTTACTTCGCCGGACTTGTTCGCGGCACGCGCGATAGCGAATCCCCGGGTGCTGTGACAACCGGCAGCTGCCGAGCTTACGCTCGGCATGGACGGCCGAGGGCGGCAGTCTCCACACGAGCTGGTGACAGGAACGGTGAATCCGCGCTACGGCTCGGGCTTCCACAAGGGCTCGCCGCCGAGGGAATGATAGAAACCCCACGCGGCCAGAGCGACGACGCTGAGCAGCGCAAACATCGTCATGCTGAAATACCAGGCGGAGAAATTCCCAGTGAACGGCACATTGGCGAGCAGATCGACGGTGAAGATCGCGCACGCCAGCGGCACCAGCCCGAAGCGATATACGATCAGGGCCGCAATGAGGTAAACAACCGTCATGGTCGCCGCGTTCAGCGCGATATAGAGGGAGTTGGTGGAGCTCAGCGCACCGGCGGCCGTGAAAATCGCCACAAACACGATAGTGGCCAGCCAGTCTCTCTTGAGCACGACCTTCAATCCCATGAATACGAAAAAGAACTCGAGCGTCACGAGGATTGCAGACGGAACCTGAGCGAGCCACGCGCCGAGGGCCCGCCGCGTGCCTACCAGACAATCGGTGGAAAGCAACCCGGGCGGCCCTCCCATTCTCATGCCTACAAACCTGGCGACGCCGAAGACCGCAATCCAAATCACGCCCAGGAGCACGCCCAACAGGATGTCGCGGCCGACCAGAGGGTCGCGCACCCGCCCCGCCAGCAAACGACTCCACGAAATAACGGCTTGCGGCCAATAGCGGCGGACGTAGGGCTCAATGGCGAGATACATGACAAAGATCAAGCCCGCGAGGAACAATGCCGTGCTGATGGCGAGAGCCATGGGCATGAGAGTCCCGAATCCGGGGGCGAGATGGCTGCGGAGGGCCCAGAGCGCGATCATCAGCCCAAAAACGATTTTTGCAAGGATCAAAGCGCCCTGCCGGTCTCCGCGGCCCTGCCGGTAATTACGCCGCGCCAACCACACAGCTCCCACCATGATCGCCACCGCGAGAAGCAGGAACATGATTTCGCTGGCCTTCTTCGCGGTGGACTCAGGCGATTCTTGCATTCGCGGCGGCTTTGTCCAGTCGCCGATCAAGCGGAAGAAAACCGGTTTCCCCTGGAAGGCTGCGGCCTCGATGCGCAGAGGTCGTTCGGTGCCGGGCCACTTTCCGGTCCAGGCGGCGCGAATATCCGAGGAGGAAAGCGAGTTCCATGTGGGCTGAACCGGCTGAAACTGCGCCGGATCAAGATCGGCTGCGCTGAAGAGAAGGTCCCAGTTGAAGGCCGGGGGAGCGGACGTAGACACGCTAAAAACCTCCGGCGGGACCGCATCAAACACGACAAGTCTCCCCTGAGGATCCAGTTGAAGACGAACCATCCCGGACAGGATCCGAGCCGGATCGCTCTGGTTCACCATTCCCGGCGTGAGCAGCGGGAAGTTATGAAAGTCGGTGGCGATCAGGGGCTCGGGGCTCTGCCGATACCAGAATTGCAGCACGGCCGGCCGGGCTTTCAGTATCCGGTCCCATTGCGGAAGCGGCTTGTCGTGCTTCTCGACGTAGTTGACAAAGTCGTAGTCGTAGTCGAAGTCGGCAAAGCTGTCTGCGGGACGGCCTTCGTATCCGAAGCGCGCAATCATCTCGCGGGCCTTCTGCGTCAGGACTTCCGGCGACTGCTCCACCCCCATCCGATCTAGCGCACTGTGCCCGATGATGACATAGACCGTTGCCGCGAAGCCAATCAGAATAGCCGCGAGACAGGCAATGGCGATCCGCGGCGCGAGACCTGAAGTTTCGCCGGCCGCCGCCACCATCTCGGGAGAAGGCGTTTCGCCCGCTGCCAGAGCGGCAGCCAGAGGATCGCCTCCGGGCAGCGCGCCCGCTACGCTGAGCGCGGATGCGGGACGACGGCTGGGTTCCGGTTCGAGACAACGGAGAATGACGCGCTCGACAGCCGGGTCAAGATCTTTGACGACCGAAGAAGGACGGCTGGGCGTGACTTCGCCGCGTGTGCGGACAAGTTCAGCGAGGGCTTCAGCGGTGAAAGCGCGCTTGCCGGTGAAGATTTCGTAGAGCACGAGGCCGAGCGCATAGAGGTCGCTTTTAGCGGTGACTTCCTTGCCGGTGAGTTGCTCGGGCGACATGTAGGCCGGGGTGCCGCTGCGAATGTCCGCGCCTTGAATCTGGTTGTTGAGGCCGGCGAGTCCGAAGTCGGTGATGACGACCTGGCCGCGGCCGTCGAGCATGATGTTGGCGGGCTTGAGATCGCGATGCAGGACGCCTTTGGCGTGGGCGGCGGCGAGACCGGCGCAAAGCTGGCGGGCGATTTCGATGGCCTTGTCTTGTGGAAGACGGCCGATGCGCCGCAGCAGCGAGGCCAGGTCTTCGCCATCCACATATTCCATGGTGAAGAAGGTGTGACCGTCGACTTCTCCAACGTCGTAGACGCGGCAGACATTGGGATGCGAAACGCGGCGCGCGATGCGCACTTCATTGCGGAAGCGCTCCAGCAGGCTCTCGTCACGGCTGGCTTCCTCGGGAAGAAACTTCAGGGCGACGGGCTGGCCGAGCGTGAGATCGTCGGCACGATAGACCTCACCCATGCCGCCTTTTCCCAAGAGAGCGATGATGCGATAACGGCCGGCGAGCAAACGTCCGGGAAGAAAGCGGCCTTCGCTCAGGGAATACGCCGAGGAACTCGGTGGGCGAGGAGCGGAGGCCGATGCAGGACGCGGCTGGCGTGGCGTTTGGGGAGGGCCGAAATCCAAGGTGGCCACGTCGTCGGAGCCGGTAGGGGCTGCACGATCAGAAGTGACGGTTGCGACATTGTCGGAACCGACGGGCGCTCCGCAAGAAGAGCAGAAGCGGCCAGCCAGCGGCAACTCCGTACCACAAGACGAGCAGGTAGACACGTGTTTCTCCGCGAATAGTGTACTAGGGTGCGCGGCGAAAACCACGGGCGAACTGAATGTCCGGCGGACCAAGAGACAAAGCTGGGACCGATCTCGTCGGAACCAAAGGAGCAAAGTGGCCGCTCCCTCAGGGGCTAAAGCCCGCGTGTTTGTCGACTTTGAGCGGCACGGCTGAAGCCGTGCACTACCCTAAGCAATTGATGGGATAGCTTCTAAAGAATGGCAGCCGGACCTGTAAGCCGAATTCTGTCCGCCTTGCGGCGGGACGGTCATTCCTCTGGGCCACGCATTACTGCGGGGCTCAAGCGACCTACCCGGAGGTTGTGGCGCGCCGAGCCGGCACGCGCTCCTGGCGAAGCCGAAGCTTGCCGGGAGATCCCTCCCTATTTGGTCTTGCTCCGTGTGGGGTTTGCCCTGCCCGCCGCATTACTGCGGCGGCGGTGCGCTCTTACCGCACCTTTTCACCCTTACCAGGGCCTTGCGGCCCGGGCGGTATGTTTTCTGTGGCACTTTCCGTCGAATCAACCCACCCTTGCAAAGAACACAAGGATGGGCCACCCTCCCGGACGTTATCCGGCACACTGCTCTGCGGAGTTCGGACTTTCCTCTGTCTCACGACAGCGACCGTCCGGTCCGGCTGCCAAACAACTCATTATAGTGCAAGACTGCGAAGTGCAGGATTTGGCACTTCACGCCGGATCGAGCAGCGGAATGGGGTACCCCCCACCCCCCTATTTATCTAAAATCTTGAACTTAAAGGCTTTATTTTCAAAATCTTCAAAACAAATGGGTTAGAGGCAAAATCATGATAACAAAGGAGTTAACTGCACGCGAATTCTGCGGTTTCCTTTAGAATCAATGAGTTACGCTGATAACGTCTCGCAAAATCTTGATGTCAAAGGGCTTAGATCCAATTGCGCCTACCGTAACACTGGGCGGTAGCCTGTTTCTATTATATCTCGGGATGTCAAGGCGAGCGGTAATTTAAGAGGACGTATAGGTCGTTCGCTTCGCTCAAGATGACAACTTAAGAAAGGAGGCCGGTCGTGAGAAGTGCGAGAACTTGGTCGTCCCTCCGGGACTTGGGACATTTTCCGCACTTTACCCACCGTTGAAGCGCTGGGCTAAGCTAGTTCGCCCCTCCGGGGCTGGATTCTGCGATGTGTCGATCCACCGGATTGATTGGCAACGAGTTCTCACACAGTCTCTTCAAGACAAAGTTACAACACGGTTATTGCGCACGTTGTGATGGCGGATCCTATTACTCCTCATTGTTCCTTGGGCGCGAGGAGAAAGGCATACGCGGCCAGAATGAAGCCGATGAGCAGTGGGATCACTCCGACAAGATAAGCCGGCTCGCTGTGCTCGACCCCGTGCAGAAACACCATCATACCGATGCCGACGGCGAGCGTGATCAAACCGCCCAGCTTCATGCCTTCGAGGCGGCGTTTGGCAGCGTTCTTCTCCTGCTCGCGCAGGAGTTCCAATGCGCTTTTGGCTCCCTCCCCTGAACTCTCCGCGATCTTTTTCAGGGTTTCGCTCCTGTAGTATGCTTCTCTCTCCTTGCGACGGCCGTCGGACCAGGACGCCACCGCCAGAAACGAGAACAGGGCAATGCTTCCCACGACGGGTACCATGATGCCTGCGATCGGAACCAGATTGTTATCTATATCGAATGCCATTGTCAGCTCCTTGAAGTTCTTCTGCTTTCATCCGGTAAGACCGCAGCGGCCCGGTTGCGGTTGCAAATTTTGTTTGCATTGCCGGGCCGAATCTGGACGAAAATAGTGCAACCGGCGAGAGGCCGGCCCAGTCGTACCTATTGAGGCAGAGTGCAGAGTGAGCGCTAGCGACGATCAGACCGATGTCGAAAGAACGCTGGCAGGCGACATCTCTGCGTTTGAGGGGATTGTCCGGCGGTGGCAGGGACCGCTGATCAACCTGGCGTATCGCTTCTGCCGCGATCGCGGCCGCGCCGAAGAGATGGCGCAGGAAGCTTTTCTGCGCGCCTACCGCGGGCTCGGCCAGTGGCGAAAGGACGCGGTTTTTTCCACATGGCTCTTCGCGTTGGCAACGAACCTCTATCGTTCGGAACTGAGGCGCATCCCGGCGCGGGCTGTGCCGGTGCCGCTCGAAGACATTGCAGAACCTCGGGACGCGCGCGCATCCGACGGGGGCCTTGAAGATCGGGATCGGGATTTGGCGGTGCGGCGCGCGGTCGGTGCTTTGCCAGCGAAGTATCGCGAAGCCTTGATTCTTTTTTACTTTCACGACATGGACGTCACGACCGCGGCGCGAAGCCTCGGCCTGCCCGAGGGCACGGTCAAGGCAAGGTTGTTTCGCGGGCGGGAAATACTGCGCGGCAAACTTCCGCAGGTACTCACTGTGCCGCGTCTGAAGGAGGCTTGATGAGACGCTCGACTGG
Source organism: Terriglobales bacterium (assembly GCA_049519955.1). Classification (GTDB taxonomy): domain Bacteria; phylum Acidobacteriota; class Terriglobia; order Terriglobales; family Acidobacteriaceae; genus Acidiflorens. The sequence continues at coordinate 27,215 of JBEKQG010000002.1, forward strand.
ACACGACAAAAACGAGGGCGAAATTGATCGCATTCTTTCCCGGGGAGATGAGATTCTCCCGTCGTCGGGCTTCGCCGTCTCGGTCATGGACGCGGTGCGGCGCGAAGCTGCGGCGCCGCCGCCGATTCCGTTTCCCTGGAAGCGCGCTCTGCCCGGCCTGATTGTGGGTGGCCTTGTACTGGCATTGGTTCTGGTTGCGGGAGTTGTGGCCGTCGCGCAGTTGGGGAGAGCATCCACGGGCGCACAGTTTTCCATGTCGTGGCCATCGGTGTTGACGCCCATCCTTCACGGGAATCTGGAGGACGCGGCGATTTGGACCGTGCTGGCGTTGCTGGTGACGTTTGTGTCGGTGAAACTCTCGATGCGCTTTGTTTCTGGTAGGGCGTGAGGCTGGCGCATCGGTTCGTCAGTGGCTTTGGAGTGAGAACTCGGTCGTCCCTCCGGGACTTGGGTCATTTTCTGCACTTTACCCACCGCTGAAGCGGTGGGCTAAGTTTGGCCGCCCCTCCGGGGCTGGACTATCAAGCATTCCCCACACAACAGGCCCGTTCTGTAGATGCTTTCCGCATGGGCTTGGCCGCTTAGTCCTGCTAGACTCGTTTGGAGAAATCCCGCTCCCGCGGTCGCACGGCCGCGGCGAGACGCGAAAGTCATCGACCAATGAACATCTCCGAGGCGATCAAGATCGCGTTCCAGTCGCTGTGGGCGAATAAGCTGCGCTCGGCGCTCACGTTGCTGGGCGTGGTGATCGGAGTGGCCGCGGTGATTGCCGTGATGACGTTCGTCAATGGACTCAATACCTACGTAGCCGAGCGAATCTTCAATCTGGGTGCGGACGTATTCATCGTGTTCAAGGTTTCGCCGGCGACGACGAACATCGACCACTTTCTGGAAGCCCAGAAGCGCAAAGACCTGACGATGGACGACTACCGGGCGGTGCGGGAAGGTTGCAAGCTGTGCGCCTACGTGGGAGCCTACGCGCGCGTCAGCACCGGCCATGTGAAATACGGCGAGGAGTCGCTTAGCGACAGCACGGTGCAGGGGATGACGCCAGCGGTCGCGATCACGCAGGACATCGACATCGATTCGGGGCGGATGCTGGGAGAGTCAGACCTGGGAAACAACGCGCCCGTGGCCGTGGTCGGGACCGACATTGGAGATACGCTGATGCCGGGCGTCGATCCGATGGGGAAGGAAATTCGGGTGGATGGCTGGACGTACCGCATCATCGGGGTCGGGAAAAAGAAGGGCAGCACGCTGGGGCAGAGCCTGGACAACTATGTGCTCATGCCCATGACTTCGTGGATGAAACAGTATGGCAGCCACGACACGAATATGCGCATCTCCGCCAAGGCGGTCGGCACGGGCGCCACGCTGGAAGCCGCGATGGATGAAGCGCGGGTGATCCTGCGGGCGCGGCGGCACGATTCCGCGGCCGGGGCCGACTCGTTCGACATGGAAAACAACAGCAGCCTGCTGAGCATCTGGGCAAACCTAACGAAGACGTTTTTCGGGGCCATGATCGGCATTGCGGCCATTGCGCTGATTGTAGGCGGCATCGTGATCATGAACATCATGCTGGTGTCGGTGACTGAACGCACACGGGAAATCGGAGTGCGAAAAGCGCTGGGCGCGCGGCGGTCGGATGTGCTTGGTCAATTTCTGATTGAGGCCTGTATCCTTGCGCTCCTGGGCGGTGCGATCGGAGTTGTTCTCGGCATTACAACCGCCAAGACAGTAACGCTTGTTGTCGGGATGCCGTCGGTGGTGCCAACGTGGTCAATTTTGGCGGGGCTCCTGGTTGCTCTGAGCATTGGTATTTTCTTCGGAGTGTATCCGGCGCGGCGAGCGGCGATGCTCGATCCCATCGCGGCGCTGCGATTTGAGACGTAAGGCTTTACCACAGGGTGCACAGGGTTACACGGGGGAAAGCCGAGGCAATGTGCGCCATCATTGGGCCGGTGGCGAAAGTTTTGGAAGCGACGATTGCGAGGGATATGTTTTCCCGGTACAGTTTTCGTCTTGGCGGTGAAAAGGTCTGAATCCATGATAGCCACAAGCGAATTCGGTGAAATCATCAGGATGGCGCTGGCCACGATTCGCAGCAACAAGCTGCGGTCGGGGCTGACCGTGCTGGGCATCGTGATTGGCGTGGCCGTGGTCATTGGAATTTCGTCGGTTGTGCGCGGGCTCAACGACAACGTCAACAGCATGATCAGCAGCATGGGATCGAACATCATTTTTGCCTTCCATCTGCCGATAACGTTCACGCGGCCCACGGAAGAATTGCGGGTGCGCAAAGAACTGACGTTTGAAGACGCGGAAGCCATGAAGGACCTGCCGCACGTGAAGGCGGTGACGGCCGGCATCCGCTATGTGGAGCCGCAATTTGGCAGCGGCACGTACGTGGTGAAGTATGGCGACCGCAAGGCGAAGCAGACGATCCTGGAAGGCGACACGGCGTCAGCCAAGGACGTATTCGATTTGGTCATGACGTCGGGACGCTGGTTCAGCGAAGTTGACGACGACCGGCGCGCATCGGTGATCGTAATCGGAGCCGACACTTCGGAGGAGCTGTTTGGCGGCGGCGACGCGGTGGGCAAGGAAATCAATATCGAAGGGCAGTTGTTCGCGGTGATCGGGGTGGCCGAGAAGGTGAAGAGCGCGTTCGGCGGCGGCAAGAATCCCGACGACAACAAGGTCTATTTTCCGCTGGCCACGCTGCGTAAACTGCACCCCGAACTGAAACAGCATTTCATCAGCGTCAAGGCAACGTCGCACGACGACATGGCCAAGGCCGTGGACGAAATGCGAGAGTTATTGCGGCGGCGGCGGCGGGTGCCACCGGACAAGCCGGATAATTTCTCAGTGTTCACGCAGGACTCGCTATCGGATGTCTGGAGCCAGATCACGGGAGCGGTGTTTATCTTCATGTTCGCGGTTTCGAGCGTGGCCTTGATTGTGGGCGGCGTGGGCGTGATGAACATAATGCTGGTGTCGGTGACCGAGCGCACGCGGGAAATCGGAATCCGCAAGGCCATTGGGGCGCGCAAACGCGATGTGCTGCTGCAATTCACGCTCGAAGCGATCACGCTCACGGCGCTCGGAGGGATACTGGGCGTGCTGGTGGGCGCGATCATTACTTACGCAATCCGCATGATTTGGGATGCGCTGCCCGCCACCATGTCGGTGTACTGGGCGAGCTTTGGTTTTCTCTCAGCCGCGGCCGAGGGGTTACTGTTTGGGATTTATCCGGCGTGGAAGGCGGCCAACCTCGATCCCATCGAGTCGCTGCGCTACGAGTAAGATTGCTGGTGATGGCGTCATTGACGGCAAGAGTTCTGCTCGAAGCTGTGGCCGCGATGGGAACCGTTGGCAGCCTGTTTTTTTATTTTTTGTCCGCGCTTGCGCTGGCGAGCTTCCTCCGCGACAGGCGCAGGAAGCTGAAGCAGACTGCGCTGCCAGAGAGCCAACTTCCGCCGGTCACCATTCTGAAGCCCTTGAAAGGCGTCGATCCCGAAATTTGGGAGAGTTTTTGCAGTCACTGCGAGCAGGACTATCCGGAATTTCAATTGATTCTTGGAGTGAGCGATCCGGCCGATCCCGCCGTTGAGTTGGTGCGTAAACTTCAGGCGAAGTATCCCCATCGTCAAATTGATCTGATCGTTTGCGAGCGGGTTTTGGGGACAAATATTAAGGTCGGCAATCTGGCGCAGATGCTGCCGGCGGCGCGGTACGAAATCCTGCTGGTGAATGACAGCGATATCCGCGTTCCAGCGGATTATTTGCGGCAAGTGATTGCGCCGCTGGCGGACGATTCTGTAGGGCTCGTAACCTGCCTTTATCGCGGCGTCGCCGGCGCGACGCTTGGCTCGCGCCTCGAAGCCCTGGGGATCGGCACCGACTTTGTGCTCGGCGTTTTGAGCGCACGGTTCCTGGAAAGAGGATTGCACTTTGGATTGGGATCGACGCTCGGGTTTCGCCGCCGCGACCTCGAAGCCATCGGCGGCTTTGAAGCATTGTGGGATTATCTGGCCGACGATTATGAACTGGGCCGTCGCATCGCCGCCAGCGGGAAGCGGGTCGAACTCAGCGCTGCGACGGTCACAACCTTTCTGCCCGCCTACACGCTGGGCGAGTTTTTCCGCCATCAACTGCGGTGGTCGCGGACGATTCGAGATGCGCGCCGCTGGGGATACGCCGGACTTCTCTTCACCTTCGGCCTGCCCTGGGCGCTGCTGACGCTGCTAGCGGCAGACGGCGCCCGGTGGGCGTGGCTGCTATTTGCGCTGACGCTGGCCGCGCGATTGGGCGTGGGGTTCACCGCTGCGGAGGTTGTGCTTCACGACGGGCCGGTGTTTCGCAACGGATCGTTGCGTAATATTTTGCTGCTGCCTTTGCGAGACGGGATTGCGCCGCTCGTCTGGGCCGCAAGTTTCATGGGCAACCGCATCCACTGGCGAGGCGGTGTCTTCGATCTGAAAGAAGGGCGGTTGAGCAGAATCTCCTGATCGAGACTTCCCGATCGATCCCCGCTCGTCCTCCGACTTGAATTTCGCAACTATCCGAAGCGGCCCGGAGAGAGTTGCGGCACAAGGGAAAAGCCTGAACCACAGAGGACCCTTCGGCTTCGCTCAGGGCAGGCTCCGAGGAACACAGGGGAAATCCTCGCGAGGCGAATTGTTATTCTTGAATCGCCAGCCGCGCGGATTCCAGCGTCCTCCAAGGGTTGCGCAATGTCAATCCGCCGCGACCCTGCGGAACGCACGGGCCTCGGCCACTTCGCGATAGATCTCCAGCAGCCTGCCGACCGACGAGGTCCAGGAAAACCGCTGCGCCTGCTCATAGCCGCGTTGTTTCATCCGGGCGCGGAGCGTGGGATCGAGCAAAACGCGCTGCAAGGCCCGCCGGATCTCAAAGACGTTTTCCGGATTCACGAGGAACGCCGCGTTGCCCAACACTTCTGGCAGGCTCGAAGTGTTTGAGGCGACCACCGGAGTTCCGTGGGCCATGGCTTCGAGTGGAGGCAATCCAAATCCTTCGTAGAGCGATGGAAACACAAAAATCTTGGCGACATCGTAAAAAATGCGCAACACTTCGATGGGCACAAATCCGAGGAAGCGCACGTCGTTCTGCACGCCGCTGCGCACCACCGTGCGCCGCAGCCGGGGATGGCTGGAAAGATCGTCTCCGATGATGATGAGCTTGAGGTCCGGGAACCGCCGCTCCTTTTGCAGTTCGCTCTTGAGCGCCGAAAACGCTTCAATGATGCGCACCACGTTCTTGTGCGGACGAATCGCGCCCGCATAGAGAATGAAGGGATAGTTCACCAAGTAGCGCTGAGCAATCAGTTCGCGGTCGGATTCGGTGGCATGGCCGCGCAGAAATCGCTCGTCAATCGCGTTGTAGACCACTTCGATGCGCTCGTCCGGGATGGCCAGCAGCTTGAGGATTTCGTTCTTGGTGAATTGCGACACCGCGATGACGCGCGCCGCTTTGCGCAACACGCGCCGCGTCAAATGCTGGTGGAGGCTGCGCCGCAAACTGGATGCGTCGCGCGATCCGTACATGTGCTCAAGCAGATCGTGCACGGTGAGAACATAAGGGCAACCCAGGCCGCTCGGGATCCAGAACAGGTGCGGGACGTGGACCAGGTCGCAACCGAGGCGCCGCACGGTCGCGCGAAAATCGAGGGTCCCCTTCAGCGTGTCGCCGCGCCCCTCCAGCGGAACCGGGTGGAAGTTCTGCGGCAGCGAGCCGCATTCCGCCACTTTGTCGGGCGATCCGATGAGGAAATACTGGCTTTCGCGATCCAGGCGCGCCAGCGTGCGGACCACGTTGCGGATATAGGTGCCAATCCCGAATTCCGTCATGCGACGGATGTCGATGGCTACTTTCACAACCTGAATTTAATCACACGGGAGACGGGGGGACACAGGGAATTCGCTCGGGATGAAAACTTAGGAAGGTTTCTCGCGTTGCTGTAGGCGGAACTTGTCTAGGCCAGCTTCGCCCGCACGCGGTTTTCGGCTCGCAGATGCGCCACCACCAGCCGTATGTCGTCGAAGCTGACATAGGGCGGCACGGCTTCCTTGATGTCGCGCAATTGCTCGATGCCTTGCCGTAGACAAGCGGCCTCAATCAGCGGCTGCGCGCCGGGAGAAATCCACTTGGGATCCAACTTCACCTGGCCGGTTTCAATGAGATTTGCCACCGTGCAAACGACGGTCGAAATCTGGCGCACGCGAATGCGGGCAATCTCCTCGAAGCTGCGCCCCTCGTTCAATAGTTGCAGAGTCTGCTCCGCAGGGGCCGGCCCCTTGGAGGTGGTGGACGTGGCGCGCGCGCCTGCGCCAAAGTTGCGCAAGGCCTGAAGAATCTCCGCGCCGTACACGTCGGCCTTGCGCTCGCCAATGCCCGGCACCTGCTTCAATTGCGCAAAATTCGCGGGGCGGCGGCGGCACAGCTCTTCGAGCGTGCTGTCATGCAGAATAATGTACGCGGGTACTTTGTTCTCACGCGCCATATTGCGCCGCCATTCGCGAAGATATTCCGCCAGCGCCGAATCGGCTTCCGGCGGCGCCGTATCCCGCGCGGGTCGTCTTTCCGGCGGCGGCAGCGATCTGAAAGTGGAGGGAAAAGACTCGGGCGAAAAAGGAGTCTTGCGCGCTGCGACCTCTGGCGTCTGGACGCCGACCATTTCCTTGCTCAACCATTCTGGCTTCGCCCCGCAATGGTCGCAGTTGCCGCAGCGCTCCCATTTCGGAGTCTCGCCGAAGTGCAGGCAGATTTGGCGGTGGCGGCAGCTTCGAGAATCCACGAAGCGGCCGATCACGCGTTTTCGCTCGGAGGCCCGCTCGCGCTCGGCGTCATCCGAAATTTTGTTGATGAAGTATTCGAGAAGAATGAAGTCCCGCTTTTGCCAGAGCAGCACGCAATCCGCAGGACGGCCGTCGCGCCCGGCGCGTCCCGCCTCCTGGTAATACTGTTCGATCGATTGCGGCAGCGAGAGGTGAATCACCGCGCGCACGGCGGGCTTGTTGATGCCGAGGCCAAAGGCGATGGTCCCCACGAGCACGCGCGCTTCGTCCGACATCCATCGTTCCTGGTTCTGGCGGCGTATGGGCGCTTCCATCTTTCCGTGATAAGGGACCGCCGCGATACCGCATTCCTCAAGGTATTCGACGGTTTCCTCGACGCGGCGGATGGTGGGCGAATAGACGATGACGCTCTCTCCCGCGTAATGCCGCAAGGCACGGACGAGCAAATCCATCTGCGTGCGAGCTTCGCACTCATGCACGATGTAGCGCAGATTCTTGCGATGGAAGCTGGCGATGTAAAGATCGGGATGGCGCATCTGCAACTGCTTCAGAATGTCGTGCCGCACCTGGCGCGTGGCGCTGGCGGTGAAGGCCGCAATCGGAAGCGCCGGAAAGCTGGTGCGCAGGCGGCTGAGCTGGCGGTAGTCCGGGCGGAATTCGTGTCCCCACTCGGAAATGCAATGCGCTTCATCGACGGCAAAGAAGCCCACTGGAACTCTGGCGAGCCAATCGAAGGTATTTTCCGCGGCCAGCCGCTCCGGCGAAAGATAAAGCAGCCGGTATTCGCCGCGCGCCGCTTTCTCCATCACCTGCCGGCGTTCGGACGAACTCTGAAAACTATTGATGGCCGCGGCCGGAATGCCCATCTGCGCCAGTTGCGCGGCCTGGTCTTGCATGAGCGCGATCAGCGGAGAAACCACTACCGCCGTGTTTCCCAAAATCACCGCTGGAAGCTGGTAGCAGAGCGACTTTCCGCCTCCGGTCGGCATGACCACGCAAGTGTCGCGGGCGGCGAGCAGGCTGCGAATCACATTTTCCTGCTTGGGGCGAAACTCGTGGTATCCCCAATAGCGCCGGAGCGCTGCCGCCAAGTTTGGAACATCGGGCATTTTTTGTGCGCTTTTTCTTGCGCCTTCTTCGGCAGTATAGCGTTAGGCCCCTCTGCGAAGTCTGTGAGCGCGCGACGTGGGATTTGTGACAATTTCGGTGAGAGAAAAAAGGCCGGCTCCGAAGCCGGCCCTTTTGACGATGCAGCGCGGACACTGTTGTCCGCGAGATTTATTTCTTCGCCGGGGGCGCGATCGCGTCCTTTGCGGCTTTCGCCACGCGGAACTTTACCACCGTTTTTGCCTTGATCTGGATCGGTTCGCCGGTCTGCGGGTTGCGTCCCATGCGGGCCTTGCGATGCGCTTTCACCAGGCGGCCGAGGCCGGGCACAACGAACACACCGTTCTTCTTCGTCTCTTTAATCGCAACGTCTGCCAGGAACTCCAGAAAAGTCGCGATCGTCTTGTTGTTGGTGCCGAGCTTCTCGGCCAGGTGGCGGGTGAGTTGGGTCTTGGTCATACCAGAAGCCATGCATTCCTCCTTCAGGAACTTGCAAATTTGCTTGTATTCATCGCATAGTAGCGCACTACGCTGTGGAATAGTAGCACTTTATGCACATTTTATGCGGTTTCCAGTAAGATACCCCCTGAAAATCCGTACAAAATGGGGGGCGGACGCCAAAGAGCGCCAGATTCACAGGAGAATCTCCGTGCCCTGGGAGCTTTGGACAACTGAAAACGAGTAGCCGACAGGTGAAAGCTGGCAACGCTACGGATCGTACACGACGGTGTGCATGCCGGCGTGGCGCGCCGCGTCCTGCATCCGATCGAGCTTCCGCTGCTGCTGGTTGAGTTGCTGCTGGATCTGCGCCGCACGCAGCAGTTGCCGCGCCTGATATCGGTTGAACGAGCCCTGGGCTTGGACACCCCCGTTTGCGGACCGAATCGATCTGTGGATCTGGTCGATCTGCGCTTGTAGGGTTGTCACTTTGTTTTTTTGCACCAGAATCTGCCGCTTCCACTGCGCAGCCGCGCGCTGTTCCGCCGCGCGTTGTTCCGCGAGACGTTGTTCCGCGAAGCGACGATCTTCAGCACGATAATCCGATGGGCGATGGTCGGCGGGCTTGCCGCTCGCCGCCGGCTGCGCCGCGCTCGGCAACGGTTTCTTGTCCGGATCCTGCGGGAGGTCGGCGTTCGTGATTACCTTTGGCTTCGTCGTGGAGGATGGATTCTGGGCATTCTGCTTCTCCCGGTTCTCTCGCGCCACGTCGCCCAGCGACTGCGCGTAGGCGGCCACGTTCATCAAAAGCGCGATTGCCACAATTCTCGAGAACATTCGTTGCAGAACTCTGCGCTGCATAACCCTGCGCCGCATGATGCCCTCCCACTCGCTGATGCCGTGCTGTTCTCTTAATGGTAGGACGCGTTCGCGCGGATCTGAAGCTACGCCGGTAACTCGGGAGCGAAACGAAAGTGCCATCCCATCATGGCCACCCGGCCATTGCCAAGACCTTTTCCGGCGTCATCCCGGTCTCGCGCAAATGCCGGATGCTGAGCGCATCGTGGCGTTTCGCAAGGCGGACGCCAGCGGCGTCGCGCACCAGTTCGCAATGAAAATAATCGGGAGCAGCGAGGCCGAGCGAGCGCAGCAAGAGCAGTTGGCGCGCGGTCGACTTCAGCAAATCCTCGCCACGCACGACTTCCGTGATGCGCATCGCCGCATCGTCGACCACGACCGCGAGTTGATAAGCGGGAACATCGTCGCGCCGCCAGACCAAGAAATCGCCGAAGTCCGTTCCTGCGACATAGCGCTGCCGGCCCAGATTCAGGTCCGTAAACTCCAGCGCCTCGCCATCGGGAACGCGAAACCGCCAGTTTAGGCCGGCGGGCTCCGCGAACTTGGATACATCGTGCCGTTCGCGGCAAGTTCCGGGATACACGGGTTCGTCATCCGCATCGTTGGGCGCGCTCGCCGCCTGCGCCAAGTCCTTGCGCGAACAACGGCACGGATATAGGAATCCGCCCTCCCGCAACCGCCGCCAAGCCTCCAAATAGTGCGCCCGGCGCTCGCTCTGCGAGTACGCGCCATAGAAGCCGCCGCAATCGGGTCCCTCGCTCCAACGAATTCCCAACCAGCGCAGGTCTTCCATCATGGCGCGAGCAAATTCCGGCCGCGAACGCTGCGGATCCAAATTTTCATTGCGAAAGATCAATGTTCCCCGATGCTCGAGTGCCCGTTGTGCCGCGATCCAGAAAGTCCGCGCGTGACCAACGTGCAACAGCCCCGTGGGCGAGGGCGCCAGGCGTCCGCGATAAAGTCCGCGGTCGTTCGAAGCGATGCTGGACGAGACTTCACTCATAGGAGCTTGGTTCACAGAAGCATTTTAGGGCGGTTTCAAGGAAAGTGTGGTCCGAGGCGCCTCGGATGGGTTTGCGGTGCAAGGCAAAAGCTCGAACCACACGGGTCACAGAGAAACACAAGGGGAAACCTAGCGGGGCGAAGAGTTAGTCCTGGAATCGCAGGCCGCTGGCCGGTGTGTGGCTGCGCGCACACGACCGCGCGGTGGGCAAATCGGGGTACAATTCCGAGGAGGCAGAGAGGAGAATGGAATGACGCAGAAGATTATCGAGGTAATCGGAACTTCAAAAGAGAGTTTTGCGAAGGCGGCGGAGTGCGCCGTGGCGGAAGCGGCGAAGACGGTGCGCGGTATCAAGTGGGCGCACGTGGATTCGCTCGACCTGCAGATCGACGGAGCCAAGGTCCTGCAGTACCGCGCCACCACCAAGATTTATTTCGACGTCGAGCACTAGAGCCCATGATCGCGATGTGAGTTATGCGGGGGAGGGACGGGCATCTCGCTCGTCCAGCCGGGCGGAGACGCCCGGCGCTCCGCCGCTTTTTTGCATCTTCGCGCAAGCGCGCCACATCAAATTGTTATTCAAAGATGCCTGGAAACTCTGTCCCAGGCATGGAAGCCCTGGTCTCCAGGAAAACTCACGCAAAGGATGTTGAATCGTCATGCTGAAAACAGCTAAACGGATTGGTTTCGTTTCCGCACTCGCCCTTCTCGCGAGTCTATCGGCGCTCGCTCAGACTTCGAGCTGGACCATCGACCCGGCGCACTCGACGGCGCAGTTTACCGTGCGCCACATGGGAATCTCGAATGTCACGGGGAACTTCACGAAGCTGGCGGGAAGCGTCGTTCTGAACGAGAAAGACGTTACCCAGTCCCAAGTATCGGCCACGATCGACGTCAACTCGGTCGATACGCGGGTGGAGATGCGCGACAAAGATCTCAAGAGCCCGAATTTCTTCGACGTTGAAAAATTCCCGACCATCGAATTTAAGTCCAAACGAATCATCGGCAGCGGCGGCAAGGTGCAGGTGATTGGCGATCTGACCATCCACGGAACGACGCGCGAGGTCACGCTCGACGGCGAAGGCCCCACGCCCGAATTGACCGATCCGTGGGGCAATGCGCGCCGCGGATTTTCCGCAACCACGAACATCAACCGCAAGGATTTCAATCTGGTCTACAACAACCTGCTCAAGACCGGTGAAGCGGTGATCGGTGACAACGTCAAGATCCAGATTGACGTGGAATTGGTGAAGAAGAAGTAAGTTATTGAAGCATTGATTCATTGAGGCATTGAATCGTTGAAACCTCGGAGCCGAAATTCCATGGCTTAATGCCCAAACGATTCAATGACCCGATCTGTCGGGTATGATCGAAGAGTGGTGACGAATCGCGCCGCAAGGAACAAGCTACAACTTTTGCACTCCGAGAAGCTGAGCAAGCTGGACTGGCTGGCGCACGCTTTCTCGACGCGGCTGGGCGGGACTTCGCGCGTCTACGGTGGAAATGCGCTGAATCTGGGCTTCACGAAGCACGACTCGCGCGCGGCCGTCGAGCGCAACCGCGAGCTCTTCCTCAAGGAATTGGGCGTAATCACAACGACTGGACGCCAGAGCTGGCCGCTGGTTACGCTGCGGCAGATTCATTCCGATTTGATCCATAGGGTTGACCGGATGCCGGCAGAGCTTCTGGCTGGCGACGGGCTGATCACGGATGCGCCGGAGTTGCTCCTGGCGGTGCAAACGGCCGATTGCCTTCCCATCATGGTTGCGGATCGGGAACGGCGGGCGGTGGGCGTTTTTCACGCGGGCTGGCGCGGTACGGCCAAGCGCATCGTTGAAAAGGGCGTCGGAGAGATGCGGAAGCAGTTTGGCAGCGATCCGCGGAAGCTGGTGGCGGCGATTGGGCCGGGCGTGCATGAGTGCTGCTACGAGGTGGGCGAAGAAGTGCGCGCCAGATTTGAAGCGCAGTTCGCATACGCCGGGAGCTTGTTCCGCGAGGTCAAGGAATCGGATGCGGTGCGGGAGAGATATCCGCTGCTGTTCCTGACGGCGCGCGCGCCGGGACACAGCGAACTGCCGGTGAAGCTCTTCCTCGATCTGGTGGAAGCGAACCGGCGGCAATTGCTGGATGCGGGCGTGCTGGCGAAGAATATCGACGCGGTCGAACCGTGCACGGCGTGCCACACGGACCTGCTGTTCAGCTTCCGCGGAGAAAAGGGCGTAACGGGGAGGATGATGGGGGCGGCGGGGATAAGAGCCAGAGTGATCGGGTGATCTGACCATCGGGTCATTAAAGACCGCTCGGTCCTTGGTCGTCCGATGATCCGATGACGCGATCTGCTTAAGCTAAGTCGAACGGCAGGACTTCACACTATGTCTTATCGCGTGGTTGCATTCACGATGGCGCAAGTGCGGCAAGGGGTGCTCGGATTCCAGCGCCAGCTCAGCGCCGTCCTGCGCGAACATGCCGAGATCAAAGTGTATGCGGTGAGCCCTTTCGACATGGATGAACGCCGCCGCGCCAAGGATCGATTTGGCGGCGACATCGTCTATTTTTTCAACGACGGGGCATGTCAGGAATGCGCGCGGCTGGGGATTGAACTGAATTTTCTGGCGGAGATTTCCGATGACGAGCTGCCGCGCCGGCGGTCCCTAGTTGTGGGACTGCCCGACCGGGGCGGCGCCAGTCGTAGTGGGACGTAACGACGACGCGGGTTGCGTAGGACCCGCCGGATAGAATGTTCCGGGCCTTTTCCAAAAGCCTGCCCAGAACTGCTACTCTGACTTCGTGGCGCTGGTTGAAGTTCGCAATTTGACGAAGACTTTTGGCCTCGCCGAATCTCCGTTCGGCGGGCGGCGCGCGGGCGAAGTGCGAGCCGTGGACGATGTTTCCCTCGACATTCACCAAGGCGAGACGCTCGGCTTGGTGGGTGAATCCGGCTCGGGCAAGAGCACGCTGGGACGGCTCATTCTCCGTCTCATCGAACCAACTTCGGGCGCGGTGCTTTTTGACGGCATCGATCTGATGAAGGCGAACGGGGCCGAATTGCGCCGTCTTCGGCGCGACATGCAGATCATCTTTCAGGACCCGTTCGGATCGCTCGACCCGCGCTTCCGAGTGCGGGACGTGATCGCCGAGCCGCTGGCGATCCACGAGGCCGGCAGCCGCGATGGCCGCCGCCAGCGCGTGCGGGAACTTTTGCGCGCGGTGGGGATGGATGAGTCGGCCATGCCGCGTTATGCGCACGAGTTCTCGGGAGGACAGCGGCAGCGCATAGGGATTGCACGCGCGCTTGCGCTGCGGCCAAAGTTTATTGTTGCGGATGAGCCAGTTTCGGCGCTGGACGTGAGCGTGGGCGCGCAGATCGTGAATCTTCTGCAACAATTGCAGCGCGATTTCGGGCTCACCTATTTGTTCATCTCACATTCCATGCCGGTTGTTCGCTACCTCTCGACCCGCATTGCGGTGATGTATCGCGGGCAAATCGTTGAGGCCGGAAGCACGGAGCGGATCACGGCGCAGCCGCAGCACGCTTACACGCGCAAGCTGCTGGCGGCGACGCCGGAGATGGCGGCGTCGTGACCTGGGGTTTTGTGCAGGGACGGGGCTGGGCCCCGTCCTTGGAAGGCTTAGCCCCGCAGCCACACGATGGCGCTTTGCGCTTGCCTACGGTTTGCTCGCAGACTACAATTCGCCGAAACTCCTATTAGAGGTGATTCCAGATGTCTGCCATGCCCGTACCGCCGGCTCCTGGGCCCGTTGCCGAAGTCGCGCCGTTATCCGAACCGGCGCGCGTCCTCAACACGTTTTTCGCACCGAGCAAGACCTTCACCGACCTGCGGCGGAGCGCCAGTTGGTGGCTCCCATTTCTGATTTCGGCGATCGTTGGCGTGATGTTTGTTTACACCGTCGATCAGAAGGTCGGCTTCCGCAAGGTGGTGGAGAACCAGATACGAATCCAGCCGAAGCAAGCCGAGCGCATGGATAGCTTGCCGGCCGACCAGCATGAGAAGGTCATGGAGCAGCAGACCAAGTTCTGGAGGGGGTTCTCTTATGTATCTCCTGTGGTCGGCCTGCTCTACTACCTCATCATTGCCTCGGTGTTGTTTGGGACGTTCAAGTTTGTCGCAAATGCGGACATCCGATTCAAGACCATGTACGCCCTGGTGGTTTTCGCCTGGTTGCCTGCGATATTCGTGTCGTTGCTGGCGATTGTTTCGCTGCTTGCGGGGGTCAGCAGCGATGGATTCCTCATTCAGAATCCTGCCGCGACCAATCTCGGAATTATTGTCGATCCGACTTCTTCCAAGGTACTGTACGCCCTGCTGAGTTCGGTGGATGTTCTCACTTTTTGGAGTCTGGCCCTGATGGCGATCGGGGTGACTTGCATCAGCAAGGTGAAACGTGGAACTGCGTTTGCGGTGGTGTTTGGCTGGTTCGCCTTCTGGGTGCTGATTAAGGTCGGCATGGCTGCCGCGACTTCCTAAGGCGTGACAAAAGTCATAGCCTGAGTCGCCGGGCCGCGGCAGCCTTTGCGGACCACGATTCAAAGGATTTATGCGCCGTTGTCTTTTTTCATGACCTCGGTTTCATGACCTCGGAAAGAAGCTGACCAGACGGGGCATGTTGAGCCCCAGGGAGCAGTGGAGGTTTCATTCGCTGCGATCCGCCATTCACGATTCACGATCCACCCATCGCACTCCACGGGAGAAACTTCATGTCACTGTTTGGACTGATCGAATACGCCGACGCCAACCCGGAAGTCCGTGCTGTCTATGACGACATCATGGCCACGCGCAAGACGGACTGGATCAACAATTTCTGGAAGGCGATTGCGCACGATCCGGCGACGCTCAAGCGGACTTGGGAAGACATCAAGCAGATCATGGCTCCCGGGGCCCTCGACCCGCTCACCAAGGAACTGATCTACGTTGCCGTTTCGGTGACGAACCAGTGCGAGTATTGCATTGCTTCGCATACCGCCGCGGCGAAAAAGAAAGGCATGACCGATGCGCAGTTCAAAGAATTGATGTCCGTGGCCGGAATGGCGAACGAAACCAATCGTTTGGTCGCCGGATACCAGGTGGAAGTCGACGACCGCTTCAAGCCGCAAACCGGCAAATGACGCGCCCATGAAGTGCGTCCTTGCCGTCGGTTGCGGGCCTTGGACGTGAACCTTGGACGCGGACCAAGGTGCGAATCAAAAAGTGAATCCTCAGCCGGGAACCAAGACTCAAATTATGCGGCGAGGCGTTCAGATTTTCTCAGGGCCCAGTTTCTTGAACTGAGACCATCCAGCGCCTGAATTTAGATCCTCAACCAGCACAAAGAAAAGCTGCGCGAGCCTGTTCCATTTTGCCCTATACCTGTTATACTCGCATGTTTCAGTAACGTGGATCACAGCAGTAGGTGACGGAAATCATACGAACGCAGCCGGCCGTGAGCGGCGCAAGCGAATTTCGCAACACCAATAAATTCACAATCGCTATCAATGCAGATCTTTCCACGCAGCAGCAATGCCATTGCCCGGGCCTCCATGGTCCTGACCGTTTTTGCCGCGGCCGGGATTTTTTGGGCCATGGTGCAGGTTGAGCGGTCTCCGTACATCACGTATGCCGGAGTGAGAAAATCGCAGCCCGTCCCGTTCAGCCATAAGCACCATGTGACCGGGCTTGGCATCGACTGCCGCTATTGTCATACGTCGGTCGAGGAATCGAGCTTTGCCGGCATTCCGCCTACCAAGACCTGCATGAACTGCCATGCGCAGATCTGGACCAATGCGGCTTACCTGGAGCCGGTGCGCGAGAGTTTCCGCACGGGACGCTCGCTGGAATGGACGCGCGTCAACCAGTTGCCCAACTATGTCTATTTCAATCACAGCATCCATGTGAACAAGGGCGTGGGCTGCAACACCTGCCACGGGCCGGTCGACCAGATGCCGCTGGTATATCAGTACGCATCGCTGCAGATGGAATTTTGCCTGGACTGCCACCGCGCTCCGGAAAAATATCTGCGCCCGCGCGAACAAGTGTTCAACATGCGCTATGAGGAGCCTTCCACGGAAGAGCCCGTCATTGTGAAGGGCACGGCATACTCCGATCAGGAAGCGCTGGGGAACGCCCTGAAGCAGGAATACAAAGTGCGGTCGGTGAACGACATTACCAGTTGCAACACCTGCCATCGCTAGCGGCGGGCTTGGCACGTTCCGACGATCGCGAGATCGAAAGAACAGAAGAGAAGCACCAAGAATTTAAGAATGAACATGGACGCGCAAAACACGAAACCGCCCGGAACCAAGGCCGAAGTCGCTGCCGGGACTGACGTTTGCCCAAGCAAGCGCAAGCAGCTTGACCTCGCCGCCGTCAAGGCGCAAATCGAGGAGACGACCGGCCCTGAGTACTGGCGCAGCCTCGAAGAGCTGGCGGGCAGCGAAGAGTTTCAGGAGATGCTGCACCGCGAGTTTCCGAAAGGCGCGTCCGAGTGGCTCGACGACTTCTCGCGCCGCGGCTTCCTTAAGACCATGGGCGCGTCGCTGGCGCTCGCCGGTTTGACCGGTTGCACGCGGATGCCGATCACCGAGATCGTGCCCTATGTGCGGCAGCCGGAAAACGTCGTCCCGGGCCGACCGATGTTTTACGCGACCGCGTTCACGCTCGGCGGTTATGCCTCGCCGATTCTGGTTGAAAGCCATCTTTTCCGTCCGACGAAGATCGAAGGCAATCCGCAGCATCCCGCCAGCCTTGGCGGCACCGATGTTTACGCGCAGGCTTCGATTCTCGATCTCTACGATCCCGACCGGGCGCAGAACGTCACCTACATGGGCGACATTCGCTCGTTCGATGCGTTTCTGGAAGCCGTTCGCGGACCCATGAACGTGCAGAAGAGCGTGGCGGGCAGCGGGGTCCGCATTCTGACGCAGACCGTTTCCTCGCCCACGCTGGCCGCGCAGATTCGCAGTTATCTGGAAGCGAATCCGCAGGCGAAGTGGCACGTCTACGAGCCGATCAACCGCGACAATGTTTACGAAGGCGCGAAGCTGGCGTTCGGCGAGGTGGTCGAGACGCGCTACGACTTGTCGAAAGCGGACGTCATCGTCTCGCTCGACGCCGACTTCCTCTACGCTGGATTCCCTGGGTGGGCGCGCTACACGCGCGATTTCGCAGCGCGGCGCAATCCTGATGGGAACATGAACCGGCTGTATGTGGTCGAGAGCACGCCGTCGTCGACGGGGATGAAGGCGGATCATCGGCTGCCGATGCAAGCCCGTGACGTTGAGGCGTTTGCGCAGACTTTGGCGGCGCTTGTAAGCATCAAGGTGGGTGAGGTTGGGCCTCCGGGAGAATCTGAGTTCATCAAGGCAGTTGCGGCCGATCTGACTAAGCATCGCGGAGCGAGTGTCGTGATCGCTGGCGATCATCAGCCGCCTGTAGTTCATGCGCTCGCGCACGCGATCAATGAAGCGCTTGGCAACGTCGGTAAGACGGTTTTCTATACCGAGCCGGTCGATGCCAATCCGGTCAACCGCAATGAATCGTTGCACGCCCTCGTCGAAGACATGCGCGCCGGGAAAGTCGATCTGCTGCTGATCCTTGGCGGCAATCCGGCTTACGATGCGCCCGCCGAACTCGAATTCGCTTCGGCTTTGACATCGAATGCCGTCAATCTGAAACTTTTTCTCGGCACGCATCGCAACGAGACCGCCGAGCTTTGCCAGTGGCATGTACCCGAAGCGCACTATCTTGAATCCTGGAGCGATGCTCGCGCTTACGACGGCACGGTCAGCATCGTTCAGCCGCTCATCGAGCCACTCTATGGCGGCAAGAGCGCGCACGAAATCATAACCGTCCTGGCGGGGCAGTTGGGCCTCACTGGCCATGATCTTGTCCAGGCTTACTGGCAGAAGCAGCACACTGGCACTGACTTTGACGCCTTCTGGCGCAAGTCGCTGCATGATGGCTGGATCGCGGGCTCCACGTTTATCCCGAAACCTGTCAAGTCCGACCTCGCGCGGTTGCATTTGCCACAAGATTCAATCTCCAAAACCCTCGTCCGCGTTCCCAACGTTTACGAGATCAACTTTCGCCGCGACCCCTCCATCTACGACGGTCGTTTCGCGAACAACGGCTGGTTGCAGGAACTCCCGAAGCCGCTCACTAAGTTGACTTGGGACAACCCCATCATGATCGGCCCCGCGATGGCCGAGCGGCTGAAGCTGAATTTCAAAGACGTTGCCGAACTCGAATTTCAGGGAAAGAAAGTCAAAGGCCCAGTTTGGATTCAAGCCGGTCATCCCGATAATTCGATTACCGTCTTTCTTGGTTATGGACGCAAGCGCGCTGGCCGTGTTGGCACCGGCACCGGCTTCGATGTTTACCCGCTGCGTACCAGCCAAGCTCCATGGTCTGCGGACGGTGCGAAGCTTCGTCCTACCGGCGAAACTTATGACCTCGCCAGCACGCAGGGTTATCAGACGATGGAGACTCCTGTCGGCGAGCGGCCGCTGGTGCAGGAGCGCAGTCTTGAGGAGTACAAGAAAGATCCGAACTTCGCCAAGGAAGGCGAGCCACCCGGCGAGCTTACGCTCTACAAACCGTTCGATTACTCGAAAGAACAATACTCGTGGGGCATGGCGATTGACCTGAACGCCTGCGTCGGATGCAATAACTGCATCGTTGCCTGCCAGTCGGAAAACAATGTTGCCGTGGTCGGCAAAGAGCAGACACTTAGGGGCCGCCACATGCATTGGCTCCGCGTGGACGCTTATTACAATGGCCCGCGGGAGAATCCCAAGGGCTTTTTCCAGCCCGTGCCCTGCATGCAGTGCGAGGATGCGCCGTGCGAGCTAGTTTGTCCGGTGCAGGCGACCACGCACAGCAGCGAAGGCCTCAACGACATGGTCTATAACCGCTGCGTGGGCACGCGCTATTGCTCGAATAACTGCCCATATAAGGTGCGGCGGTTCAATTTCCTGCTTTTTCAGGATTGGGAGACGCCGCAGTTCAAGCTGATGCGTAATCCGGACGTGACCGTGCGCAGCCGCGGCGTCATGGAAAAGTGCACTTACTGCGTGCAGCGCATTAACGAGCGCCGCATTGACGCCGAGCGTGCTGATTCCGCCATTAAGGAAGGCGATCTTCAGACGGCGTGCCAGCAGTCGTGCCCGGCCAACACCATCGTCTTCGGTAATCTCAACGATCCGAACAGCTTGGTCAACAAGTGGAAAGCGCAGGCGAGGAACTACTCTTTGCTTGGCGAATTGAATACGCGGCCGCGCACAACGTATCTGGCGGAAGTCCGTAATCCGAACGCCGAGTTAGAAGCAGAGTCACAGGGAAAGTCAAAGGCATAAGTGGAGCGCATGTAAGGCATGGCTACGAACACACAAATACCCGTGGCAGACAGGCGAGTGCCGGTGATCGCACCGGGCCACACCTTCTCCACAATCGGCGAGAAAATCAGCAACATCGTGCTGAGTCGCCCCGTCTCGCTGGGCTGGATTCTCGGCTTTTTGATCGTGTTCTCGGCGATGAACATTCTGATGATGGCACTCGGATATCTGTTCATTAAAGGTACGGGGATCTGGGGTATTAACATTCCAATTGGTTGGGGATTCGCAATCGTCAACTTCGTTTGGTGGATCGGCATCGGCCACGCCGGCACGCTGATTTCGGCAATTCTTTGCCTGCTCCGGCAGACCTGGCGTAACTCGATCAACCGCTTCGCCGAAGCTATGACACTGTTTGCAGTGTCCTGCGCGGGGATCTTCCCGCTCGCTCACACCGGACGCCCGTGGCTCGCGTACTGGCTTTTCCCGTATCCGAATACAATGAATTACTGGCCGAACTTCCGCAGCCCGCTGGTGTGGGACGTATTCGCGGTTTCGACTTACTTCACGATTTCGCTGGTGTTCTGGTTTGTCGGATTAATTCCAGATTTCGCCAGCTTGCGCGATCGCGCCGAGACTCCCCTGGTCCAGCGCATCTACGGATTGCTCGCCATGGGATGGCGCGGTTCCGCCCGCCATTGGCACCGTTATGAGACGGCCTACTTACTCCTTGCGGGGCTGGCGACGCCGCTGGTGCTCTCCGTTCACACTGTTGTTAGTTTCGATTTCGCGGTCGGCATTGTGCCCGGCTGGCACACCACGATCTTCCCGCCGTACTTTGTTGCGGGCGCCATCTATTCCGGTTTCGCCATGGTGCTTTGTCTGGCGATTCCAATCCGGGCGATTTACGGATTGCAGGACTTTATCACAATGCGGCACTTAGAAAACGCGGCCAAGGTGATGCTGGCCACTGGCCTTATCGTCGGCTACGGCTATGGCATGGAGGCGTTCATGGGCTGGTACAGCGGCAGCCAGTTCGATTCGTTCTTACTGTGGAACCGGCTGCACGGGCCATATCGCTTGTCGTACATGGCGTTGCTGGCGTGCAATATTCTCATCCCGCAAGTTCTGTGGCTGAAGAAGTTCCGTGTCTCGACGGGCTGGCTCTGGCTTATCTCGTTCGTCGTGCTCGTTGGCATGTGGCTGGAGCGATTTATTATCGTCGTCGTTAGTTTGAGCCGCGACTTCCTCACTTCTTCGTTTGGCATGTACTACCCGACTAAGTGGGACTGGATGACTTTTGCCGGCACCATCGGCATGTTCCTAACTGCCATGTGGCTGTTCGTGCGCATTCTGCCCATGATCTCCATCTTCGAATTGCGCACCTTGCTGCCGGAGTCGCAGGTGCACGACGCGGCGGAGGTGAAACAATGAGCGATTCTCCCATTTATGGATTGATGGCCGAATTCGACTCGGCGAAGGAACTCGTGGCCGCAGCTCATAAGACGCGCGAGGCGGGGTATCAAAAGATTGACGCTTACAGCCCGTTTCCCATCGAGGGACTTGCCGAAGCCATCGGCTTCCATAAGAATAACGTGGCGCTTGTTGTCTTAATCGGCGGACTCAGCGGAGGAATCTCGGCGTATGCGCTCCAGTATTGGGTGGCGGTGATTACCTATCCGGTCAATATCGGCGGACGCCCGTATCACTCCTGGCCCTCGTTCATCATCGTGACCTTCGAACTGACAATTCTCTTCGCCGGACTTTCCGCGGCAATCGGCATGATTGCGCTCAATGGCCTGCCCATGCCCTATCATCCGGTGTTCAACGTGCCGGAGTTCGCCAAAGCGTCGGGGAATAAATTCTTTCTTATCGTGTTTTCGAGCGACCCGAAGTACGACGCCGCGCGCACGCGCTCGTTTCTTGCGGCCCTCGCTCCCCGCATGATCGCGGAGGTGCCAAGCTAGCCATGGGCGTGACGCGCAACCTCCGAAGAGTTCTGCCCGCGCTGCTGGCGTTGATCGCCAGCACTGCCGGATGCCGTCTCGATATGCACGTGCAGCCCTATTACCGGCCCATGGCGAAGAGCGATTTCTTCGGGGACGACCGCTCCGCCCGCCTGCCGGTCGAAGGCACGGTGGCGCGCGGCGATCTCCGCGAAGATGCTTACTTCTACACCGGGAAGGTCGGTAACACGCCCGGCGACTATCTCCCGTTTCCGGTTACCGCCGATGTTTTGGTACGCGGACGCGAGCGCTTCAACATCAACTGCACGCCCTGCCACGGACGCGTCGGCGACGGCAATGGTTTCATTCCCTCGCGAGGATTCCGCCGCCCGCCGTCGTATCACATCGATCGCCTGCGCAAAGTGCCGATCGGATACTTTTTTGACGTTATAACGAATGGCTTCGGAGTTATGCCGGAACATGGTACGCAAGTTGCGCCGCGCGATCGCTGGTGCATTGCCGCTTACATCCGCGCGCTGCAACTTAGCCAGAATGCAACTTCCAGCGATATTCCCACGGGACAAGACATTCCTTCGCATCCGCCGCACTTTCGCGATATCGGGAACGGAGCCACGCTGCCCGAAATCACGCCGCCCGCCGCCGCATCGGAAGGGGAGCCTAAATGACCACGGTCACCATGAGTAAGTCGGATTTGATGGTGCCTCCCGTGGCCCAGATCATGCAGCAGCGATCGCTCATAATTGGAGCGATTGGCGCGATTGCTTCCGTCGCGGGGGCTTATATCGCCCCCGACAGTTTCTATTCCGCTTATCTCACTGGCTTCATGTTCTGGCTCGGCCTTTCGCTCGGCTGCATGGCCATTCTGATGCTCTACCACCTAGTCGGTGGAGCGTGGGGCACGGTGATTCGCCGCATTTTGGAATCGGGCATGATGACGCTGCCGCTCATGTTCGTCCTCTTCATCCCGATTCTGCTGAATTTGCCCAAGTTGTATTTCTGGGTCCGGCCCGCCGAGCTGACGGACCCCAAGATCGCGGAGATTGCCCACAGCTATCTTAACTTCAACGGAATCCTGGCACGCTACATCCTTTACTTTGTCATTTGGATCGGGATGGCGTATTTTTTGAATCGCTGGTCGAGCGAACAGGACTCGATTGCTGGCCAGAGCACGCTGCGCTTTCGGGCGCTGAGTTCCATTGGGCTTGTCATCTACTCGCTCACGATTTCTTTCGCTGTGATCGACTGGGTGATGTCGCTGCAAGCGCGGTGGATCTCGACCATTTACGGCTTGTTATTCGTCGCGGGTGAAGTGCTTTCCGCCTTCTGCTTCTGCGTGGTGATCGAGGGCATTCTCGGCAAGAGCAAGCCGGTGTCCGAGTATCTCACGGATACGGAGGTGCATGACCATGGTAAGTTCATGTTCGCTTTCGTCATGGTGTGGGCTTACTTTAATTTCTCGCAATGGCTTATCATCTGGGCTGGCAACTTACCCGAAGAAATTCCGTGGTACGTGCGCCGCATGAGGGGCGGATGGGAAACGGTTGGCCTGTTTTTGGTGGTGTTTCACTTCGCCGTGCCGTTTGCGCTTTTGCTTTCGCGTCAGTTGAAGCGCAAGGCGCGCACGCTGGTTTGGCTGGCGTCGTGGATCATTTTGATGCGCATTGTAGATATCTATTGGCATATCGAGCCGGCGTCGCACGCCGAGTTTCACCTGAGCTGGGTGCTGTTCGCGATCGTCGCCGGAATCGGCGGCCTTTGGATGGCTTACTTTTTCCGCAATCTAAGATCGCGGCCGCTGCTGGCCGTGAATGCGCCGCAGACGCTGAGACTTCTGGAGGCGTCGCATGAGTGAGGAAATGAGGAAGCCCGGCCACCCCGGCCACGAAACCGGTTTCGAACGCGAAGACCTGGGCACGCGCAGCGTCTTCGTCTTTATGATCGGTCTCGGGATCGTTGGCGTAGTTATTTACTTCATCATTATCGGGATGTACTCGTTCCTCGATAAATACGAACGGTCGCAGATGGCGAGCGCCAGTCCGTTGGCGCCATCGACGGAAGTCACCTCGCGCCATATCGACTTTGCGCCAGGTCACGGGGATTATGTCGAGGAGAAATTTAAGAACAATGGAGCCCCCATTCTCGAATACGACGAGCGCGGCCAGTTCCGCGATTTTCTGGTGCGGCAGGAGAGCCAGCTTAACAGCTACGGCTGGGTTGACGAAAAGGCAGGCGTGGCGCACATCCCGATTGAACGCGCCATGGAATTGACCGTGCAGCGAGGCCTGCCGGTGTATAAGCAAGGCAACGCGGAAGCGAGCAAGATGGGTGCAAGCAAAACGGCCGCGCAGAAACCGGTCACCGCCCCGCAGTAGATAGCCAGCCCCGAAAGGGGTGTCTGATTTCGAAGGAGTTATTACGGTATCGCTGAAGCGATATCGTGATACGAAGCATCCACTCCGGCCGGACAGCCGGAAAAGGAAAAAGAAGTGCGCCGCAAGAGGAATTTCGCCAATTTGGTCGTCGTCGTCGCTTTTCTGTTGCCGCTCGCGGCCGTACCGCTGTTTGCGCAGGTCCCGCGCGGCCCGATCATGGGTGGTGGCATTATGAGTCCGCCCGTGAACCAGCGCCCGCCTGGGCTGGAATTCGTGGGCATCGAGCAACATCTGAATGGCGAAGTTCCCGCCAATCTCGAATTCCGCGACGAACTCGGCAACCCGGTCAAACTCGCCGACTACTTCGGCCACGGACGCCCCGTCATCCTGAATCTGGGTTACTACCAATGCCCCATGCTCTGCAGCGAACTGCTGCAAGGGCTGGTCGGTTCGCTGAAGGCGCTGACTTTCAATCTCGGCAAGGACTTCGACATTGTCACCGTGAGTTTCGACCCACGTGAAACCACGGAAATGGCTGCCGAGAAAAAGCGAGATATGATGAAGCGCTATGGCCGCCCGAACTCGGATCAAGGCTGGCACTTTCTTACCGGCAAGGCCGACCAGATCAATGCGCTTACTCAGTCGGTCGGTTTTCAGTATCAGTTCGATGAGAAGACGGGGCAATACGCGCACGCGACGGCGATCGTCATGCTTACTCCCGACCGGCATATTTCGGGATACTTTTATGGCGTTGAGTTTTCTCCGAAAGACCTAAGGCTCGGACTGGTGCAGGCATCGCAAAATAAAATTGGCAACATCGGCGACCAAGTGCTGCTCTACTGCTATCACTACGATCCCCGGACGGGAAAGTACGGCGCGGTTGTTAGTAACATACTGAAGCTCGGGGCGCTCGGGACCATGCTTATCCTGGGAACATTCATGTTTGTCATGTTCCGAGCCGATCGTCATTCCGGACATGGTTCCGGTGAAGGCGCGGCCCGCGGCGAATCGGGGCGAGTCAGGTAACCATGTCGAAATTTCTGCCTTTATGGCCCGATCAGGCCTCGACCTCAGCAGGCCAAGTGGATGCGCTCTACATCTATCTGCTGCTGGTCGCTGGCGTCATGACCGCGCTCATCTTTGTTGCCGTCACGGTGCTGGCGATCAAGTATCGCCGCGTGCCCGGCCGCGAAGCCCAGCAGATCGAAGGCTCCCTGTTTCTCGAACTTACCTGGTCGATCATTCCGTTCATTGTGATGTTGACCTTCTTCGTCTGGGGCGCGGTCATTTACTTCAGGGAACGCACGCCTCCCGCTGACGCGACTGAAATCTACGTTGTCGCCAAGCAGTGGATGTGGAAGATCGAGCACATGGAGGGGCAACGCGAGATCAACGAGCTGCACGTCCCCGTTGGGCAGAACGTCAAGCTCATCATGACTTCGCAGGACGTGATTCACAGCTTTTACGTTCCGGCATTTCGCCTCAAGCAGGACGTACTGCCTGGGCGCTACACTACGCTCTGGTTCAGAGCTACCGTGCCCGGCCACTATCATTTGTTCTGCGCCGAATATTGCGGGACGCAGCACTCCGGCATGGGCGGCGACATCGTCGTCATGACGCCGCAGGATTACGCGCAGTGGCTGGCCGGAGGCCCGGCTTTGCCCTTGCAGGAGACCGGCAAGCAGTTGTTCTCCACGCTCGGATGCGCCACCTGCCATCGTTTCGATGTGCAGGGACGCGGCCCCAATCTGCAAGGCGTCTATAACAAGCCGGTGCTGCTCGAAGACGGGCGCATTGTGACAGCGGACGAGAACTATGTGCGCGAGTCCATCCTCAATCCCACGGCAAAGATCGTAAACGGATTCAAGCCTGTGATGCCCACCTTCCAGGGTCTTGTCAGCGAAGAGCAGTTGAACGCGCTGGTGGCTTACGTCAAGTCGTTAGCCCAACCAACCCAGGGAAACGCTGGGCTGCCAAGCCAGTCCGCCATTTCCCCGGCACAAACAGAAAAGACGCAGGTGCAATAGTCATGGCGAGCAGAGTAACTCCCGCGAATCAGGCGCTAAGTCCAAAGACGAACTATCTCAACAACGGGCACAGCCTGAAGTCCTGGCTGTTGACCACCGACCACAAGCGGATCGCGGTCCTCTATCTGATTTCGGTGACGACGTTCTTCTTTTTCGGCGGCTTTTTCGCCATGCTTATCCGGCTCGAGTTACTAACACCGCAGGGCGACCTGATGCAAGCCGACACCTATAACAAGGTGTTCACCATGCACGGCATGATCATGGTGTTCTTCTTTCTAATCCCGGTGGTGCCGGCGGTGTTAGGGAATTTTCTGATTCCGATCATGATTGGGGCAAAGGACCTTGCCTTTCCGCGTATTAACCTCTTGAGCTGGTATCTCTACATCATTGGCGGCGTGCTGATCACGCACGTTATGCTGAGCGGAGGCGTGGACACGGGCTGGACTTTCTACAGCCCATTCAGCACGGAATACACCAACACGAAAATTGTCGAGGCCGGACTGGCGGCGTTCATCGCCGGGTTCTCCTCGATCTTTACCGGACTGAACTTCATCGTCACCATTCACCGCATGCGCGCACCCGGCCTTACCTGGAGCCGCCTGCCCTTGTTTGTGTGGGCCAACTACGCGACCAGCATCATCATGGTCCTGGGCACGCCGGT
>JBEKQG010000003.1:0-47605 GCA_049519955.1 Terriglobales bacterium
GCGACGGAAGCGGCGTCATTCAGGGAGTGGTCCCGAAGAATGCCGTGCCGCCCGAAGTTTTCGACGCCATCAAAGGGCTCACTCAGGAATCGAGCGTCATCGTCGAAGGCAAAGTGCGCGCCGATAAGCGCGCTCCTGGCGGCTATGAGCTTGACGTGGCCAACGTGCAGGTCGTGCAGCGCGTGCCCGAAGCCGATCCTTACCCCATCACTCCCAAAGAGCACGGCGTCGATTTCTTGATGGAGCACCGGCATCTTTGGCTGCGCTCGCAGCGCCAGGCGTCCATTCTGCGCGTGCGCGCCGAAATCATTCGCGCCACCCGCGATTTCTTCGACACGAACGGATTCACGCTCACCGATCCGCCCATCCTCACGCCCGCCGCCTGTGAAGGGACCTCGACGCTTTTCCCGGTGGACTATTTCGAAGAGCAGGCCTACCTTACGCAGTCGGGGCAGCTCTACATCGAAGCGACCGCCATGGCGCTGGGCAAGGTTTATTCATTCGGGCCGACCTTCCGCGCGGAAAAATCGAAGACCCGGCGCCACCTCACGGAATTCTGGATGGTCGAGCCCGAAGTCGCGTACGGCACGCTCGACGATGCAATGGAACTCGCCGAAGGCTTGCTGACCTTCTTAGTCAAGCGCTGCCTGGAGCGCCGCCGCGTTGACTTGCAAACCATCGGCCGCGACCTTGCGAAGCTCGAAAAAATCGACGCTCCCTTCCCGCGCATCACCTATGACGAAGCGGTCGCGAAATTGCAGGAAGGGCACGCGCAGGCCGTGCTGGAAAACAAATTCGAGTGGGGCGGAGACCTGGGCTCGCCCGACGAGACTTATCTCTCATCGCTCTACGACCGGCCCGTCATGGTCCATCGCTATCCCGCCAGCGTGAAAGCGTTCTATATGGAGCCCGATCCCCAGCGGCCCGAACTCGCGCTGTGCGTGGACGTGCTGGCGCCCGAAGGCTACGGCGAAATCATCGGCGGATCGCAGCGCACCGCGTCGCACGACTTGCTCCTGCAACGCATTCACGAGCACAACCTGCCCGAAGAAGCTTTCAAGTGGTATCTGGATCTGCGCAAATACGGCAGCGTTCCCCACTCCGGCTTCGGCATGGGCATCGAGCGCGCGGTGGCGTGGATCTGCGGATTGGAGCATGTGCGCGAGACGATCCCCTTCCCGCGCATGTTGCATCGGCTCTACCCGTAGGGCTTTTCACCGCCGAGACGCAGAGAGCGCCGAGAAATGCGAGAGAATGGCTAGCATAAGGTAAAACCATGACCGACCAAATTGGTTGGAAAGCGATCCTCGCAACTGCGCTTATCTCGTCATTCAGCACCGCCTGCTTAACCGAGCCGGTAAAAGCATGGATACAACGCAGGCGCAAACGCAAAGAGATGCGGCGTGCCCTTTATTGGGAAATCGTGCACAATTTCAATGCATTGCAGGGGCAAGTTTTGCTTTCACAGAACAACGAGAAAATGGGAGACGAAATCGGGTGCCGCTTCGAGATGAGTTATAAGCGGCTGAGCTACGATTTGGCATCGAAGGACTCCTTTGTCTTCTACAGCCTGGGACATGCGGAGTTGTATTGGATCGATACTCTTTATCGAGATTTTGAACATCTAATCCATGGCGAGTTCAAGGATAAGGACCAGCGCTTGCGCAACGCGAAGTCTGTCGTCCATTCAGTATTGAGCGAACTTAAGAACCGACGCCTCAACAAAAGGCTGATATTCAAGGTGAGCCCCAGATGGGTAAAGAAGCATTTCCGAGAGAACCTACCCCTGATTGAGTATGTTGACATCGATCCTCCAGGATTTCGCGAACGGTTACGCAGACGGTACGATCGAGTTCAGTACTGGACATGGCGGACGTTCTTCTCGTAGCGAGCTCATTAAAGGATGGGCTCGATGGTCGAACGAGCCAAAATGAATTAGTTTTTCTCGGCGCTCTCGGCGTCTCGGCGGTGAACAGCAAATGCAGGAAACCGACAGGCTCGATCAGATTTCGCGCCGCATAATCGGCGCAGCCATCGAGGTGCATCGCCATCTCGGCCCAGGCTTGTTGGAATCTGCATATGAATCGTGTTTGGCTTTTGAACTGAAGCAGGTTGGCCTGAAAGTGGAGGAGCAGAAGCCATTGCCCGTTGTATACAAACAAGTAAAACTCGATTGCGGTTATCGTCTTGACATGATCGTGGAAGACGAAATCATCGTCGAAATCAAGGCAATCGAAAAGTTACTTCCCATCCACGAAGCACAGCTCTTATCGTATTTGAGGCTTGCGAATAAGAGAGTAGGCCTCCTGATGAATTTCCACGTCCCAGTTCTAAAGAACGGACTGAAAAGAATAGTGAATGAATTCCCAGATCCCGAGTGGGAGAAGAGACAAGCGCCGCAAGCGGAGCAGAACAAGCCTTAAGCTCTTCTCGGCGTCTCGGCGGTGAATAGAAAGCATATGGTAGCGCCACTTATCGCGAAGCGCATCTCGCCATGGAAATCATCGCCGATCACGGATACATGCTGACTCCCGCTCACTGCACGTCGGAAACTTTTCCGTTTAGAAAAGTGACCTTGAGGTCCTTGTAAACATAAATCTGCTTGGCGCCAAGATTGACGATCTTGTCGGGCTGGCCGAGCGCGGCTTTCACTTGATCGGGGGTCTGGCCGATTGCTATTTGCGCTGGTTCGGCGGGAGGCGCTTGCTGTTGCGCTTGTCCACCGCCCTGGTTGTTCCCTTGCTGATCGTTGCCGCCCTGCTGCGCGCCGCCCTGATCGCCGCCCTGCTGCGCGTCGTCGGTGCTGATCGACAGAAGCTGCCCGATGACATCTTCCACATGGCCCGCGGTCGCGCTTGCCAAGGCTCCTTTGGGGAATTGGAAAACCACTTGCGCCTTGTTATAAGTCGGCGGATCGGTATTGTTGCAGGTGTCGCAAGCGACGATGCCGAGACTTACGCTGTCTTTGGCAACGTTGACTTCGATCTTGGTGGGATAGACTTTGTCTCCCACGGCAAACAGGTGGGTGGATTGCTGCTTGCCAAACTTACCCATGCCGAAACCTCTTAGGCCCGTCGCCAGGGAATTGGGAGATTTCACGGTCCCGCCTTCATACTTGGTAGGGAGAACTGTGGAGTCGCCATAAGGCACGCCCAGGATGCCACCTTTTTGGATGGCGAGGAGCGTGCCCGCCTCCACCACGGAATATCCGCCCGTGTCGGATCCCATCTTCACCAGTTTGTACTGCGCAGCCAGTTGCTCCTGCAGAGAAGGCGCCTGCCCATTGGCCAGCGGCAGGGAAACGATCACGAAGATGGTGACAGCCAGAAGCACAATCCCCAACAACGAAGCGTGCAATTTCTGCGACATCGTAAGACCCTCCAGTTCAGTTTTTCCAAAACTCTGTCGTCCCGAGCGAATCGCGGGACCTTCCATCTTCAGCGAACTGCAGATCCCTCGCCGCGCCCGGGATGACAACCAAATTCGTGCTGACAATCAAATTGAAGAAGGGAGCGTCGTGGTCCGACGCTCCCTGGGTTTGACTCATCGGTGAAAACCGCAGTCGTGCAAGCGCGCGTTCTACTGCGCGCCGCCGCCCGCAGCCTCCTGCTTGGCCTGCGTCTCGGCCTGGTCGGCGGCCGCCTGTTGATCTTGCAGCGTCTTCTCCGCCGTGGTATCTGGCTGCGGAGGCGGCACATCCGAGGCCTTGGTGGCCGTATCCGGCGATTTCGGCATGCCGCCCGTGCCCTGCTTCTTGGCCAGTTCACCCAAGCCGCTATTGAGTTGTTCCGCGAAGTGGTTTTGCATCTCCTGCAAGTCCTCCACTTTCACGGCCACGGTTTGTCCGGCCGCGCAGTCCGACTTCTGGCTGGCGGAGACGCTGGCGTTCACCATATTGTCGGCATCTGGAGTGTCGGTGATGCGCGTGAGTACGTCACCCGAACTCAACCCACATTCCTGGCCGTTCCCCGCCACTACGGAGAGATCGCTGTCGACGACAAAGGTGCGCCTTGCGGGATTGAGCGCCGGCGGAACTTCGCCGCTGGCGGCCGCGGGCGCGGCGGACGCTCCACCCTGTGACGCTTGTGCCTGCTGCGCGGCCAACTGCGCCTTGACTTCATCGGCAATAGCTTGCTTGACTTCGGGAGTCAGGGCCACGTTACTCGAACCACCGCCGCCGCCACCACCCTGCGCATCCTCGGCCGCTGCCGCGTCGGCATTCCCTTCTTGCCGGGCCGCATAGGCCTCCTGCAAGTTCGCCGCAATCACGTAGTCGGTCAGCCAGAAGGCCGGCGAAGCGTAAGAGGGATATGGCGTGAACCATCCGCCGTAGAAGCCCCACCACGGCGCTCCGCCCCAACCCCAGGCCCCTACGCCCCAGTACAACGGCGACGCCCAGGGACTGTAGCCCCAGCCGTAGAATCCCGGGTTGTACCAGTAACCCGGATAGTAACCGTAATAGTTATAGCCGCCGTAGTAGTAGCCGCGATACACGCCGCTGTAGTAGTGGCCGTTGCGATAGTAGGTGCGGGAATAGTAGGAGTGGCCGCCGCGCGTTACATAGGAGCGCTGCACGTATCCGCCATGGCGTCCAGTGTTGACCACGCGCGCTCCATTGTGCGTGCCGACAACCGTGCGCCCGCCGTGGACCCCGTGCTCAATGTGCATGCCGTTACGGTTCACCGATCGAATTTGGCCATTCTTGCGAAGAGTTGCACTTCCGCCACCCTTCAGGGAGACTGACCTGGCTCCTGCTGGCTGATGGTGACCGGCTGCGGCCGTCCCATGGCCGGCTGTGGTTGGCCCGTGACCGGCTGTCGTTGCTCCGTGACCGGCTGTGGTTGGCCCGTGACCGGCTGCCGTTGCTCCGTGGCCGGCTGTGGTTGCCCCGTGGCCGGCTGCCGTTGCTCCGTGGCCGGCTGTGGTTGCCCCGTGGCCGGCTGTCGTTGCTCCGTGGCCGGCTGTGGTCGCCCCGTGGCCCATCGGCGTGTTGGTGTGACCGGTCGCAGCCGCGTGTCCAGTCTGCGTATGCGAAGGCGCTGCGCTATGCGTCTGGGGTGCCGAACGGGAGGGTGCCGCAGCATGAGAAGGCGCGGATGCGTGCGGCGCCGGCGCGCTCGATTTCTTTTGCGCCGAAGCCACGGCGGTTACGGTGAGAAGAACCAGCAATACCAACCACATCGGCAGAACGTTGCTACCTCGATTGCGCAAATTCATAGACGACTCCTGTGAGATGTGAGACTTTTCCTCATAACACGACCAGCCGGCAGCATCAGCGGCCAGACTAAAGTTCATGCACTCCGGCGATCCCGGTTGTGTGTTTCGCCGACAAGGCCCCTGGGATCGAGTGCCAAAAGTGGAAATTCGGCACCGACCATCGAATCATGGCCAATTTCACACCTGTTTTGGCACGGTGTCAAGCAAGCCGTTCCTCAATTCGCATGGCCATCGCCCTCAGCCCGTAAATTCAGGGCCGAGACGCTGCAAGAGAACCGTGTAAGCGGACCATCAAACCATCGGAGAATCACGCGATGACCCGATCTGGCCGCGTCTGGACGGCAGGCCTGCTGCCAAATGGCTTGCTGGGCGCGGCTTTTGCGCCCTTCTGGTCACCTCCAAGAGTAACCACCGTAATTGGGGAGTGCCCCGTCGTTCGCCGATGGAGCTAATGAACCGCAATGTTATCGCATTGGTATTCCCGCTCGGCACTCGTGATGCTGCTGGTTCTGACATACGCTTCGGGCGCCGAAGTGTCAGTCGGCGACCCGAACCATCCCTCTGGCCCGCCGACGTACCGGAGCACAGTCTCGGAAGTCCGGGTCACGTTTTTCGCCACCGACGAGAGCAACCACGCGGTCGCGACTTTGACGAAGTCGGATTTTGCGGTCGTGGACAACGAAATTGTAATTCGCCGCTTCCGGAGCCTTGCGCCTTCCGATGAAACTGCGCTCGACGTGGTTGCGCTGGTCGATCTGAGCGAATCGGTCGCGCCGCGCTTACGGTCCGCCATGAGCGATGTGCTCGAACTGGTTGCGCGGGAGCAATCGATAGCGGATGACAACTTTGCCGTTCTCTCTTTTGGCGGGGCGTTGGGATTGAAGTCGGCGGGCATGCGTCCTGCCGTCCTGTGCCAGAGCGGTTGCGGAACCTCGGACTCGGTCAGCCGGCTCGTGGCGGTGAAGGGTGGCGGCACCACACCGCTGTTCGACGGGCTGATCTTCGGGGCCGATTTCGTTGCGCATCACCGGCGCGCCGGGGCCCGGCCGGTTGTGATTCTGTTCTCCGACGGAAACGACACGGTCAGCCAGCATTCCGCGCGCGACGCGCTGCGAGCGGCGCTGGATGGTGGCGCGCCCATCTATTCTGTCGATATAGGGACACCGCAAAACCAGGCTTCGTACCAAACTTCGGGCAGCGCGTTTCTGCGGCAGGTTTCGGAGACCACGGGCGGGCGCTATTTCTGCTTGTCCCAGTCTCAGCGCTCCGCCCAACAAGACAGCGCCGCCACGGTGCTGAACGCCGTGCTCGAGGACCTGCGTGCGTCCTACGTAGTGACCTACGATCTGCCCAACCATGGGGCTGGATTTCATTCGCTTCGCCTTATGCCAACCCACAACCTCAACCTGACATTCCACAGCCGGAGTGGTTACTACTACGAACCGGGCGTTCATTGATTGATTATTTGGAGACTTATGAAAACCGCATTGCTATTGGCGCTAATACTGACGAGCGTTTCCGTCGCTTTGGCCGCACCCCTCGGCATCTATCAACAAGGGACCGTGGTCCGCATGCGCATGGGCGACTGCGCGCTCATGCACCGGGGATTCATTACCACGTTCGGTCCGCCGCAAGCCGCGGTGGACCAGGGCACTTGCCCGGAGTACGTTTTGGTGACCAGCAAGGTCGTGTATGTCATCGTGGGCAAGTCGTCCAATGAACTCGTGCCTCTCGCGGAAGTCATCGACTTCCGTTTCCAGAACAAAGAATTGGCGGTGCGCGTGGATGACGCTCGCCACGAATCGAAGTTCGCCATCAAGGAAATGACGCTGCGCTCGGAATGGGACATGCTGCAGAAGCACATCGAAGAGGAACTCAACGATTCGCCGCATCAGCCCATGGACGCATCGCTGGTGTTGCGAAGCCAAAAATGAGCTGAACACTGAGCCACTACCCGTTTCCATAGTTGAGGACCGGGCGGAAGTATCACATGGTTGGCAACCGTTCCTGCATCTTCGTGTGCCACTCGGTCGCTTGCTCGTAGGCATGTGCGGCTTGC
Organism: Terriglobales bacterium; assembly: GCA_049519955.1. Classification (GTDB taxonomy): domain Bacteria; phylum Acidobacteriota; class Terriglobia; order Terriglobales; family Acidobacteriaceae; genus Acidiflorens. The sequence continues at coordinate 7,277 of JBEKQG010000003.1, forward strand.
AGCGCCACGTCCTCCCGCCAAGGCGCGGCGGCGAGTTGCAGGCCAATCGGCAGGCGATTTCTTGTGAATCCGCAGGGAACGGAAATCGCCGGAATTCCCCAGACATTAAAGGGCCGCGTATTGCGCAGCATGATCAGTTCCTGCGGACGAAGGTCGTCGGGATGCTCGCGCAGACCGGCGATCGCCGGGGGCGGGATCGGAACGGTGGGGGTCAGCAGCACATCCACGTCGTCGAACAGCTTGCGGACCGCATGACGGCTCGCTTGAAGATCGCGCCTGGCACGGAGAGCATCGTCTGCGGAAATGTTGGCCCCGGATTGGATGCGAGCGAGCGTCGCAGGCTGGTAAAGCTCCGGTGAGCGGGCAACGAACGGCTGGTGATAGGCATAGGCCTCGGCGCTTGCGAGCGTGCGATCGGTCGGGACCTCGAGTTTCACCTCGCGAATCTCGGCGTGAAGCCCACGAAAGATCTCGATTGCTTGTTCGATTGCGGCGGCGACCTCGGAATGAAGATCGTCGAAGAAAAATTCCCGCGGCACGCCGATGCGCAGCCGGGGCGGGGACTGATCCAGCGCGGCGGTGTAGTCGCGAACGGGTTCGTCAATGCTGGCGGGATCGGCTGGGTCGTAGCCTGTGATCGCCTGCAGCATGAGGGCCGCGTCATACACCGAATTTGCGAGCGGGCCGACGTGATCGTAGGACGGCGATAACGGGATGACGCCGCGGGCGCTCACGCGGCCATGCGTCGGCTTGAGTCCGACGACTCCGCAATAGGCGGCAGGCAGGCGGATGGAACCGGCGGTGTCGGTGCCGACGGCGGCAAAGCCTAGACCGGCGGCGACACTTGCGGAGGAGCCTCCCGAAGAGCCACCGGCAAGTCGCGCCGTGTCCCATGGATTGTGGACTTCGCCGAAGAAGCTAATCATCGAACTGCCGCCGTAGGCAAATTCGTGCAGGTTTTGCTTGCCGAGAACGATTGCGCCCGCGGCGCGCAGGCGGCGGACGACTTCGGCGTCGTCCTTTGGAATGCGGGCCTTGAACAGCGCGCTGGCGGCGGTGGTGCGGACTCCAGCGGTATCGAGAATATCCTTGAGCCCGATGGGGATGCCGTGAAGCGGGCCGCGATAATCTCCGCGGACGACTTCCCGCTCGGCGCGCCGGGCCTGGTCGAGAGCGGAATCGGCTGTGACCGCGATGAAGGCGTTGAGCGCCGGGTTGAGCCTCTCGATACGCGCCAGGCAATCACGCGTGAGTTCAACGGGAGAAATGGCGCGGTCGCGAATTTTCCGGCTCAGTTCGCGGATGGTCTGGGGCACACGATCCTCGCTCACCTGAAGTGTCTCACGCGCAGGCAGCGCCTGACGGCGCAATTCCCAGCGGAAGCCGCGACTGAAGGCCGGCCTGCTCCAGGTCGAGCAGCTTGCGCTTGATATCAAGCCCTCCGCCGTATCCGCAAAGCGAACCGCTCGATGCGATCACGCGGTGGCAGGGGACAACGATGGCAACGGGATTCCGGTTGTTCGACATGCCGACGGCGCGGAAAGCGCGCGGATGGCCAATGGCCTGGGCGATGTCGCGGTAGCTTCGCGTCTCGCCGTAAGGAATTTCGAGCAACGCGCGCCAGCATGCGAGTTGGAACTCGGTCCCACGAAGATCGAGCGGGAGGGAAAACTCGCGACGCTCGCCCGAAAAATATTCGTGCAGTTCGCGCAGGTAGGGAGCGAGGGCGCGTTTGGATTCGCGCAACTGAATCGCATTGGGATTCGGCTTCTGCATGCGCGCTTCGAATTCCAGCCGCACCAAGCCTTTTGTGGAAGCGGCGAGAAAGAGCGGGCCGACGGGCGACGGCATGCGGATGGAGAACAGAATTTCCATGACGCGTGGAGGATAGCACGATGTTGAACTCGAAAGTATGTGGAAGCGGGGGCCGCGCCCCGCTTTCGCACCCAAAAAAGGCCTCCCGCTTTCACGGGAGGCGCAGGGGGGAGAGAGCTACTACTTCTGTTGCGGTTGATCCTGAGTTGTGCCGGTCGAAGCAAGTTGCTCCAGATTGTTCTTCAGGAGGCTGATTTCAACGCGGCCGCCGATGATGCGCTTGGACTTGGCTTCGCTGCCTGACGCCGGAGTGGGCGCGTTGCCCATGCCGACGAGGTAAATCCGGTAAACCGGAATGTCGTGGTTCAGCACCAGATAGCGGACAACCGACTCGGCCATCTTCTGCGAAGTCGAGATCGCTTCCTGTCCGTGACCGGAGGCAAAGCCCTGGACTTCGACGACATAGCCGCGCTGGCTCTTCAGCGGGTTGGCCATTTCATCGAGAGCTGTCTTGGCGTTCTGGCTCAGCACGGTTTGTCCGGGCTTGAAACGAATTTCGGTCTGGGTCGCGGGTTGGTACTGATCGATGTTGGTGACCACCTGCTCGACGGTGTTCAGGCGGGTGTTCGCTTGCTGCGCGGTCTGCTGCGCGGCCTGCGCCTTGTTGCCGGCTTCGACGGCATGTTGATCGGCCTCGCTGGCCTTGGCCGAAGCGAGCTGAATTCCCTGCTGCGCGCGCGCATCGGTGTCCTTGATCGCCTTGGTATTCGAGGCGGTCAGCTCATCGAGTTCGTTGATGCGGTCGCGGATCGGCTGCGTCTGCCGCGCCACGTATTTCTTGCGCGCGAACGGGTTCACGCGGCCCCAGAAGCCTTCGCGAGCTTCCGGTTGCAAGGGCTCCTTGCCGGTGGCGCTGTCGGCTTTGGCGGCCGTCTGAGACGTGGGTTGAGCCGGCGACGATTGAGCCGACGAAGGTTGAGCCGCGGGAGCGGAATTGTCTTGCGCGAAAACTGGCACTGCCAGAATTACGGCCAGAAGTAAAGCGAACACGATGCGGTTTTTCATTTTGTACATCCTCCGAGTGGGAGTGGGGAGCCACTCCATGCGCCTTCCGGCGCGATTTTTTTTATTGCGTCGTTTCCATAACCGATCTCACAAATTCCCAAGGCAAGCCCCAACGCCACGAATGCCTCAAAAAACTGGTCTCAAAGAGCCGGACCTCATTACGGGCCTGCATTTCTACTAACAGTTTGCGTGCCAAACGCCGAGATGGCGGACACGGAATGCAAGTGCTTTCTTTTCATACATATTGTACTCCACCATTGCTTTGCAGCGCACGGAGCATGACGGTAATTTTGGCGGATAGCAATATAAAAACTGCTCGCCGGGGCTTCGGAACGCATGACGATAATGCCGTAATGCGAACCGCGCTTTCGCCTCGGACTGCTACTCCTCGCAGTACTTCTCATACTGCTGGAAGATGAACGGGTCGGTCATTCCGGCGATGTAATCGCAGATCACCCGCGGCAGCGGTTCCTTGGCGGATTTTTCGCGGTAGTTGCGCGGCAGGTCGTCCGGCTCCTCCATCCAGTGGGCGAAGAGTTCTCCGGTGATGCGCTCAGCGTCCTCTTTCTCCGACGCCAACGCCGGGCTGCAGTAAAGGTTTTCGTAGAGAAAATCTTTCAGCCGCCGCCGCGCTTCTTCGGCCGGCGGGCTGAACGCAGCCAGCCGCTCGCTGTGACGGCGGACATCTTCCAGGGAACGCGCGCCCACCGCTTTCACACGCTGCGCGGTGTTCGCAATCAGGTCGCCGACAAATCCGTCGAAGATGCTTTTCAACGCCTCATTGAAGACCAGCTTCTCGGCGGCATTCGGGTATTGGCTTTTTGCCTCGCTGTATTTGCGTGCGAAAAGATCCACGCTGTCCGCAATCTGCTCGACTGTAACCAAGCGCGCTTCGTAGCCATCGTCGAGGTCGGCGGTGTTGTAGGCAATCTCGTCGGTCAGGTCGATGAGCTGCGCTTCGAGCGGCGGACGTTGATCCAGCAAATACTCGGCGAGTTCGGGATAGTCCTTAGCGTCGTAGTCGTGCGAGTGCTTGACGATGCCTTCGCGCACTTCAAAAGTCAGATTCAGACCGCGAAACGACGCGTAGCGAAGTTCGAAGTCTTCTACCAAGCGCAGCGCGTGCAGGTTGTGATCGAACGAAAGCCCGTGCTGGCGCATGGCGCTGTCGAGCGCTTTTTCTCCGGCGTGACCGAACGGAGGGTGGCCGAGGTCGTGCGCCAAGGCGAGCGCCTCTACGAGATCCGTGTTCAGTCCGAGTTGCCGGGCGATGGTGCGCGAGATCTGCGCGACCTCGATGGTATGCGTCAGCCGGTTGCGGAAGTGGTCGGAGTAACGCCTCGTGAAAACCTGTGTCTTCGCTTCAAGCCGCCGAAAGGCGCGGGCATGGACGACGCGGTCGCGGTCGCGTTGAAAGTCGTTGCGGTAGGCGTGCGGCGGCTCGGGATGGCGGCGTCCGCGGGAGTTTTCTACGCGCACCGCATATTCGGCGAGCATGAACAAAGTTTAGCAGCGTTTGCGTCTGGCTTGTAGAGACGGAGCTTGCGCCTTGTCTCGTGACGGTGCAGCTACTGCTTAGCGCCCTCTTCTTTGGCCAGCTTCATCTTCGCGGAGTCAAGCTTCTTCTGCACCCGCGTCACGTCTGAGGGATCGAGGTCGGCGGCCAGGGTGCGGTTCCACTCGGTGAGCGCGCGCTCCCAGTTGGTCGCGGCCAGCTTCAGGCGTCCGGTTTTCTGGTACAGATCGCCCAGGTGTTCGTGCACGGTGGGATCGGTATTGATTTTCCGCGAAGCCTTCAGCAGGTTGTCTTCCGCCAACTCGTATTTTCCCAGACGGAAATAAGCCCAGCCCAGGGAATCGAGGTAGGCGCCGTTGGCGGGATCGATGTCCACAGCGCGCTTGATGTATCCGAGCGCTTCTTCCAGCTTCATGTTCTGGTCGGCCAGCATGTAGCCCAGATAATTCAGCGCCGCAGCATGTTCCGGGTCGCTGGCCAGCACTTTCTTGAACTGCTCTTCCGCTTCGGGGTAGCGCTTGTCACGCTCGAACGCGGAGCCGCGGAGAAACCATACGGTCTCCTTGTCTTCTGTCTTGCTCGATAGCAGCTCGGCTTTGTCCAACGCCTGCTCGGCGTCGCTGAACCGGCGCAGCCGCGTGTTCATCTCCGCCAAGGTGATATAAACCTGGCGGTCGTCGGAGTTGGATTTCGAGTTGGATTTGGCATCGCCCTGCAACATCCCGCGGACGTCCTGGAGCGCCTTGTCGGCCTCGCCCATGTCGGCAAGCTGTCCCGCCAGCACCATCTTCAGATCGCGGCTCGTGGGCAGCTTCTGCACCGCTTCTTTCGCCGCGTCGGTCGCCTTCTGCCATTCCTTGGCGCTGCGCCAGGTATCGATGATCTCCTGATAGCCGCGCTCGATGTCTTCGTCGCCGCCCAGTGCGATGATCTCGCGGAAGGTCTCATTGGCGGCCTGATTGTTCCCCTGGTCGCGGTAGATCGTGCCCAACCTCTCGAGAAACACCGCCCGATTGCTCTTCTCGCCGTTCGAGTACTTGCCGTCGGACTTCTCCGATTTCTTGAGCAGGTCGCGCATGATCGGAATGGCTTCGTCGTAGCGGCCCTGCACCTGGTAGATGGCGGCGATGTTGTAGGGAACTTCCACCGAGTCCTCGACCATGGACTCCGCCCTTTTCAGATCGTCTAGCGCGAGGTCGAACTTGCCCTGCCGCTTGTAGATTTCCGCGATGCGCACGTAGGTTTGGGCATCTTCCGGATTCGCGTCCGCGATCACTTTGTATTGTTCCAAAGCGGCATCGGCCTGACCATCGTTCAGCAGGTTCTGTGCGAGGCCGCGAATCGCGTCCAGATTGTCGCGGTCCATTTCGATCGCGTGCCGGTACGCCTCGATGGCTTCCTTGTATTGCTTCTGCTGCTCGTAGGTATAACCGAGCGCCGAATAGAGTTTGGCCGAACGCTCCGGGTTCGGCACCGAGCTGAGCACCTGCGTGGCGCGGGCCGTGTCGCCCAGTTCGTTGTAGAGATAGGCCAGCGTGGTGACCGCTTCCTCGGAATCCGGCTGCAGCGTCACTGCGGTCTTGAATTCGCTCTCCGCTTTTTGCAGATCGTTGTTCAAGCGGTACAACCGCCCCAGCAGCAGGTGGTCGTCCATGCTGTCGGCCTGCAAGCGGACGATCTGTTCATACTGCTCGATTGCCAGCTTCAGCACGCTCTCCGAACCGCTGCCGGCCTGCGTGTCGCCGAGCGAGCGCAGATAGATCCTGCCCAGCAGGCGCCGGGCTTCAAGATTGCTGGGATTGCGCTTGATGAGGTCCTGCGCTTCGATGACAGCGTCGCGAATGCGGCCGGCGCTGTTGTAGAGCTCTGCCAGGCCGGACGTCAGGTACGCGGAGGACGGGTCGGCATCGATGGCGGCGCGGTATTCCTCAATGGCTTTATTGGCCAATTCGCTGCGGCCGTATTTATCCACTTGTTCCTCGTACATGTGCGCGAGGACAAAGTGATAATAGGCGGCGGCGCGGTCGGGCGCCTTCGCCTTGGCGGCGGACGGGGAGCCAGCGGCAGCCGGGGAATCCGCGGCGCGAGCGGGATGATTCTGGGCGAATAGATTTTGGGCCAGCAAAAAAGACCCCGTAAGAACGACACTGACAATCAAAAGCTGTTTTTTCATGAAAATCCCGCACCTGCAAATTGCAGCCCACACAACCAGATTAGATGCCGGTCCGCAGTCATCCGTATTTTATTATTCTACCCTCGGCCGGCCTTTCGGCGGCAAGAAAGCGCAGGCCGCCGCTAACGCCGGAAGTACAGGGGCTTTGGACGGCTATGGTAGCTCCTAGATATCGCAGGCTGATATCTGGGACGGGAACGGCTGGCGATTCAAAACCAGCGCCTCGCATTGAGGGTTTCCCCTGTGCTCCTCTGTGTCCCCTGTGGTTCGAGCTTTTCTGTTCCCAATCTCGACGATCGTCAGCTTCCTAATGTCTAAAATGCCTTACCCCGGTGAAGATCATCGCTAGCCCCAGCCGATCCGCCGCTTCGATGACCTCCTGGTCGCGCACCGAGCCTCCGGGCTGAATGATGGCCGTCGCGCCCGCCTTGGCGATTTCCTCGACGCCGTCCGGAAAAGGAAAGAAAGCATCGGACGCGGCCACCGTACCCTTCAGCGGCAACTGCGCCTTCATCGCGCCCAGCTTGCAGGAATCGACGCGGCTCATCTGTCCGGCGCCGACGCCCACGGTTTGCCCATCGCGGGCATAAAGGATTGCGTTCGACTTTACGTGCTTCGAGACCTTCCACGCGAAAAGCAGCGCGCGCTTCTCTTCCGCCGTCGGTGCGCGCCTGGTGACGACTTTCAGATCGGTTTCGGCCAGTTTGAGCAGATCGGCGTCCTGCACCAACATGCCCCCGGAAATATTCTTTAGCACCCAATCTTGCCGTCCCGCCGGAACTTCCACCAGCCGCAGATTCTTCTTCGAGGCAAACGCCGCTTTCGCGCCTTCGTCGAATTCCGGCGCTGCAATCACTTCCAAGAACAGCTTGGCCATCTCGCGCGCCGCCGCCGCATCCACCGTGCGATTCGCTCCGATCACTCCGCCAAACGCCGACACCGGATCGCATTCGAGCGCCCGCAGGTAAGCCTCGGCGAGCGTCTTGCCGGTCGCGGTTCCGCAGGGATTGGTGTGCTTGATAATGGCGCAGACTGGCTCGTCAAACTCCTGCGCCAGGTCCCACGCGGCTTGCAGATCGACAATATTGTTATAAGAAAGCTCCTTGCCCTGCACCTGGCGCGCGTTGGCCACGCCTGCGCGCGAACCATCGGTGTACATCGCGGCCTTCTGATGCGGATTCTCGCCATATCGCAAGTCGCTCACTTTTTGAAAAGCCAGCCGAAGATTTTGCGGAAAGCCTGCCGACGCGTGTAATGTGAAGTCCCCGCCCACTCGCTCGAGCGTCGAAGCGATGGCGGAATCGTACGCTGCCGTCGTCGCGAACGCTTTCTGCGCCAGCCGCCACTTGGTTTCCCTGGACAACGCTCCGCCCGAGCGCGCCATCTCCTCGGCGATCGCGGCGTAATCGGCGGGCGAGGTCACGACCGCAACATCCTGAAAATTCTTTGCCGCCGAACGGATCATCGAAGGCCCGCCGATATCGATGTTCTCAATCAACTCTTCAAACTGGACGCCGGCCTTGGCCGCGGTTTTCTCGAAGGCGTAGAGGTTGACCACAACCATGTCGATGGCCGGGATGCCGTGCTCGGCAACCGCCGCGCGATGGCCGCTGTCGTCGCGTCGATGCAGAATTCCGCCGTGGACTTTCGGATGCAGCGTCTTGACGCGCCCATCCAGCATTTCAGGGAAGCCGGTCAACTCGGAAATATCTTTGACCGCAATGCCGGACTCGCGCAGCAGCTTGGCCGTGCCTCCGGTAGAAACGAGTTCGACGCCCAGCCCGGCGAGTTGGCGGGCGAAATCGACCAGTCCCGATTTGTCGGTGACACTGAGAATGGCGCGCTGGATTTTAGACATGGATCCCCCTCGGCTGCGGATGAGAATAGTAAAGGGAAATTCTAGCAGGCGCGGGCAGTACCCAGTTGCCAGTCCTCAACGCCAGAGATCCGCGCGTGGATTCCGGCCGGCGGGAAAACGCGCCGGAGCAGGCAAGCAAACAGATTGCCGTCGATCGCAGGAAGCTGAGAACTGGTTCTAGATCTTAGCCGTGGCCTTCAGCTTGACGTGCCCATCCTGCATCTCGACGGAGTACACCACGGCGTTGCAATGGTGTTCCTTGCGGATCTCGTTGGTCTTTTTTCTGACGAACATCGCGAAAGACTGCAGGTCGCCGGAGACTTTTTCGCCCGCCTTTTGCTTGGCCTCGGTCAGCGCCTTAAAAAGCAGTTCCACCTGCTCGCGCTCGACCGCCGCACCCGAGCACTGCACCGAAAACGGCCGATCGGCTTCTCGATCGACTATCGGCGTCTCGGCGTCCGCCGTCTGCGCGGCGCGCTTGACGCCATATACGGGACGATGCTTCGCTTCATGCCCTTCGTCGGCGCGTACGCCCTGCACCGCCAGCATCGCATCATAAGGTCGGCGACAGCCCTCTTCCCGAATCCGCATTTTCTTGCGCCACAGGTCGCTTTGCACGGCGTAGCGCTGCGCCATCTCGTTGTACTTGAAACGCTGCGAAAAACTCATCTGCTTGCCATCGCTGAACTTGCGAATCAGCGACAGCACCTTCCATTCCACGTCGCTGGGAGGCCGTTTGGCCGAATTGTTGAAGAAAATCTCATACTCGATCTTCAGCCGCCGCAGTTGCTGATCGAGAAGACTCAGTTCTTCATCCGTGGTCACGAAGATCCCCCAGCTATCAGGCTAGCGTCTGAGGATGGGAAAAGCGAGGTTCCCACCGGACAGGCCGGAGATGGTACGAAAGTACCGTAAGGGCAGCCGTCAGCCGTCGGCTCTCAGCTCGAAGCGATACCCGGTTGCTCGAACGCGCCCTTTGGGGCCCGTCTAAACAAAAACCAGGCGGACTGGTTATGCGGCCCAAAACCGGCTGGGTTGACTGAAGGCTGATGGCCGACGGCTGATGGCTAACCTCACTTCGTGCTTGACGCCATCTTCTTCACCATTGCCAGCACCAGCTTCCGGTCGCTGTCGTTCAGGTTCGCCGAATACCGGCGCATCTGGCTCAGGAAGCGGACTTCATCGTCGGAGAGCTGCGGCAGCCCCTTATGGCCGTTGCTGTGGCCTTCGTCGAAGAACTGCGACAGCGCCAAATCCATCGCCCCCGCGATTTTGGCAAGCGTGTCCAGCGAAGGGATGGTGTGGCCGTTCTCAACGCGCGACAGGTAGCAGCGCAACAGGCCCGTGCGCTTCTCGATATCGCCCTGTGACATGTTTCGCTGCAGCCGGAAGCTTCGGATGGTCTCGCCGATATTCATAGGTAAGCGACTACGAAATCAAAGATCAAATCCCAATAATTGCGATGCGTGCATAGTAACCAGAGTAGTACCGTCTGGCAAGTGGAAATTCCTTGCATTCGCGCTGCAAATGATTTTACGAACGCTCTTGAGGAATTTCGCGCCCTCCCGGCGCCGTCGCCAATGCCGCGCCGTAAGCCTCGATGCGCCTAATTATGCGGAATGAACTTTCCGTTCTTCCGGCCCGTCAACGAGTTGTACAAGGTTTCCAGAAACGTATCCTCGCCGATGAAGTCTCCCGCAAATTTTTTCCAGGGATCGAGGATCTTCTTCTCCTTCATCTGCTCCAGCGTCATTTTTTTATCGAGCGCGTCCTGCACCGCCGCCCGCGTTTCTTTCAGCATCTTGACGTAAGCGCGCACGTCATCGAGGTTTGAAACCGCGCCGTGGCCGGGGATGATCTTCACGTCCGCCGGAAGCTGGGCAATAGCGCCCTCGACGCCGCTAATCATGCCGTCGATGCTGCCTCCGCCATCCACGTCGATAAAGGGGAATCCGTAGGTCACGAAATCGTCGCCCATGTGCACCACGTTCGATTTCGGAAAATAAATGACCGAGTCGCCGTCGGTATGTCCGGCCGGAAAGTGCAGCGCGCGGATGTCTTCACCGTTCAGGTGCACCGTGATGTCGTGGTCGAAAGTGATGATGGGCAGCGCGTCCTTGGGCTGCGCCTTGGCCGCAAAACTCACCGAGCCGCCATTGCCCGCCTGTCCGCCTTCTTCCAGGCGTTTGCGCACGTTGTCGTGCGCAATGATGGGCGCTTGCTTCTGGAAGAACTCGTTCCCTCCGGTATGGTCTTCGTGGTAATGCGTGTTGATGATGAAGCGCACCGGCTTGTCGGCAATGCCCTTGAGCGCCTCCTGAATTTTTCCCGCGAGCGGAGCGTACTGATCGTCGACAATCACAATGCCGTCGTCGCCGACAGACGCGCCAATGTTGCCTCCGGCGCCTTCGAGCATGTAAACATTTCCGGCAACTTTCGAGACTTTGATTCGAACTTTGCTGAAGGCCTGATCCTGAGCCAAGCACCACCCCGCCGAAAGCCCGACAATTGCCGCAAAAACGACACCAATCCGAAACGCCGTGCGCATACCCATCGCCTCCCGACAGCCTGACATTGTAAACAAACGAGGTCTCCGGTGTCAGGTCTCAGGAGAACCACTTCACGCCTGGCCCCAAGGCCTGAGACCCGAGACCTGCCTTTAAGGCGTTCCCTCGAATAGCGGCCACAGCCCGTCGGCGGTAACGCGGTAGATTGCGTAGGCACTGCCAATGTCGGAGGTGCGGCGGAACAGCAATTCGCCGCGGCCATCGCCGTCGGCATCGACCGCATCGATCAGCTCCATCCGCGGAGTGACGTCGAGATGTCGCGAATCCGTTTGCGAGAATAATAATTTCCGCAGTTCGCCTTCGAGGTTGGTGCGCGCGATCAGTGTGATCTCCTTTGGCTCTTCGACGCTTCCGGTCGCGCCCGCGGCAGCCGGGTGGGTCTTCGCCGAGAGCACCAGCACCGGCTCATTCGAGTTGGAAAGATCGAAGATACGCAAGTTCACATCGTCGAACGCAGGCTGGGGCGATTTACCAGCGGCTTTGCTGGAGGATTTTGCCGACGACGACTTCTTGGGCGCAGCCTGCTTTGCCGCCGCGCCAGCCTGTCCGCGGACCAGCGTCGCGGCCAGGTCGAGCATCTGTTTGCGATAGCCGGCTTCTTCCTCCGGCTTCAAATCGTAGGTGTAAGGACTCGGATCGGGCCCTCCGGCATCGGAAATCGCCGGAATAAAAACCGTCTGCGCCGCGGCCGCCGCGGAGTCTGTTGCCGCGCCGGGCTTCGCAGTGCTTGCGGAAGCGCCCGGCGAGGCCGTGCCCAGCGCTGTGTCCGTCAAAGCATCGAACGTCGCATACGGTTCGCGGCGCGCCGTTGAGTCCGGCTTCCCGCGCCGCAACCGCGGCCGGTTCGGATCGGAGATCGGCTCGTCTTCCGCTGGAGCGGCAGCAGGAACCGGCGCAGATGCCTTCGCGGGCTCCGGTGGCGCAGGCGGATTCGCCGTGCCGGGCGGAGTCGGCGCGCTGGCGGGCGGCGCTGGCGGGGTGGTCGCGGGCTTTTGCTGGTCTTTATCCTTGTCCTTGCCATCAGGGCTGCCATCGGACTCCGCCTGGGGAACTCGACGGTGAAGCACGGGCGGCCCGTTCGTGTCGTCGTCTTCGATCACGGGCGGCGCGTACTTCTTGCTCTTCTCCGGCCCCTTCATCCCGGCAGGAAGCCACGTTCCTTCCGCGATCCACGCGTGGTTCAGTTGGCCGGGCTGCGTGACGGTGAAAATGCCCTGCGACACACCCGCGCGAAATCCCTCGTAAACGGTGCCGAAATCGAGGGCCATGGGAACGGGCGCAGCTTTATATGAACCCGCGTCGTAAAATCTTCCGCCCATCATGATGACGATGGGAATGATGCGTCCCTTGTTGCCTTTCGGTGAGAGCTGGATCAGGCCGACGGCGCGCGGCCCTTTGACAGACTCCGGCTTGTGCCCGTACCGCGAGATCGATCCCTGCCCCCAGAGCCAGGAACTGGCGAGCACAATCGAGCCGGCCAAGGTGACGGCGAGCAGCCCGTTGCGATATAACGATCTTCGACAGAACGATCTGCGACAGAAAGAACTACGGCGAGGAGAAAATTCCATGGAAGTCAATGATAAATCCCCAGACTTTAGTACGACGGACGAGAACGGCAAAGAGGTTGCCTTAAAAGATTTTCGCGGCAAGACGGTGGTGCTTTATTTCTATCCCAAGGCCGATACGCCGGGGTGCACCAAGGAAGCGTGCGGCTTTCGCGATGCCTACGCGGAAATCAAAAAGACAGGCGTAGTGCTGCTTGGAATATCGGCGGACACGGCGGCCGCGCAGAAGAAGTTTCAGGACAAGTTCAGTTTGCCGTTCCCGCTGCTGGCCGATGCGGAGAAGAAGATCGCAAACCTGTTCGGCGTGGTCAAAGAGAAGAACATGTACGGCAAGAAAGTAAAAGGCATCGCGCGCACGACTTTCGTCATTGCCCGCGACGGCAAGATCCAGCACATTTTCAATAACGTGAAGGCCGAAGGCCACGCGGAAGAAGTGCTGGCATACCTGAAAGGCGCGGCCTGACGCAATGCACTTGCGACACCCTTCAGAAATTGTCATCCCGAGTGGAGCGAGGGATCTGCATCTTGCGGCGAACTGCAGATCCCTCGCTCCGCTCGGGATGACAAAATCTGGTGCATTGGGCATGAATTCGCTCGGCCGCGTTACTTTGCTGGAAGCCGAGTTCTTCAATCGCGATCCGCGCCGCGTGGCGCGGGAACTGCTGGGGAAATTGCTGGTCCGCAAAACGCCTCGCGGAATTCTCGCCGGACGAATCGTCGAAACCGAAGCGTATCTCGGCCAAGGCGATGCGGCGGCGCACGCCGCAGCCGGCCGGACGGCGCGGAACGCCGTTCTCTTCGGCCCTCCCGGTCGCGCTTACGTGTACTTCATCTATGGCAATCACTACTGCCTGAATGTCTCCTGCCTGCCCGACGGAATCCCGGGCTGCGTGCTCTTTCGCGCGCTGGAGCCGGTGAACGGCATCGAGCAGATGGCGAAGGCGCGAGGAATTGAGCTAGCGAGAGAATCCGGCCTCAAGAATATTTCTCTTCTCAAGAAAATTTCTTCCGGCCCAGGACGCCTGACCGCTGCCCTCGGAATCACGCGCGAACGCGACAACGGAAAAAGCCTGGCAAGCCCGCGCTCAGACCTCCGCATTGCCGATGACGGGTATCGGGTGCGACGCACGGTGGCCACGCCCCGCATTGGGGTTGTTAAAGCAGCAGAGCAACCGCTGCGCTACGTCATCGCCGGAAATCCATTTGTGTCCGGGCGAAGTTTGTAGGCTACAGTTCTTCGCCGGCAATGCAGTCCATCTTCCCGGTTTGCAGCTTGACGACCGTTTCGCAGGAGTTTAGGGGGTCGGGATTACACCGACCGTTTCATTGGAATACGCACTCTCCGCTCCGGTTTCATCGACTGCCGCAGTGACGTAGTAATAGGTCTGCCCGGCTACAACCGAGTCGTCGCTGTACGCAGCACTCGCTTCCAACGTCGGATTGATCTGGGTGTAGGGCCCTCCCGAAACACTGCCCCGGTAAACGTTGTAGCCTGCAATCCCGGAGCCGCTATCGGTCCAGGAAAGCGAGACACTGTGCTGTGCCGCCGCCATGCCAACCCCACTCAGAGTCTGGGCGGGAGCGTTCGAGGCATTGCTGGCGAGGGTGAGAATAGCACTGGCAGCGCCGCAACTTTGCGGTGAAAACGTCAGAGTGACCGGCAAGCTTTGTCCGGCTGCAATCGTCACTGGGAAGGAAATCCCCGTGAGCGAGAATTCGGCATTACTCAGGCTGGCCGACGAAACGGTCACACTTGCGCCGCCCGCACTGAGGCTGCTCGTCTGACTGACGTTGGTGCCCACCGTCGCATTGCCAAAATTCAACGCCGTGGGAGCGAGGGTAAGCTGACCCTGGGCCGTGCCCGTACCCGAGAGCGGAACGGTCAAAGTTGGATTCGAGGCGTTGGAAACCACGGTGATGCCGCCGGTTGCATTGGCCGCCGATTGCGGCGCAAACACCGCGCTGAAGGTCACACTCGCGCCGGGATTGAGGACCAGCGGGAAGCTCAGCCCGCCTATACTGAATCCCGTCCCTGCAACTGTGGCCTGCGAGATCGTTACGCTCGACCCGCCCGTGTTCGTGAACGAGTCCGTCAAACTCACGTTGGTCCCGACCTGTGCGCTACCAAAGGCCAGACTCGCGGGATTGGCGGTTAGCTGACCGGCAGCTGCGCCAGTCCCTGTTAAAGGTATGGCGAGCCCGACGCCAGAAATGAAGAGGCTCCCTTCGGTCGTGCCGGACGATTGTGGAGCGAAGGCAACGTTCAACGTAACGCTTTGCCCTGCACCTAGAGTCAAAGGGAAAGTGGGCCCGCTCACCGAGAATCCGACACCAGTTGTCTGGAGTGCCGAGAGGGTCATGTTCCAGGAACGAGCGTTCGTAAGCGCGACAGGCACGGTGGATATGGTTCCTGTTGTTACTTGTCCAAACGACACAATCGAGGGGCTGGCGGTCACGGCCTCGCTGCTCACGCCTGTACCCTCAAGCTGAAGAACAGCGTTCCCTGCATTGCCGGCAAATTTGACCGAGCTTCCCGTCCATCCCATCGCCGTGGGAGCGAAGCTCACCGTCAAGTTCACACTCTGTCCGGCAAGCAAGACCAGCGGCAGGCTCAAGAAGGACGTGGTGAACTCGGAGTTGCCCACAGCAACGCCGGAAACGCTCGCACTCGTCTGTCCGTTATTCGTCAAGGTAACGGGCAAGGTCTCGGTCTGACCGACAACAGTAGCGCCAAATCTAAGGTTTGCGGGCGTGCACGCAAGTTGTGACGTAGCTGCGCTGGCACCCGCGGGCGCCATTCCAAGGAGGAGCAGCGCCATGCCGATTGTTGAAAAGTGGACGGTGCGGACGGAAGGAAATTGGATGATGGACTGGGGGAGTCGCATGTCATCCAGTTTGTCCGACTAGCGGCCGGGAGAAAAGATTCCGTCAGTGCACCATGCCACTTGCCGACAGGCCAATGCGGAGGCCAATGCAGTGCTGTCCTGTTGGACAGTCGTCGAACATGCAATCCTCGCAAAAACCGTTACCAGGCAGGGACCCTGGCAGGCCAGCAATTCAAAACGCCGATTGCCTAAATCGCGGCAGGATGACGTGTTATCGGAAGCAACGGCGGTTCTAACCAGACATTTCCCGGCAGCAACTACAATTCACGGCTCCAGCACAACATTGTCAATCAACCGCGTAGTCCCGACGAAAGCGGCGACGGCGACCAGCGTCTTTTGCGAGACCCGTTCGACGGGATCGAGCGTGCCGGGATCGACGATTTCGAAATAGTCCAAACGGACTTCCGGCTCGCGCGCGATAACCTCTCTTGCGGCGGAGAGCAGCTTTGCCGCAATTCTTTCTCCGGCTTGAAACTCCCGCTGCGTCCGCTGCAACGCGCGGTGCAGCACGAGCGCGCGGCTGCGCTCTTCTCCGTTCAAGTAAACGTTGCGCGAACTCATGGCCAGGCCATCGGGCCCGCGGACAATCGGGCAGGCGACAATTTCCACCGGGAAATTCAAATCTTCAACCATGCGCCGGACCACGGCCAGCTGCGCGGCGTCTTTTTGCCCGAAGAACGCTGTGTCGGGTTCGAGGATGTGAAACAGTTTCGAGACGATGGTGGCCACGCCGCGAAAATGGCCGGGGCGCGAGCGTCCGTCGAGCTTTTCGCTCAGGCCTTCGACCACGACCCACGTGACTCGGTCATTGGAATTGGGATACATCTCTTCGACCGGCGGCGCGAAGAGAATGTCTATGTCCGCTGCTTCGAGCAATCGGCAGTCGCGCTCGAACTGACGAGGATATTTCGCCAGGTCTTCGGTTGGGCCGAACTGCGTTGGGTTCACGAAGATGGAAACGGCAACGGTATCGCACTGCGCCTTGGCCGCGCGAACCAGCGACAGGTGGCCTTCGTGCAAAGCGCCCATGGTTGCGACGAGGCCCAGCCGTTTGTGACTGGCGCGCGCATTGCGGCAGGCGGCGCGAGCTTCCGGGATGGTGGCGCATATCTTCATGGTTCGAAATTCCCTGTAGAGACGTGGCTTGCCGCGCCTCGCCCGCCGGAGACGGGGCAAGCCCCGTCTCTACAGACGGCCCGGACGCTCAGGGCGCTTCCTTAAATTGAACGCCCAATTCCTGGAGCGTCCCGAGCAGCAGGGCGCGGTTCTTGCGCAAATCCGCCTTCGTCTGGGCGGAGGGGTCTTTGGGCACGGCCTGCGCAACCAGCACAACGCGCCCGTACGGCCACGCGCTCGATGGCAGCGAGACCAGTTCGGCCGGGATTTCTTCCGGCGTCAGTACGTGGATCTCGCGATTGGAAAGATCGAGGAACCCGATCCCATCCTCGCGCACGATCAAATACGGATTCTGCCAACCGCTCATATCTCTAAATGGCGGATATTTTGCGGGGTCCGGCACGGGAATGGACTCCAGGCCGGTCGGTTGCCGCGTTTCCGCCGTCTTTGGCTGCGAGGGCTTGGAACAGGCCACCAGAGCCCCCAGCAAAAGGATGGCGGCAATCGTTTGCACAGAGTCTCGGACGATGGTTCGCACGACGTTCCTCCGCCCACCATTATCGCCGCATGGCGTGCTTGCGAAGGAGTACCGTTTCAAGTGCGGCCTGCGTTTCTTTCGGCAGATGGTAGGACTCCGCATCGTTCGGGAATTGGTGCGACACCACGTCGGACTTGAAGGCCAGCGCCGATTGCGCGATGAGCGCGGCGGCGTCTCCGTAGCGGCGCACGAATTTCGCCGGCTGCCCGAACGTCAGGTTGACGAGGTCGTGGAATACGAGCACCTGGCCATCGCAATCGGGGCCGGCGCCGATGCCAATGGTCGGCGTCTCGATCTCGGCGGTGATCATGGCCGCGACTTCACGCGGAATGCCTTCGAGATAAATGCATGCCACACCGGCGCGGTCGAGCGCGACGGCATCGCGCATGAGCTGCTCGATGGCGTTCAGCGTTTTGCCCTGCACTTTGTATCCGCCCATGATGTTGACCGATTGCGGCGTCAGCCCGATGTGCCCAGCGACCGGAATCTCGGCGTCGATCACGCGGCGGATCATGTCCACGCGTTTCTCGCCGCCCTCCATCTTGACCGCCTCGGCGCCGCCTTCTTTCACGAAGCGGGCGGCATTCCGAATGGCCTCGATGGGATCAATCTGATACGACCCATAAGGCATGTCGGCAATGAGCAGCGCGTCTTTGATTCCGCGGCGCACCGCCTTGACGTGGTGCAGCATCTCATCGACCGTGACCGAGAGCGTGTTCTCGTAGCCGAGCATGGTCATGGCGAGCGAGTCGCCGACCAGTACAATGTCGATGCCTGCCTCATCGAGCAGCCGCGCCGTGGCGTAGTCATAAGCGGTCAGGCAGACGATGGGATGGTGGTGGAGCTTCTTTTCCCGGATGGTGGCAGTGGTGATCTTGCGGCGAGGTTCGCCGATGGGCGTAAGACTCACAATTTCCTCCAGTGCCCCTCCGCAAACCGGGCGGATAGAGCCTGTACGCGTCGTTAGGTCTTTATCGGTTTTTTGATGACCCGAGAGTTATTGTAGCCGCAAAAGAAGTGTTGGTCGATAGTCGTTCGTCGTCCGCATCTAAGAAAAAGAGGGTGTCACGTATCCAGGGTTCAGAGCCCGAAGCCCATAGCTCGCGGCAGACTGGGTTCGAGCTACGGGCCAAAATCAAGCCCTGAAACCTCGAAACATTGAAACTTGTGGCTTTGCAACCTTGAAACCTGACCCCTAACCTTCTACACTAACAGCTTTCCGCCCAACCACATTGTGCTCGCGCCTGGCGAACGGACGCGAGGAGGGTTCATGCATCGTTGCGGTACCGGTTTTCTTCTTTCGTTGGCCATCGCGTTCATCGTCGCCCTCACCGGCTGCCTCGGCAAGAGCAGCGGCAATACCGGCAACGGGGGCGTCAAAACCGTTACGCTGAGCCCCAGCGTCAACACATCCATGGACGTTGGCGGCATTCTGGTCTTTACCGCCTCCGGCAAGAATGCCGCCGGCCAGACCGTCTTCGGCGCCGACATTCAATTTGTCGTCGAGAGCGGCAGCCAGAACGCTCCGGCGCCACTGGCGATTGCCAACAACGGATCCGGCAATGGCATCGCCTGCGCTGGCTCCTGGGACTCGACTGGCGCCATTTGCAGTCCCGGCACTCCCGGAATCGCCATCGTCACCGCTGTCATCAACGGCGCCAGCAGCACTCCGACTACCGTTTACGTCCACCAGCACATCGACGACATTGAAATCAGCCCCATCATCCCCCAAGGCCCGCCGCCCCAGCTATACGACTGCTTCTCGCAAGGTCAATCCTGGGACTACCAGGCGATCGCCTACAGCGTAATCGCGGGAACTCGTGTAGACATCACCAACAGCGTCGGCCCCATGACTTGGTCCTCGACCAACGCCGGCGTGGTCACGACAACTCCCCTCTTCAACTCAAACCAGCCCACCGTGCTCAACCAGGCTCAGGTCACTGCCAAGACTCCCGGCATCACCCAGATTTCTGCCAGCGCCTCTGGAGTCACCAGTAACCTCTATCCGTTCACGACCTGCCTAGTCCAAGCCATTTACCTCCAAATCGGGGGCCAGAACCAGGCCGGGAACTCGGTCATCGTAAACACCGGAGGCAGCGTACCGGTCACGGCCATCGCGGTCGATACTTTATGCGGCACGGCCAATAGCACCCCCTTGACCAACGTACCCCTCACCTGGAGCACGACCAATCCTGAGGTGATCGCCTTCGGCAACACCACCAGTAGCGCGGCAAGCAACACGGCTGCCGCCCGCAACAACCCCGGTGGCGCCACCCTCACCGCTTCCTGCACTCCTCCAACCTGCAATATCGGGCTGCCGGGGCCGACGGCATCCGGACAACTTGTACCCAGTCTCCCCATCTACTCGAGCGACTATCAAGCGCTCAGCCCCGCTCCCAAGGGAACATGCCAACTGCCGAACATGACGCACGGCTATGGCACAATCTCCGTGGACGTGACCCTCAACACCAGCACCGCGCCTCCGACCTACACCGCCTGGGCCGCCACCACCGGCTGTGCGAACGCCCCCGGCTGCACCAGCGCGCTGTTTTCGGTGACCCCCGGAACCGCCCCCATCGGCTCCACCATCCTGACCCTGCCGCGCACTCCCAATTCCCTGATGTTTAATCATGTGTCGTCGCCGCGCCTTTACATCGGCAGCGATCAGGGTCTGATGTATGTGGATGTCGGCAGCGGCAAGCTCTCGGTTATCGGGGTCTCCACCATCTCAACATCCTGCAACGTTGCCCTGTGCGGCAAGGTGCTCACCATCTCGAACGATGGCAATCTGGTCGTCGTTTCCGACACCGTTTCCACTCCCAGCCAGGTCTACATCTATAACGCCGGCAGCACGACCGCCGCCCCGATTGACCTCATCCTGTCGAACTCCGGCGAGACCGCCACCGCCGCCTCGTTCTCGCCCGATCAGTTGAGACTTTTCATCCTCACCAACAAGGGCAATATGTACGTTGCCTCCGCGGTCGATGCACTGGCCGAGCTTTCGCTGGCAGGTCAGGCGACCGACGTCGAATTCTCTGCGGATGGCAGCTTCGCCTATGTGGCAGGATCGCCCGCCAGTTCGGTTTCAGCCTATTCAACCTGTTCCCAGCCTGGCGTTGCAAGTGTGGACATCCCCAATGGGAGTGCCGCAACGTCAAGCACGCCGTCGCAGATTTTTCCGTCGCCTGTCATTCCGCCACCCGTCGCTCTGCCACCTGTCGCTCAGGGCGACTTCCTGTGGACAACCCAGAACATCGTCGCTCTCGAAGCAAGTGAATTTGAGATTTTGACTGCGGAGTTCGCACAAGATCCGATCCAATACTTCGATCCACTTCAGCTTACGTGCAACGCACCCCTGATTTATCCCGGCAGCTTCACGAGTGTCGCGACCCACAATCTCGGGCAGACCTATACGCCGCTCTACTCGCAGCTCGTCGCCGACGGCAGCGAACTCCTGCTCGTCGCCCAGAATGTTCCGGCCGTACTTCTGTTCAGTGTAAACAGTGGAACTCCGACCTCCGTGCCGCTCGTGCGGCAGGGCTTCAACACCAGTCTCCCGTTCGCCGCCTCCGCCTCCACCGACGGCAGCCAGGTCTTCGTCGCCGCCTGCGATCAGTTCCTTAACAACGATCCCAAGCAAGCCTGTGTCGAAGCCTCCGTGCACATCGTCAGTGTCAGCGCCGCCGGTCAAGGCAGCGACTACCAGCAAGTCCCCTTTGTCAACGCGAGCAACGACAACGACACCAATATGTGCAACAACGCAGGCATCTCCGCGCCGACGTGCTTCCCCAACCTGGTCGCCATCAAGCCGCAGTGATCCGGCGCAACTTCGCTGAGCTCGCGTAGGGACAGCCGCCCTCGGCTGTCCAAGCCGGCCGCAACTCGTCCCGCGCATCAAAATTATCGCTTGGATTTTGCCCGACCGCGCAGTGGAAGAACCGCGCCAAGCAGAAGTAGCGCATCCGAAAACTGAACTGCCGCGTTTTAACTGACGGCTGAGAGCTGACGGCTGAGAGCTGATAGCTCTACTTCCCGACTTCTTTCCCCACACTATCCAGCACACCGTTGATAAACTGCACCGATTCCGGCGACGAAAACTTGCGCGCAATCTCGAGCGCCTCGTTGATCACCACCGCGTGCGGCGTGGCCGGATAGCCTAGAAACTCCGCCACCGCTTCGCGCAGTATATTCCTATCCACCGTCGCCATCCGATCCATGCGCCAGTGCTTGGTGTGCTTGCCGATCAGCGCGTCAATCTCCCCCAGCCGGTCGCTGGCCACGCGAAACAGATCGTCGGCGAACCCGCGCACTTCTTCCTCCACGTTGCCCCGCTCCGCCCAGAACGTCTTCCGCACAAGCTCCGGCGTCTGCTTGCCCATGTCCGCCTGAAAGAGCATCTGCAGGACCAGTTCGCGGGATTTGCGTCGAGTGCCCATGTCGGTCGTTGGTCGTTAGCAAGAACGCAGTCTTTGGTTATTGGTTGTCAATTGTTTGTAATTTTAGTGTACAGGGTTGGATTGCACTAAGCGTTGAATCAACGCTTCTGCTTGCCTCTGGAGGGTTTGCTTTTGCCAACGACCAACGACCGACGACCAACGACTGCCTTCCGCAGATTCGCCATCTCCACCGCCGCCAGGGCCGCCTCAAATCCCTTGTTCCCCATTTTCAATCCGGCGCGATCGATGGCCTGCTCCAGCGTGTCGCAAGTCAGCACGCCAAACGCATGAGGCACGCCAGTCTCCTGCGCCGACTGCCCAATCCCCCGGGTCACCTCGTTCACGATCACATCGTAGTGTGCCGTGTCGCCGCGCAGCAGACAACCGATGCAAACGATGGCGTCGTATTTTTTCGTTTCGGCAAGCGTTCGGGCGGCGGAAGGGATTTCGAACGCCCCCGGAACCCGCACCAGCGCAATGTCTCGCCTCTTCGCGCCCGCGCGCAGCAATCCGTCGTAAGCGCCCTGAAAAAGCCGCTCGGTGATGAAAGCGTTGAAGCGAGACACGACAATAGCAAACCGCTTGCCAGCAGCGTTGAGGCCGCCCTCGATTGCAGGAACCGGTGGCTCAGGAATACGTTCGACTTTAATCTTCTTTTGCGTGGCTTTTCTCCGTGCCTCTGTATCTCGGTCGTAAACCAGCTTTCCCCTGTGTACCTCTGTGCCCCTGTGGTAAAGCCTTTGACTTCACTTCCCCTTAAACGCCGCCGCCCGCTTTTCCAAAAATGCGGCTGTTCCTTCTTTCTTGTCCTCGGTAGCGCAGCAGATGCCGAACAAAGAAGCCTCGAGAAAAAGCCCCTCGGCCAAAGTCATCTCCATGCCTTTGTTCACCGCCTCCATGGCATACTGCACCGCCAGCGGGGCGTTGGCGACGATCTTCGCGGCAATCGCTTCGGCGCGCGGAATCAACTGGGCCGCCGCCGTCACTTCATTCACCAACCCGATGCGATGCGCTTCCTGCGCCGTGATCGTCTCCCCGGCCAGCACCATCTGCATCGCCAACCCCTTGCCCACCAGCCGCGCCAGCCGCTGCGATCCGCCATATCCCGGAATCAACCCCAGCTTCACCTCCGGCTGCCCGAGCTTCGCGTTTTCGCTGGCCAGACGCATCGTGCAAGCCATCGCCAGTTCGCATCCCCCGCCAAGCGCAAATCCGTTAATGCAGGCAATCACCGGCTTGCCGAGATTTTCGATCAGGTCGAGCACCGCCTGCCCCGTGTGCGCATATTCCTTGCCGGAGACCGCGTCCTGCTTCGTCAGTTCGCCAATATCGGCGCCCGCAACAAAGGCCTTCTCGCCAGCGCCGGTCAAGATCGCCACGCGGATCGAGGCATCGTTCCTGATGTCAAGAAACGCCGTCCCCAGCTCTTCCATGGTGGCCATGTTGAGCGCGTTCAGCACCTTCGGCCGGTTGACGGTGACGTAGGCAATCGAGTTTTTCTTCTCGAGGAGAATATTATCGTAGGTCATTTAGATTGAGTCCCCGCAACTGAATTCAAAGATGAACATGGATCAAAACCTACCACAAAGGCACGGAGGCCCCCCAAATTCATTTCTTTAGCCTTTCTCCGTGCTTCCGTGCCTCCGTGGAGAATGTTCAGAATTTCCCCGCCACCGGCTTACTCGGGTCCGCATAATCATAAAACCCTTTGCCCGACTTCCGCCCATACCACCCCGCCATCACCATCCGCTTCAGCAGCGGAGGCGATGCAAACCGCCGCTCCTTGAACTCGTCGTATATCACGTGCGTAATATAGTACGTCGTATCGAGGCCGACGAAATCAAGCAGCGTGAACGGCCCCATCGGATACCCGCAGCCGAGCTTCATGGCGTTATCGATGTCCTCAATCGATCCCACGCCTTCTTCATACGCCCGGATCGCATCCAGCAAATAAGGCACCAGCAGCCGGTTTACGATGAATCCCGTCTTGTCCGACGTGCGCACTGGAACCTTGCCCAGCCGCTTCGCAAACTCGTAAGCCGTGTCGTACACGGCGGGCGAGGTGGCAATCGTCTTCACCACCTCCACCAGCTTCATCAGCGGCACAGGATTGAAAAAGTGCAGTCCGATGAATCTCTCCGGACGTTTCGTCGCCGTCAAAAGCTCAGTCACCGAGATCGAAGAAGTATTCGAGGCAAAGATCGCGTCGTTTTTCACGATGCCATCGAGCGACGCATACATCTTCTTCTTTTCCTCAACGTTCTCGATGATGGCCTCGATAACGATGTCGCAATCCGCCAGGTCCGCTTTGTCAGTCGTGCCCTTCAGCCGCGCCCGAATCTCGTCCTTCTGCTGCAGAGTGATTCCGCCCTTCTCCACCGGCCGCTCGGCAAACTTAGCCAGCGACTTCTCAATCCCGGCAAAGCCCTTATCGAGATACTTCTGCTCGACTTCGAGCACAGTAACGTCGAAGCCAGCAGTAGCGCAGACCTGCGCAATGCCGGAACCCATCAACCCACAACCTAAGACGCCAACTTTCTTGATATCCATAGGAAACCCTTTCACCACAGGGGGCACAGAGATTCACAGGGGAAACCAAGCCTTCCTCTGTGCGCCTCTGTGCACCCTGTGGTTAAGCTCTTTGTCCACGCCGTAGAGAACGCTAGTGAAAGCTCTCCACCACCATAGCGATCCCCTGGCCGCCGCCGATGCACGCCGTGGCCAGGCCGTACTTCTTCTTCCGACGCCGCAATTCATACAGCAGCGTGATCACGAGGCGCGTCCCGGTTGCTCCCAGCGGATGTCCCAGCGCAATCGCTCCGCCGTTCACATTCACTTTTTCGCGATCAAGTCCCAGTTCCTTTTCCACCGCCAGATACTGCGCCGCGAACGCCTCGTTCACTTCAATCAAGTCGATGTAGTCCAAAGTCAGCCCCGCGCGCTGCAGCGCAATCTTCGTGGCCGGCACCGGACCGCGTCCCATCAGCTTCGGATCGACTCCCGCAATTCCCCAATTCACAATCCGTCCCATCGGAGTCAGATTTCTTTTCTGCGCCTGCTCCAGCGACATCACCACCACCGCCGCCGAGCCATCCACAATCCCGCTGGCATTGCCCGCCGTCACCGTGCCGTTTTTTCCAAACGCCGCCCGCAGCTTAGTCAATCCCTCCAGCGTTGTCTGCGGACGCCGATGATCGTCTTCGGTCAGCATCTCTCCCGTCGCCTCGCCCTTCGAGTTCCGCAGCGGCACCGGAGTGAGCTCTTCTTGTATGCGTCCCGCCTTATAAGCCGCGTCAGCCGCGAGCTGTGAGCGCAGCGCGAATTCGTCCTGCGCCTGCCGCGTTATTCCCTGCTGCTCGCCATACAGCTCCGCCGTATTCGCCATGTACAGCCCACAATAAGTGTCGAGCAGCGCCACCATCAGCGCATCTTCCAGCTTCCCGCCCGCAGCCAGCGTGAACCCATCGCGCCCGCGGATCGTAAACGGCGCTTGCGACATGGATTCCATGCCGCCCGCCAGCACCACCTTCGCTTCGTCCGTCTGGATCATCTGCGCCGCGCTGACAATCGCCTGTATCCCCGAACCGCAAATTCGATTGACGGTCAGCGCCGGAGTCTCCACCGGCAAGCCCGCCCGCAACGCCGCATGCCGCGCTCCATACATCGCGTCGCCCGAAGTCTGCTGCGCGTTTCCGAACACGACGTGATCGAAATCTTTCGCATCGACGCCCGCGCGTTCGATTGCAGCTTTCGCCGCCACCGCGCCCAGCTCCTGCGCCGTGTAATCCTTGATTTTTCCGCAGTAGCGTCCAAAGGGCGTGCGCGCCCCGCTGACAATGGCAATGTCGCCTGGCTTTAGCATGGGTCCTGCCTACGTAGAAGAGTGCTGGCTAATGGCCAACTTTTCAGTCTAGCAGTCGGGAAAGTGGATTGGCCATTTGTAGAATATCTGTGTCAAGACGGATTTGATTTCTTCTTGCGGCGTTTGGCAGCAGCGATCTTCGTGCAGACCTCTGCCATCTTTTGCGAAGCGGCTATAAAACACGACTTTGTTGGTTCGCTTTGAAATTTTTCCACAATCGCGGCGTGCTCACGCGCGCCCTTTCGCCATCGCCTGCGTTCCTTTTTGTTGTAGCGAAATGGGCTACTCATGAATCCGTTTGCCTGCCCTTGCAATCACATCCAACTCTACGCCACCGCCGCGGACGCGGCGAACTGCGGCGGCTGATTCACGACCTTCCCCGCGCCCTGTGCCACCGCCTGCTCCAGCGCGAAATCGGCGCGGTTGGCCACTTCGGTCACAATATCCACGGGATCGAAATGCGGACGCATCGCCGCCTGCGCTAGTCCGGCGCTGAACTCGACTCCCTTGTCCTTACCCGGAAACCGCACTCCCGCGAGCAGCCGCTGCAATTTCTCGACCGCCAACAGCGCTTCTTTTTCGCCCGTATCGCCCAGTACCAGCGCCACCGTGGTCGCTTCATAGCGAAAGGCCAGATCGTTCGTCCGTATGTTCGTCGAAAACAGCTGCCCGATCTGCTCCATCACCGAGGTCACCGCTTGCTCGCCATGTTCCTTGACCAGCGCATTGCGGCGTCCAAACTGCATCAGCAACACCGTGACCGCCGTGCCCTGCTGCAAGCCGCGCCGGGTTTCCGCCTGCAGAAGATCGAGATACGAAGCCCTCATCAGCAGCCCCGATTTCTCGTCCGTCACCGAGAGATTTTTCACCAGCCGCCGCAGACCCGCGTTGTTGAGCGCGATCAGCACCTGGTCGCTCAACGTCCGGATCACCAGCACCTCCGAAGGCTGCCACACCCGCCCCTTACTCTGGGTCAGGACCAGGACTCCGATCTGGTCGTTGCCTTCGGTCAGCGGCAAAGCCAGCAGAGATTCGATCTGCAACTCCTCCACCGCGCTGCGCACGCCCATCAACTCGGGAGCGTTTTTCGCATCGCCCATCGTCACCGTGCCGCGCGCCACGGCCAGGTCTTGCAGCGTTTCCACCAGGCTGGCCATCGCGGCTGAACTCGCCGGGACCAGCCCATCCATGTGATATTCCTGCATGATCGAGGGTGGCAGACCCGGCTTGCGCAAGGCCGCAATGCAGCGCGCCGCGCGCCAGTTCTCGCCGATTTCGAGCGCCGCCGTTTTCAAAACGCCTTCCGCGTTGCCCTGGTGGTAGAGTTTGCGGGTGATTTCCGCGACCTTTGCCAGACTGTTAACGCTGGCCGCCTCGCTCGCTGCCGCTTGCGTTGCCGCCGCCTGGCCGCCACTCGCGGCAGGTGGCGTAACCGCTGTGGCCGGAGCCGGCGGCTTCGGACACTGCGGCTCGATGCCCGCCGAAATGTACAGCCGCTGCAACGCCTGGTTGCGCTCTTCCTCGCCCGGGAACAGTTCCTGAATGCGCTGCAAACGCTCGATCGCCTTCGCGCGCATTCCGTACTGCACCAGGATCTCGGCTTGCAGCATAAGGTCCTGCAGCGCCGCCGCTCCCAGCGTGGGCTCGGGAGGCTTGACCGGCTCGTCCTCCTTCCGCAGCGGCGTGAAGCGCGAGGTAATGGCGTTAAACCGCTGGTCGTCGATCTTGCCCCGCAGCCCCTCCAGCCGCTTTTTGTGCCCCGGCTCGTAGGGATCCACTTCCGCTGCCCGGTCCAGGCACTCGCCCGCTTTCTGGTAATCGTGCTTCGCGCTATACAGATCGAACAGCTTCAGTAGCGCCTTCGCGTAGTCCGCTTCACGGTTCGAAGCGTTGAACAGTTCTGCCAGAAATTCCAGCATCTCCGTCGACGGACGGTGCGAAGCCAACAACTCCTGCATGGTCGCCGTGACCAACCGGCGTTCCCCGCGCCGCCGCTGGAAAGCTTCCAGCTTGCGCGCCAGCGCCACGGCCTGCGCATCCAGTTCGGAGTCGATCATTTGTCCGATCAGGCTGACAACCTGGTGCATGCGCGCCGGGTTCTGCTCGAACATCTGCCAGATCAGCGGCTCGCTATCCACGCACCGGCCGGCCGCCAGCAGCGCCTGCGCATACAGGTCGCGCAGGTCCGGCGATGGCTCCCCGGAATGCACCAGCGGCTCGAAAATAAAAATCGCCGCCCCCGACTCGCCCAGCGACAACAGGCTTTTGCCATAGGCCACGGCGATCTTCGCGTCCGCCGGATTCTCCGTGTACGCCCGTTCGAACCACGGAGCGGCGTTTCCCTTCGCAGCTTCCATCAGTTCCGCCAACTGCAAAAACGACTGCGACGCCAGCGCGTGCTCGCCCAGTTTCGACGCACATTCCGCCACCCGTAAATGATTTGTCTCGGATGGCTCCAAACTCACAACCCGCCGCAAAACCAGCAAGGCTTCCTCTTTCCTCCCCTGCCGCTGCAAGTC
Organism: Terriglobales bacterium; assembly: GCA_049519955.1. Lineage (GTDB taxonomy): Bacteria > Acidobacteriota > Terriglobia > Terriglobales > Acidobacteriaceae > Acidiflorens. The sequence goes on from JBEKQG010000003.1 coordinate 35,192, forward strand.
TTCCAGCGCATTCTCATAGGTCCCGATCGCCAGTTTCTTGTTCGAATGCTCGAGCAGTTGTCCAAAGCGCACTTTCTGTTCCCACGTCGGGTTGGTGTAGCGCGCCAGCTTCTTGTAGGTCAGGCTGGCTCGGGTCGCATCCGCCACCGACACCTGCCGGTCGAACAACTCACCCAGCAAGCGCACCGCCTGCTCCCCCCTGTTCAAAGAGAGACACAAGTCCGCCGCCATCTGCCGCACATTTTCGTTTTCCGGATCGCTTTCCAGGATTTGCAGGTATTCCGCCAGCGCGTCGCCCGTCTTCCCCTTCTGCAAGAGCTTTTCCGCCTTTTCCACGCGGCGGGCTAATTCGGCACGATTGGGGATTTCCGGCATAGGCGGTCTTGCGACAGAGTGCTCCGCCTTGATTCTAGGATTCGCCCTCCGCACCAGCAACGCGGTTGCCCCGCTAGCCGATTACGAAAGTCATGCGGTCGGGTCGCCGCGTAGAAACGGGGATTGGCCCCGTCTCGGAGCCTCGGCAAGCCGCAGCTTGACGCCATACAGGCGACCGGGAGTCATCCTGCATCCATCTGAGTGGGCTGTAAACAAGCCAGCTGCCGCAGAAAACGAACACGAGTGAGCAACGGGTTTACCCCGTGCTCCTCTGTGTCCCCTGTGGTTGAAAGGTTTGTGGTTGAGAAGTTGCCTTATTTCCCGCCGACCGACTTCAAACAGCGCCCGTAGAGTTCCAATAGATGGGCGGCGTATTCCTCGGGCTTGTCGCTCGCACTTCCGCCCTGGAAGCCGACTCCGGCCCCGGTAGTCTTGCCGTAGCCGGTCGTCATTGCGATGAATTTCATCAGATCGAGCGCGATGTCTTCATTGCGGCGGGAGCCTAGAGGAACAGCGGCCGTTTCCATAAAAAAACTCCTCGTAAAGGGTGAAATCCGCCGGTGATCCCGGCCCAGCCGCGATCATAGCAGAAGCACGCCGGAATCTAGCCAGGGGAACGTCGCGTTCCGTTGGAGAGAGCTGCACCCTGAGCGCGAATTCGTGCCGAACTCTGCGGTTCGCTCTTTTACCTTGTTCAAGGATGCGGCTCCGAAGCAACAATTTGACAGAAGCAAACTTCACGTCAATGTGAGGGGAATGCCTGCGTTTCGTCTAACGCATTGCCCAAAACATAAGGCCCACCCAGTACGTGCCATCGGGGTGCGCCGGGCTACGTGCGAAACAAACCCCCACCGAGATTATGCTGACCTTCGGATCGAACCCCACCGCCTGCACGGCGGCCGGCAAGACTCGCGGGTCGCGCATAGTGAACACGAAACTTTGGCCGACAGAGGTGAGGGCTCTGGGGTACTCCAGGCTGGGATCGGGTGGCTCGACCTTGAGCGAGTCCTTCTTGGCCATGTCACAAGCCATTCCGCGCAGCCGCCGCATGGGAAGGACTTTGAAGGGCACCAGTTTGTGACTTTCTCGTGAGTGTTGCGCGGCCTCGACCACCAGGTTCTCGACTTCGTCGGGTGAGAGCGCGCCCAAGGGTTGCGCGAGGTCGGCGACAATGAAAAGCTGAGTTCCACTAATCACCTGGGCCACTCCTGCGATGGAAAACTTCGGATTCAGAAGTACCCGCCGGGCCGATTCTGAGGTCCTCAGTTGGTCAGGGACCCGATCCACCTCCGCTACCTTGAGCACGATTTCGCCCGCGGAACCGCAGGAGATCTGTGCCGTTCTCAACCGCTCGATCAGATCGGGCCCGCTCTCAACTTGATCGGATATCTCGCCACTCTTCGAAATTTCGAACAAGTGCATGCTCGCCGCGCCGTCCAGCCGCGCATCGGCCTTCAAGGCGAGCAAGCCCGCCTCCGCTCGTGCCTGGTTCATCATCGAGAGAAGCTGGTCTTCGATTGCATGATCGGACGATCCCTGCGCCCCGGCAACGCAGGAAAAGGTAACAACAACCGTCGCCAATATCAGCTTCTTCACAGGGTACATGGAGCAATCCTCCGCACACTCTACCATGCTGGCTTACCTGGGTAAGCCCTCATTAACTTTGGTTCCTGTGCGACCAGCGATACAAACGGATACAGCCGCCGACGGCCGCACCTTCACCGCATCCAGTCCTTGCCAATAAAGACTCGATCAGACAAGCGTAGCGTTCGAATTCTATCCCCTCGACAAGCCCGTGACTCGGATCGCTCACGCCATCTCCCGTAAGCACCTTCGCAGCCGCAGCAACACCGCTCCCAGCGTCGCAATCCCCGCAAGCCAAATCGCCAGCACCGTATTCACCGCCCAGCCCGGCGCCACTCCGACCCGGCGCAGAACGAACGGCAGAAAATTCCAGGTCGAAACGTGGACGTAATCCCACGGATCCTGCGTCATGGCCACGTTGTTCAAACCCCAGGCATCCATCTTGCCCAGAGCGAAGGCGGCGATGTTCTTGCAGCGCAGAGCGATGACAAATGTCGGATGCCCCAGCGTCTCCATCTGGTAAATTTCCAAAGATAACCAGAAGGCAAGCGACGCCAACTGAACCATCAGGCTTACTAGGATCAGCACGCATCCCACGCGCCAGATCGTTTTCCCTAAATGCTCTCGATAGCGCATGAGCAGCGGCACACCGATAAGTGCCGCCAGTTCCACCGAGGTCGAAACATAGCGGTCGCCCCAGGCGAAGTCGCCGGCCCAGTAAGTGTATCTCGCGTAAAAGCAGATATAGGCCAGTAACAGCAGAAGCGTGGTCGCCCCATACGCGCGCACCTCCGGAGTTATGCGCTTCCATAACCATGCCAAAAGAACAATTGCCAGCACTAGCAGAGGATCGAAGAGGAAAATAGACTTCTCCGGCTTAAAGAGCGCTCCGAGAAAGCCGACGTGAAAGGGCGTGCTCCAGGGAAAATTCGCCGGCAGCGTAGGATCGATCTGGCGCTGCTCCCGTGCGAATATCGGCACGTAGGTATTGGTGAAAGATCCGAAGCGGTAAAACTGATAAGCGCGATCGATCAAAAGAAAGAACAAGTAAACCGGCGCGGCGACTTTGCAGTATTCGACGAGACGCTGCCACAACTCGCGCCCGCGTACTCCTTTGCCGCTTGCGGAAAAACTTGATCTTGCACTTGATTTGGGGTGGCGCAGCGGTTTACCGCTGCGGTAACTACATTGCCCTGAATGCGGCTTTAGCCGCTGAGGTTGCTGTTCTTGATCGGGAAGCGATTCTTCCGCAGCCTCTTCGCATACCGCTCTTCCGAACCAAAGCACGAGTAAGACGAAGACTCCTCCCGCAATGAGATCCAAGCCAGTCGTTAGACGCGTAAGCAGGTTTAGCCCCAGCGCGCCGGAGCCAACGAAAAGCGCCCTCTGGCTGTCGGTGCGCAGCCACTCGTACTGAAATGAAAATCCGGCGAGCGTCAGCAACATGATGTAGTTGTTCTCCATCATGTTCTGCGTGTAGTGCAGGTGCGTGGTGCAGAGCAGCAACGCCAGCACGCCCGCCACCGACTCCTTTTTGCTAAAACGTAATTGGCCAAGCAACCGAAACGCGACGAGCGCGGTGAGAACGTCTATCAACATGGTGGCGCTCGTACTTACCACTATGCTGCGCACGGACGGATCGTCTTCGTACTCCGAGAAGACCGGCCAGTGCGCAATCCACGTCCCCACAACATCTGTGGGCAGCATGAGCAGCGACTGCCCGATGCCATACCAGCTATAAAGACGCCCGCCGCGGCCATGCAGCCCAAACTCGGGATACTCGTAGGGGAAAACTTGCGGCTCCGAAGTCCACAGCCAATGCGTGGTTTGCAGCCGGTGCGACGTGTCGGCCGTCCCCATCTCGCCCGATTGCACCACAAAAGCAAGCAGCCCCGCCGTCAGACACAAAAGAAAAAGCGGGTCGCGCAGCCATCGTCCCAAACGAGAAGTCATCGCTTGGATGGTAAATTGAAAGCGATTATTTGGAAAATATCAGAGCGCAATTTGGCGGAGTTGGTAAAATTACCAGTTCTCAACAGATACTGCTCTGGCGGATAATGAGGTCGTAGCAATCGAAGGAATCGTAAGCTTTGACGCAATCGCATCCAACACGGCTACTCACAACCCGAGTGAGGACCGCAGTGGCACTTGGCCTGACCGCGCTTGTCCTCGCACTCACAATTCTGCATTGGGGTCATACAAAAGCTGGGTGGCTGTTTACCGCTGGATCCGTGCTGCACGGTTGGCTGCTGGTGGCCGTGAACGTTCTCTTTTACGGTTACGCGTGCTGGCTCGGATTCTGGCTCATTCGTGGCACCGCAGGGCCAGAGCGTCTTTTCATGGTGGGGTGGTTCGCAGGCCTTTTGCTGTCGCCGCTTCATACGCTAGGGCCCCAGTGGGCTGTAGCAGTCAAGCACATCGGCGCGATTGGACTGGCAGTTGCGCTCCTCGCAGCGTTATCACTTCTTTTGGACCCCTCGGACCTGGCTGACTCTAGTGGCAGAACTGATGCTACCTAGACGCTAACTGGTGATAAATCAATTACGCCGCTAACGCCCAACCTGCCGTCTCAATGGGCCGCGCGCTACCCCACCTCCACCAGTCCATAGCTAGACGCCCAGCGCGACCGCATTTCCCGTAGCGCCCGGTCAACCTCATCTTTCGATATCTCCGCATTCGGCCCCGAAATCACAAACGCCGCCTCGCGTTTCGCCGCTTCCAGCAGTTGCCGGTCGCGGATGATGTTAGCAACGCGGAAGCTGGGAATGCCCGCCTGCTTGATCCCAAAGAATTCGCCGGGGCCGCGCAGTTCGAGATCGAGTTCCGCGATCTGGAACCCGTCGTTCGAGCGCACCATGGCGTCCAGCCGCCGCTCGCCTTCTTCGGAGACTTTTTCGCCGCGCATCAGCACGCAATAAGACTTCGCCGCGCCGCGCCCAATGCGTCCACGCAACTGGTGGAGCTGCGCCAAGCCAAAGCGGTCGGCATGTTCGATCACCATAACGGTTGCGTTGGGAACATCGACGCCGACTTCGATCACCGTGGTCGCGACCAGAATCTCGATCTTGCCCCGCTGAAATTCGCGCATCACGCGCTCTTTTTCGTCGGCGTCCAGCCGGCCATGCAGCAACCCAACGTGCAGCTCGGGAAAAATCTTTTCCCGCAACTGGCGGTGCATCTGCTCGGCGGCCTTCAGTTCGCGCTCTTCGTTCTCCTCGATCACCGGATACACCACGTAAGCCTGATGTCCAGCCGCGATCTGCTTGCGCACAAAATCCCAAACTTCGGGAGCGCGCTCGTCGGGCAGCGAGCGCGTAACTACCGGCGTGCGCCCCAGCGGAAGCTCGTCGAGCACGGAAACATCGAGATCGCCGTAGAGAGTGAGCGCAAGCGTGCGCGGAATCGGCGTCGCCGTCATCACCAGCACGTCGGGTTCGGGCGTTTTCGAAGCCTCATCCGTTTTTTTCATCAGCTTCAGCCGTTGCATCACACCGAAGCGGTGCTGCTCGTCCACCACAACCAGACCGAGGTTTTCAAATTCGACGCGGTCCTGAATCAGCGCGTGCGTTCCGATGACGAGTTGCGCGTTGCCTTGCGCGATGTGGCGGCGCGCGTCGCGTTTGCGGCCCGATTCAAGCGAGCCGGTCAGGAGCACGATGCGGTAACCGGCGCGCTCCAGAATTTGCCGCGCGGAAAAATAATGCTGCTGCGCCAGAATTTCCGTCGGCGCCATCAGCGCCACCTGGTAGCCGTTTTCGATGGCGACGATCGCGGCCTGGAACGCCACAATCGTCTTGCCCGATCCTACGTCGCCCTGCAGCAAACGCCGCATCGGGCAAGGCATTTGCATGTCGCTGGCGATTTCCTTCAGCACGCGCTTCTGCGCCGCCGTCGGATGAAACGGCAGTATCTTCTTGATCGCTTCGCGAACGCCGCCATCCAGCCGGAACGCGATTCCAGTTTGCGCCTTCTGTTCGCGCCGCTTAAGTTCCAGTCCAAGCTCGATGAAAAACAACTCATCGAAAATCATCCTGATGTGCGCCGGCGTGCGCGACGATTGCAGATCGGCAAAACTTTCGCCAGCATCGGGCCAGTGGACTTTCCACAGCGCTTCGCGCGGAGACACCAGGCTCAAGTGCGCTCGCACCGCCGCCGGAATTGCATCGGGAACATCGGGACTCAAATTTTCGAGCGCAAATCGGATGGCGCGCCGGAACCAGCGCGGCGTCAGTTTCCCCTGGCCCGTCGATTCGTAGATGGGAACAATGCGTCCGATCTCGAGCGAGGCGGCCGCCTTCTTTTCGGCTTCGTCGGCTCCGCCTTCTTCATTGATGTCGCCGAGAATCTCGAATTGCGGCTGCACGATCTGCAGCCCCCCGTCGCGGTCCTCTTCGACCTTGCCGTAGAGCGCGACCATTTGTCCGGCCTGGAAGCGGCCCTCCAAATACGCGGCGTTGAACCACAGACACTTCAACTTCGTGCGGCCCTGGCCAACCGTGAGTTGGAAAATAGGCATGCGGCGCGTGCGAAACAGCCCCGAGTTGCGGACTTCGGCGATCACCGTCGCCATTTCTCCGGCGCGCAATTCGGCTACCGAACGCGGGTTCAGCCGGTCTTCATAGCGGAAAGGCAGGTAGTGCAGCAGGTCGTCAACCTTCGTAATATCCTTGGCGCGCAGCACCTCGGCCAGCCGCGGGCCGATGCCTTTGACATACTGCACTGGAGTGGATGGTTCCAGCATCGTAAGCGATGGTAACAGGATATGGCAGCAGGGGCGGAGGCTGGTAGCGCACGCACAATTCGTGTTGAAGAATGGTTACACAGGCTGCGGAGTCGAGATCGTCACTGTCTCAATCCCACCCAACCTTCGGCAATCACCATGGAATTCCCTGGGTTGCGAGCGTCGTATTTCACCGAAGTAGGCAAGCCCAGCCGGCAGGAATGCAGATTGAGCCACTGGCGAAGATAGGTTACGTCCTGCGATGCCTCATACGACACGCCGGCCACGTCATATTGGTAAATCAGCATGGTGGCGGGCCGGGCCGTGTCCTTTGCGATTTCCTGGACATCAATCACCGTGCCATCGGTGATGCGCCCAACCGTATTCAGCCAGGTGCGGCGTTCCAGTTCAACCTCGTCCGCGTGCTTGGGCTTGCGGCGCAGCAGGGCATAGCTGGCGACGGCCACGCCAATCGTACCCAGAACCAGTGTGTAGAGACGAAGAGTAATCATTGGTAAAACTGAACACGCACCTTTCAGTCTCTTTCAGCATAGCCGCATCGTCCCTGCCCGCCAAGAGCACGAAGGTGAGCAACCATGTACCTTAGCTGTGGAAAAAGATCTGCGTTTGCTGGTAAGCGATTCATGCTGAATCGCGTCATGCCCGCGAGCGACCACGAACACCGGGCATCCGTCTAAAGCGGAATCACTGTCGCTGTACCCCGCTTGTGTGGTGACGGGGCTCCGCCCCGTCCAGGTTTGCGTAGGGACAGCCGCCCTCGGCTGTCCACGCCGAGCGCAGCTCGGCTTCTGTCCGTGGTTACAGCAATCCTGGATTCGCTCTAAGGGCGTGTCGCAAAAATCGGACCCGTGGCCGGGCACGCGCGATCCCTACGCTCTCCGCCGATAGTAAATATTGAATTCGAATCCCGGATTCGGCGGGAAAATTTCCGCGATCTTGCGCAGCCGTTCCGCCATCGGGGCCGGCGCCAGCAGTGGATAATCCCGCTCCCGCAGATCGTAGTAATCGACGTCAATGTAGGTCGAGAGCAGGTAGATCGAAATCGCGTCCGCGAAGCTGGCCGTCAGATAATCGTTCTTGAATTTCTCCGCGTCCGGCCCGTGCGCCGTGGCAAATTTGCGCGCCTCCCAGGCGTCGAGCGAAGTTTCGCCGCGCACGCCCGACTCCACTTGCTGCCACGCCAGGTCGGCGAAATTCTGCGCCACGCCCGCGCGTTCCACCAGCGCGTGCCCCACGTTGATGTAGAACTCGAACGCCACCGAAAATTTATCGTCCATCAAGCGCGTGGAAATAAAAACGCACTGCGCGTCGCCCAAGTCGAGATTGCGATGGCAAACTGCATTGTCGCTAAGCGCCACGTCGTAGCGGTCGGCGATCACCGTGTCGTCACCCTGCGTCACCGTGAGCGGCACGAAGTAGTACGCCTTGCGGCTGAGCGCGCCGGCCACCGGCACCGGCACTGCGGCAATCATGCGGTCGAGATCGTTGTCGGCAATCGTGATCTCGCCCGAGCGGGCGTAGCAGATGCCATTCGGCGCCTGTGAAACCGGGCTGTTTTGCACGATCTCCGCCGGACTGCGGACGATCGCGGATGCGGCTTGCGACATAAAAGTATTGTAGCGCAGCAGCGCGCGGTCACGGTCCCAGTAGAAAACCTCGAATCAAGCCAGCCCCACTTTGAAACCTTGCAGCTCTGAAACCTCGAAACCTGTTGTAGCCTATGAGCATGGCGAAACCAAACTCCGACGGCCCGCGCTGGATCGGGATTCCGGCGCGCGTGTTTGCGATGACGTTTCTTCTGACCCTGCTGTCGTTCGCGGTCGCGCTGCTGCTGAGCATTATGGGGACCCTGGTGTACTCGCAGATGAAACACGTCGCACCCAATCTGATGTTCGCGTACCGGCACATTGCGTTTCCGTTCGCGGTCACCGTGGGTGCGATCGTTCTGGTGCTGTCGCTCGGCATGGAAATCCGGAACTACCGCCAGCGCAAGACGCTCGAAGCAATCGAGCGCGCGAATTGAGCATGAGCGCGTTGAATACGGGTGAGATGAAGACGACCGAGTCAAAGACAACCGCGCCGCGTATTGCCATCCCCGTGCCCCATTCCGCAGATCGTGAGAATGATTGCGAGAAGGACCGCGAGTACGCCGAACGCGCCCTCCCGCAATATGAAGACGCCGTGCGCGCCGCCGGCGGAGACCCGGTGCGCATCGAACTGGACCACACTCCGGCGCAGGCGATGCGGCAAATCGAGCGCTGCGACGCCGTTCTGCTGCCCGGCAGCAAGGCCGACCTCGATCCGGAAAAGTACGGCGCGATTCGCCACGAGAAGACGGCGCCCGCCGACCCCAAACGAGACGCAATCGACGAGCTGCTGCTGCTACACGCCTACAACCTGCGCAAACCCGTCTTGTGCATCTGTTACGGATTGCAATCGTTGAATGTGCACCGCTCGGGGTCGCTGGTACAGCACATCGAGTCGGCGGTCGGCGATCCGAAGATCGATCACAGCGCGGGACGCGCCGTGGCAAACGCACACACGGTCAAGATCGATCCCGCATCGCGGCTGGCGGAAATTGTGGGCGCGGCGGAAACGCTGGCCGTGAATTCTTCGCATCACCAGTCGGCGGACAGAGTGGGTGAGGGCTTGCGAGTGGTGGCGCGTTGCCCGGAAGACGGAATCATCGAGGCTCTGGAAGGGACCGCGCCCAATCATTTTGTGCTGGCCGTGCAGTGGCATCCCGAGCGGAGCGTGAACGATGCGCCGGAACTGGCCGAGTCCGCGCGCGCGATTTTCCGCGCCTTCATCGAGGCGGCGCGAGCGAAGCATGCGGAGTTGACGAGGTAATTGAATCAACACCATACATGAATTGTCATCCCGCCCCTGAGCGTAGCCGAAGGGAAAGAATCTGTAGTTCGCTGTAAACTACAGATCCCTCGCTTCGCTCAGATTGACAAAACCAGAGTTAGGGAACCTCTGATGAAGTCCCCCGTGAACCCCTGTGCCCCCTGTGGTTTACGCTTTTCGTCGAATACTGAATCAGCGCTTCCCTAGCTTCGTTTCAGCAACACCACGACATTCGCAATCGCGGCGTTGTCGGTGCCCATGCCTTCCGGCGTTTTTGCCTTGATCCCAACGCAGTCCGCGGGAATTCCGCACAACTCGGCGATGTGTTTGCGAATCGCATCGGCGTGGGGGCCTATCTTTGGAGCGCCGAGGATCAGCGTGGAATCCAGGTTCACCAGTTCGTAGCCCGCGCTCTTCACGCGCTCGAACGCCTCGCGCAAAAACACGGCGGAGTCGGCATTCTTCCACTGCGGGTCGGATGGCGGGAACAGCGCTCCAATGTCGGGGCCGGCGATCGCTCCCAGCAGCGCGTCGGTGATGGCATGCAACAGAACGTCGCCGTCGGAATGGCCGCCCAGGCCCTTGTCGTGCGCCAGCGTCACGCCCCCGATTTTGAGCGGAATGCCGGATTTGAATTCGTGCGAGTCCCAACCGTAGCCGATGCGCATTTCAGGCTTCAGTCTTTGATCGTTCAAGGCCGGTTCCCGTCTTCGTATTGCAGGTAGAACTCCGCCAGTTCCATGTCCGCTGGCGTCGTGATTTTTATGTTGCGCGGCGAGCCCATCACGACTTCAACGGGCAGGCCGGCGCGCTCAATCAGCGAAGCCTCGTCGCTACCCATAAAACCGTCAATTGCGGCATCGTCAAAGGCCTTCTTCAGGATGTCGTAGCGAAAGCCCTGCGGGGTCTGCGCCATAACTACGCTGGCGCGCGGGATGGTGGCTTTGACGAGCGCGCCGTCCGCGGTCCGTTCCACTTGTTTCACCGTGTCGACGGCGGGCCAGCCCGCGATGGCAGCCCCATATTTGCACGCGGCTTCGATCACATGGGCAATGATTTCGGGCGTAACCAACGGACGCACGGCATCGTGCACCAATACGATGTCTTCCGCGTCGGCTGCGGTGTGGGCCAGGGCGCTGGCTACCGAGTCCTGGCGATGCTCGCCGCCTTCTACCAGTTGCAGGCGCTTGCGCAAAATTTCCGGATACTGTGTTTCGAGCTGGGCGCGGAAGCCGGCAATTTCGTCCTGGCGCAGAGCGACAACGATTTCGTGCACGGACGGCGTGGCGGCAAACTTGCGCAGCGTGTGGACAAGAATCGGCACGCCGCCCAGTTCTTTGAACTGTTTGCTGGGCGCCTTTTCTTTCGACTTTGCGGCCGAGGGCGGCGCCATGCGCGTGCCCAGTCCGGCCGCGGGAACAATCACAAACACCTTCATAGGGACGATCAGTATAGTACAGCAACAGCCGGAATGCCCTGCTTGCAATGAAAAAAGGGCACAGCCGGATCGTCCCGGCTGTGCCCTTGTCCCGTTTACATGCTATGGTTTTTGCTTCGGTTTGGTTTTTGCCGCGGGAAGTCCGGTCAACGACCCCTGTTGCTGCAGGGACCCAAAGAACAGATCATTGCTATCTTCGCTCAACCAGAACAACTCTCCGCCACTGGCCTGATAGATGACGACGCTCAAGTCGACCGGCGAGCCGGCGCCGGCATCGATGACCAGCGGAATGGTATAGCGGCCCTGGTGGTTGGTGTCGGCAACCGCAGTTCCAGAGAATGTAGCCCCGGAATACGTCGGATCTCCGTTCCCCGAGTCCAGCGTGAGGAACGGATCGCTCAGGAGTCCGGCTGTTCCGCTGCCGAAAGCAAGGTCCGTAACTGCTCCCTGCCCGACAAAGTCAAATTCCCAACCGCTGCTCGGGTTCAGGCCGTTGTAATCCTGCGCTCCAAAGGCATAGTTGCCTGCAAAGCTGGCTTTCGCTGGATCCGTTTGCGGTATCAGGACTCCTCTGCCGACAACGTCGCTATCCAAATCGGCAAGCAGAGCGCCCCCTAGCCCGCTCGTCGTGTTATTGGGATCGCTCAGATTGAGGGTTGGATCCGTCATGTAGATGCCCAGCGCGCTGACGTCTCCCAAGTCGCCTGGCGTGATGATCAGGCAGCCGTATCCGTTGTATGAGGCCCCACTATACGCGGCTCCGCAGATCGAGCTCGAAGCGGGAATGGAATAGGTGCCTGAGATCGCTTTGTCGCTCGCGATGACGCTTTCTTCGTCGTCATCCCCGACGCCCGTGAATGTGCCGCTGGACGGGACCGTAAACATGCCTGCCGCGGCATAGAAGTGCCCCCCCCACGAGTTGCTCGCGACGCCAAACACGAAGTTGGAGTCCACCGGCAGCGATGCGTTGCTGAAACTGCCCGCACCCTGGCCGAACGCCGAGCCAACGACGGAATCGGCAGTGTCCACATCGATGATCCGTATAGCCTCCGGACCAACGACGTAGTAGACGAGTGCGGTTGGCGTGGTTCCCAGTAGATCGGCGCCGCTGATCGTGCCTCGCCCGAAGCCATCGGCCGCTGAGATGGTTCCGCTGAAAGCCGTGTCCAGCACGGGCGCTGCAGTTCCAGCATCATTGATGTCAAAAACACCCTGCAAAGCGGTGCCGGTGATTGAGAGTACTCCTCCGATCGCAACCGTGGCATTGTCGGGGCCCTCTCCAGAAAGGGTAAAAGCATAACCCCCGCTGAGCGTGCTCGGCAGGGTCTGCAAGTCCATGCTTCCACTGGATGTCGCCGTCCCGTCAAACTGAACGACGAGCGCGTGGTTGGTGTTCACAAATTGCACGCCCAGGGTTTCGGTCCCA
>JBEKQG010000004.1:0-41594 GCA_049519955.1 Terriglobales bacterium
AATCCATAACGAGTGTGACCGTCGGCGGGGATCCGCAGACGGCGCGCTAGCGAACACAAACGATTGCGGCCCAGGGCAACCTGGGCCGCAAAGTTTTTAGAGCCGAGCGTGTTCGACAGCGTGGCAGCCTGTGGTCCGCTCAACCTGTCGGCGTGATCGGCGGCTGGCCACGCCGTGCATACAAGCGTCTCGAAGTGCAAGTCCAGTTCGCGCAGCGCATGGTTGTGCATCGCCCGGATGGCGCGTAAAGGTCGCAGGCGGCCTAAGATTTGTTTACATAATAGCTTGTACCTGTTCGCCCCGCCGTTTTTCGTTTCGACGACGAGCTTCTGATTCGCTTCGAGTCGCTTGATGCCGGAAATCACAGCGTGACGGCTGAGTCGCGTTTCATTTGGGGAGTGTGGCCAGCGACGGAAAGCAGTACTTTATCCCTTGAGTAGATAGAGCGTGAGCATCCAGTTCAACGAGTACCAAAACTTCGATCAGGCCGAGCATGGCATCGCCCGTTGGATCGAGGAGTACAATCATGACCGTCCGCATGGCGGACTCCACGGATGAACCCCGCAAGACGCTCGTATCCGGTTCGGCCCAGCCCTTACTTCAAACACGACCCCTTGTGTCCAGATTGGGGAGTGCACTACAGGTTGCGCTGATTCATCGGGAGCGGGTGGGCAGGCTGATCATGACTGCGGGCAGGAGAAAACGCTACACGTAAGGAACGTAGCCGTTCGGGATCACGGGCAAGCTCCTCGCATGAGTTGCAGAATGTTGCAACTTTCTGACATTCTCCCCAAAAAAAGTTCGTAAAGGGATTGCATTCTCCAGTCTTGCTCAGTAAGCTTCGTGGCGATGATCAAGTAGGTTTGTTCGTCGAGCGAACTCCCCCCCTCGAGTTCCGCGGAAGACAGTAAGGCAGGAAGGTTTTGTCTTTTTCCAGGAGAGACCCGATGCGCGCCATCGCCTTCGCCGCAAACACTTCTGGGTCTTCCGTCGGCACGCAGCTTCAGAGAGTGCTGTTGCTTTCGACTCTGCTCGTAACCAGCCTGGGTTCGTTGGTCGTGTTCAGCGCGGCGATGGAACCAACGTCGTTCGAGGCGAACAACAGCTTCATGCTGCGTGATTCCTCGATCAACGTGGCGCCCGCTAACATCGCGTGCTCGACGGATTGCATGACGGTCACATTGCAACCCAAATCGAACCTGACAGCAGGCGGCGCAACCTGCTACATGCACATCGGATACGTCAGCTACGTTTATGACTTGGGCGGAAATCGTTTTCCGGGGACGTCCATATACTTCATAACCGACGAAGGCGGCACAGGGACGCACGCGAGCGGTAACTGGATGCGTATATCCACATACCAAGAGTTTCGGGGACGCCGTCTATGAACCTTCGGGAAGGATTTGAGACGCTCCGCCACGCAAAGAAGATATTCGTTAAGAAGAACGCGATGCCGGTCTACCTCATTCATTTCGTTACCGAGGTCTGCAATCTGCGTTGCAGTCACTGCTTCGACTTATTTTACGAGGAAGGTCCCAAGCGAAAGCCTTACGAGCTCAATCTTGATGAGATCGACCGCATGACTCGCAGCATGGGCGAACTGCTTTTTTTGCTTCCTACGGGCGGCGAGCCGTTCCTTCGTAACGATTTACCGCAAATCATTGAGCTGTACTACAGGAATTGCCGCCTGCGAAACGTGGGCATGCCCACCAATGGCTCACTCCCCGACCGAGTCGTGGCGGGTGTCGAAGAGATCCTGTCCCGGTGTCCCGATCTCCATTTCGGTCTCGACATCTCGATCGACGGTCTCGGCTCCGATCACGACACGATCCGCAACCAGAAGGGTCTCTTTGAGAAGTGCATGGAGACTTACTGGCGCCTCAAGGATGTGGAAAAGCACCACGCCAATTTCAAAGTCTGCGTGGAACTGACCATCCAAAAATGTAACCAGGACAAGTTGGACGAGATATACGAGTATTTCGTGCAGGAGCTGAAAACCTACAATATCCTGGTTCGCATAGTGCGGGGTAAGCCACGGAACCCTCTTGAGAAGGACATTAATCTGGGCGCAGTTGGGGAGTTCGTCTCAAAGCTCGAGCGTGGGGTCCGGCAAGGCTCTTACCATGGGCAAGCGGTCTATCCCATGAGCGATTTGATCACCGCCCGCGAGCTCGTCGGCCGCCAGATTCAACTGAAAGTGCTTCGTGAAAACCGGTTTCAGATTCCCTGCTACGCTGCCAATCTGATGGGAGTGATCAAGAGTAACGGAGACGTCATGGCTTGCGAACTCCGCGACGACAAACTGGGCAACATAAGGGACTTTGATTGCGATTTCAAGAAGCTGTGGCTCAGTCAAAGGGCGAGAGAGATTTCCAAAGACATCTTTAAAAACAGATGCTTCTGTACTCATGAGTGCTTTATGAGCACCAACATCCTGTTCAACCCGCGACTTTACCCGCGTTTGGTTAGTGAGGTGGCGCGGCTCAGGTGGGACCGCTCTAAACGCGAGAGATCGCAGAAGTGCCTGCTACTCGAAGCTCCCCGCATGGGGGGCGCGCCTGCCCGAGTGCGGGAGAGGAGCCAGGGATGAGGTCCGCTTTCTACTTTTATCTCGCTCGGCGGCTCGTCGCCAACAAGGCACGCCGGATGTTGGGCTTCACAGGAATCCCTTACAAGGTGCTGTGGAACACCACCTACTACTGCAACAGCCGATGCCAGACTTGCAATGTCTGGCAGATCTATCCAGCGAACGGCGGCTCCCAGAAGGACGAGATGCAGCGGGACGAGGTGGGCCGCATCGTCGGCTCACTGGGCAAACACCTGCTCTGGCTCACCGTGACCGGAGGCGAACCCACGCTCAAACTTCACATGGCGGAGACCGTCAACGACATCTACGATGCCTGCCCTCATCTTCGCCTCATCACAGTTAATACCAACGCCATCCTGCCCAATGCAACCGCAAAGGCCCTGGAGACAGTCGCTTCACACTGCTCCGGCGCCAAGGTGGTCGCAGCCCTCAGTCTTGATGGGGTGGGCAAATTGCACGATGACATTCGAGGAGTTCCGGGAAATTTTGAGAGCGTTGAGGAGTGCTGCCGCCGCCTGGGGAAACTGAAGCAACGCCTTCCCAACTTGCGCCTGGCCTTTCAGTCCACCGTGAGCCGCCACAATTTGCACCACCTCCCCGAGCTTTTGGAGTACTGCTCCAGCCACGGAGACGAGCACATCCTGACTTTCGCGCAGGAAGCCGAGCTCTATTGGAACCGCGGCGAGGGCCACGACGTCACCACGGACCGTTCGTCTCTTCCGCCGGCTCTTGACGAGCTGGTCGGGCGTTTTTCCGTGCGCCGTCCGCGGGACTTGCTCCAGTGGTCACACATGCGCCTTACGAAATATTTCGTGGAGGGGCTGTCGGCTCCGGTACCCTGCACGGCCGGCTCTTCAACCATCACGCTCGGCCCCACCGGAGTAGTGTCCGGCTGCCTCTTTCTGGAGAGCCCCATGGGAAAGGCACAAGAGAACGGATACAGCTTGCTGCGCTTGCTTCGCACGCCGCCGGCCCGCTCCGTGCAGAAAGCCTGCTCCGCTTGCCAGCAGTGTTGGACGAATTGTGAGAGCTTCCCCGCGATGATGAGCTCTCCTTTTCAGACAATGCTCCGGATTCTAAGTCCCCGTCCCAGACGTATCCCTGCCGTAACAGGAGTTCCTCATGCCACCGATTAGCCGACCGGGGAAGCTTTGGGGCGCTGGGCCTGAAGCCAGCGTAATCGTTCCCGTCCGCAACGGGGAACGGACTTTACGGCGCAGCCTGGAGGCCATCTTCGCCACGCGGGGCGTGGGTGAGTTTGAGGTGATTGTCGTCGATGACGGCTCTATCGACTCGACGGTCGCGATTGCCTCGAGTTTTCCCTGCAAGGTGATCCGCTGCGGGCAGGGACTCGGCCCGGCGGCAGCTCGCAACAAAGGAACCCAAGAGGCCCGCGCGGCTCGGCTGATTTTTGTTGACGCCGATGTATTCGTCCGGCCGGACACATTGAGTCTGTTATTGAACGCGCTGGACAGCTCGCCCGCGGTTTTTGCGACCTACGATCCCGAGCCGGTGAATCACAACTTCGCTACGCTGCTTTATCACACACTGTCTTGTCTCAGCCTTCAGGATACCAGCGAGAAAACTCCGGTTTTCTATTCTTACTGTGCGGCCATTGGGAAGGACCTGTTCCTGAAAATGGGCGGGTTCGATACGAGTTTCACAAGCGCCACATTTGAGGACATGGAGCTGGGATGGCGGCTCGCGGTCCATGGCCTGCTCTCGCATCACCTCAAGAATGCCAGGGTCGATCACGCGGTTCAGTACACCGTCTCACGGTTAGGCCGCGCCTACTTCCGCAAGAGCCGGGATTTGGCCTTGCTTCTCCTTTCACGCCGTACCGTTACCCTTGACGATCAAGGCTGGACCGGCCGGAGGCACTGGGTCATCTTGGCTTGCGCGTGGGGAACCTTAGGGTTGGGCCCGCTTGCTGTGTGGCTTCATCCGCTGTGGGCAGTGCCCTGGGTGTTGGCGGTTGGCGGCTTTGCCGTGGCCAGTGCGCCTCTTTACAAGGCAATGGCGCACCGGCGGTGGGTATACGGCCCTCTGAGCATGCTGGCGTACTTGGGAATTCACCTGATTGTGACGGCTGCGATGTTGAGTGCGGGTCTGAGGTTCCTCAGGAATTTGTGTTGCTGGCGCTCGTCTTTGTGGCGCCAGGTTCGGCAAGGCCATGAGAACTGGGTGAACGGTTCTCAAGGTGGGCGCTCTTTATGAAAATCCTAATCATCACTCCGACATACAACGAAGCACACAACCTGACCACTCTGATTCCCGACATCCTTAGTTACGAAAAAGTGGACCGCCTCCTCGAAGTTCTTGTCGTCGACGACGCTTCACCCGACGGCTCAGCCGATGTGGTCTCCACGCTCGCCGAAACCGACCCTAGAATCCACCTGATACGCCGCTCAGGAAAGCTGGGTCTCGGTACCGCCTACGTGGAGGGCTTTCGCTTTGCGCAGGAAAGGGACTTCGACGTGATCGTGCAGATGGACGCCGATCTGAGTCACCAACCGCGCTATCTTCCGGAGTTCTTTGACAAGATGTTGGAGTTCGATTTAGTCGTGGGCTCGCGTTACCTGAATGGGGTGAGCATCGTGAACTGGCCGTTCTGGCGCCTGGTGATCAGCTATTTGGGCTGCTCTCTGGCGCGCCGAATGACGAGAGCTCCGTTCACAGATCCGACGAGCGGTTACAAATGCTTCCGTACCGAGGTACTGCGGGACGCCGACCTCGACCACATTCGATCCAACGGCTACGGGTTTCAAATCGAATTCACGCACAGAATTTGGACGAAAGGATATCGAGTGGGCGAAATTCCCATCGTCTTCATCGATCGCTTTGAGGGCCAGTCCAAGATGAGCATTGCCATCGCGATCGAAACATTTTTCCTCATTACCCGACTCTGGTGTTTTCGCGCCTGGAATAGTATCCAACGCAACGGTGGGCGGCGCGAGCTGCGGCAGCGTGAACAACAAAAAGCGCCCGGATATCCGCGGTCCGATCATGCTTGAAATCGCCGATCCAATGGAGCGCGATGGAAACCACGGCTAAAACCCGGTCGCTGACTTGGAGCGAGTTAGCGATACCTTTCGCGATCTATTGCTCTGTCTACGGGCTGACGCTTTCCCGCGTTCCTTCCATCGTCACCGACAGCACTAATTACATCAATCGGATCGACTCTGGAACGGATCTCCTTCACCCGCATCATCTCCTATTCAACTCATTTGCCTGGACGTGGGTTTACATCTGGAGGCGCTTAGGGGTTCAGACCGACACGGCCATTTTGGTGTCGCAACTGAATGCGATATTTGGCGCTCTATGCATGTGCGTTTTTTACCGCATCCTCCGTATTCGGCTCGGATGTGACCGCGGCACCGCACTTCTGGCGACGGGTTTGCCCGCATTCTCTTTTGGCTTCTGGTATTACAGCGGATGCGTCGAGGTGTACATCGTCCCGCTTTTTCTGCTCCTGCTTTCTTTTGATTTTCTGACCGGCGAGCGTGTGGACGTAAGAACATTCGCGCTGGTGGGATTTTTGAATGGCGTGGCGGTGCTTTTTGCTGAAATGTCCGTTTTGTTCGCAACGGTTGTATTTCTGGCAGCTTGGTTCAGCTACCGGAACGGCAATAACAGCTTGGCGAAATCTTCGGCGAGTTATTTATTGGTCGCCGTCCCCACGGCCGCCGTACCCTACGCGTTAGCACTCTCAGCGGTCGGGAGAGCAAACTCAGTTCAAAGCGCATGGTCATGGTTGACCGACTACGCTCATTACCCGCGGTTTTGGTCTCCACTGGCGCTCTCTTCGGTGACCAAAGCCTGCATTGGACTTGGGCAGGCCTTCGTAGGCTCACACTTTTTATTCGCCCTCCCGAGCGTTCGACACTGGGTGGAAAATGTGCTCCAAGGTAACTATCTTGCCGACAAAGCATTCTTAGTCCGGAATCTGGGAAGTGAGGTTGCGCGCCTGCTTGTTACCTTAGCCGCCGCTGAATTTCTGCTGATCATAGTTGCGCTCGTGAGCCGGCTGCATTATTGGACGTTCCTTTCACTCAAACAGAAAAGGTTCGTTTACCTTCTGGCCGTATGGTTTCTGACTTATGGAACTTTCACGTTCTTTTACACGTCGATCAATGCCAAATTCTGGATTGCGCCAACATTGTGTCTGTGGATGTTTTTCCTGGTTTTCCTGGTCGGCGCCAGAACCAACTTCGAAGAACCCAAGCAATGGCCCAGAGTCATCCTGGCCATCGCGGTAGTTCTGGGTTTCTTGGTCAACTATATGGGCACCATCCGATTCACGCGAGACCAGGCTAACGATTACTATTATTCCCGGATCAAGCCGCTGGTGGATCTCACTCGTCAGGGCGACCTGATTGTCATCGGGACGTCCTGGAAATATGAGCCCTATTTGCACCATTACGGAAAAGCCAGGGTTCTCAGCTTGACATCCGTCTGTAAAACGAGCGGTTCAACTGCGGAGTCCGTTCGGCGAGTGCAATCTGCCATTGACGATGAGCTGGCTGCAGGAGGAAGAGTCGTTATATCCGAGGAAGCTCTGGAACCGGAGGTGGGAACAATCCGGCGGTTTCCCGAAATGACTGCGTTTCGGACCCTTTGGGAGGGATATCGCCAGCGGTGGAGTGTGAGAGGGTCTCAGACAAATGTCGCCTACGTGCTGGAAGACGCAGGCCCATTCCAAATCCAGCTCGGCGGGGATACGCGCGCGGAGACTTTGCGAGGATCGGTCGCGTCAGCCAGGACTAAATGAAAAGCCCTGAAGCTCGACGCCGCTGGGTATGGCGACAGTGGCAGCGCCGAGCGAAATTAAGCGCCTTCACTGTCGCAATAGGCTGTCTTGGAATCACGGTCCAATCCGGGTCGTAATTCCGGTTTTAGGCCAGTGCGGACTTCATCGGCGGCGACGGGAGATTGACTGTTCACGAATTGCATTTTCGCACAGATTTAGGGGGGAGTAAGTAAATGAAACGTCGCTTGGTGTTGATCGTTGCGTTGTTGTCAGGGCTTATTTCTATCGTTGCCGACGCGCAAGCTCCGGTAGCCAGCCGACCATCAGCCTCATCCACCACAGAAGACAGTAGTGATCGATGGCTTGCCCCAAGAGGCCTTTCGGGTCTGCGCGAGGAGGCACGGTCGAGCAATTCCGCCGGGCTGGCCGCCTTCGACGCCACCGGTATGCCAGTGCAGCGGTGGCTTGAGTCGCAGGGTGAGCGATTGCCAGTGAGAGTTGCGGAAACGGAAGCTGAATACCGAATCGTGACTGACCAATCGGTGCAACTTGCCGATCTGACCGCCTCGGACGGGAGAATCTGGGATGAACTGGGATGGGGTGTCGCCGTCAGCGGTAACACGGTGGTGGCCGGGGCGCCTGGCGTAACCCTCGGAAGGGAAGCGACCGGCGACGAAGGAGGCGCGGCGTATGTGTTCGTGATGCCACCGAACGGCTGGGCAAGTATGACCCAGGTCGCCAAGCTCACGCCTTTAGACTATGTATACGATGACGATGGCGGCTGGTCCGTGGCCATCGATGGCAACACGGTGGTCGTCGGCGCGCCGTCCGCCATTCAGGGCATAGTGCCAGGATGGGTGGATGTGTTCGTGATGCCACCGGGCGGCTGGGCAGATATGACCGAGACTGCCAGGCTCACCCCTTCGGATGGGGCCATGCTTGATTATTTTGGCTACAGCGTGTCCATAAGCGGAAATACGGTGGTCGTCGGCGCTCCTTACTCACCCGCCTATTCTTCGCTGGGGGCGGCGTATGTGTTCGTGGAGCCGCCGGACGGCTGGGCAGATATGACCGAGACCGCCAAGCTCACCCCTTCGGATGGTGCAACCGGTTTGGGCGGGAGTGTTTCTATCAGCGGTAACACCGTGGTCGCCGGGGCGAAGAAACCAGGCGCGGCGTATGTGTTCGTGGAGCCGCCGAACGGCTGGGTAAATATGACCCAGACTGCCAAGCTCACCAGCTCGGACCGGGTTAAAACCGCAGTAGTCTCGGTGGCCATCGATGGCAACACTGTGGTGGCCGGAAGGCCTAGCGGTAAGATAGGGGGCAATAAACAGCAGGGGGAGGCCTATGTGTTCGTCGCTCCCGCAACAGGTTGGGCCAACATGACCCAGACCGCGATATTGACCGCCTCGGATGGCGCGGCCGGAGACCATTTCGGCTTTTCCGCATCGATCAGCGACAACACGGTGATGATTGGGGCGCCTCTTGCTACTGTTGGGGGCAACCTGTCTCAGGGCGCGGCGTATGAGTTCGCGATGCCCTCAAGCGGCTGGGCAAATACGATGGAAACCACCAAATTCACCGCTTCGGACGGCAACGTCGGTGGTGGCCTGGGCCATTCTGTCGCCATCAACGGTGACACCGTGGTGGCGGGTGCACCCGAGTGCAGTGTTGCCCACCATGTTGGGCGGGGCGCAGCCTATGTATTCTGAAATTCGGCTTAGTACGAAGGGATCCCCTCGGCTTTGTCGCGGAGGCAGTAAGAGTTTGACAGATGCCGGAGTCCATCGCGGAAACTCGCAGACGTGAGCCGTCAAGCACCCGAAAAGGAGTTTTGCGGTGGACGAAATGGAAAGCCGGAGCCATACAAAGGGAAGAGTGCCAAATATCATGTGGTGTTCATCCCGAAGTGCCGCAGAAGGACGCTGTACGGGGAGTTACGGCAGCACTTGGGAGATGTGTCGCGCAAGCTGGCTGCGCGGAAGGAGAGCAACGCACAGGTCAAGATCTATTGCGCTTGATTGCTGGCGTCGTGCCGCCGGAGAAATTCTCTCATCCGGGCGGGGTTGCGAAACGCTTCCGTGCCGCCACAGGCGGTGGTGGAGAATGCACCGCACATGTTCCCGCAGGCCAGGCACGCTGCGAGATCCGCTCCAAGCAGAAATTGATGGAGGAACCCGGCGTCGAAGCTGTCGCCTGCGCCGACCGGATCGATGACCGTTACCGGTACGGCTGGCGCGGTGAATCGGCGCCGATCGCGGATGGCGATGGCTCCGTCGGCGCCCCTCTTGACCACAACGGTTTCCACTTTTTGAGAGAGCCGCAAAAGCGCAGTGTCCAGGTCGTCAGCCCCGGACATCTTCATTGCTTCGCGCTCGTTCGGTAGTAGGATGTCCACGTACGGCAGGATCTGTTCGAGGACTCCGCCCCAGCGATCGTCGGGATCGTCGTTGGTATCGAGCGAGGTGGTTAGGCCAGCGGACTTCATCCGCCGAAAAAGTTCGGGCACATGCGGCAACAGCTCACGCTGCAAAAATAGCGAAGACATGTGGAAGTGGCGGGCGGATGCCAGGTAATCGAAGTCGAGATCGTCAAAGCGCAACTCGGAGATTGTGCCCGGATACGTGAGGATGTGGCGCTCGCGCCCGTGGGGCAGAATGAGCGTTACGCCGGACTTGGCTCCATGCGCCACATGCGCGAGATCCACACCGCGCTCGCGCAGACGTTCCATTGCCAGGGCTCCCAAAAAATCGTCGCCGACCTTGGTGACGAACCCGACGAGGCTGCCAAGAGCGGCCATATTGTGCGCCATGATGGCCGACGAACTGCCTAATGTAATGGCGAAGCCGCTGGCCAGCAGTTCGCGTTCCGTGGGCATTTGTTCGGGCAGGCCGTAGAGGATCAAGTCAAGATTGATCTCCCCGGCGATTGCGATATCGAGATTGGACATGGAGCAACCTCTTGACATTGTCGCAGGAAGGTTCCTACATGAGGAACGCGATCGGCGTTTGCAACGGAATATAATCCTGTCCCGCTTGGACGGTTAGTCCGGGATATATGAGTAAGTCAGAAATGAGCAAGTCAGATCTCATTGGGTCCGCTCAACTTCCTTGCAGCAACTCTCTCCAACTTCACAAATGTTTGTTCGACGATCGGAGCCTCACCGCAGAGGCCTACACCAAAGTGACCGTCACTCCTGCCGCTTTCAACGCGCCCAAATCCGACTTCGGGATATGCTTGTCGGTAATCACCTCATGCACCGCAGCAACCGGCATGATGTTGCACAGGCTGCGGCGTCCGAACTTACTCGAGTCGCAAACCACGATCGTCCTGTGGGCAATCTTGACCATGGCCCGGTTCACTTCGGACTCCGATAAATTCGGAGTGAAAAGGCCCGTCTTGGTGTCGAAACCATCGACGCCCAGGAACAAGATGTCGGCGCTGAGCTGGCGCAGAGTTTGCTCGGCGAGGGGGCCGACCAGAGAAAACGAGTTTTTGCGCAGCATGCCTCCAGTCAGGATCACTTCAACCTGCGTGCCGGCCAGTTCCGCCGCGATATTGATCGCGTTAGTGATCACCGTGAGCCGCGTCATGTCTTTCAGGGCGCGCGCAATGGCCGTCGTCGTCGTTCCGGAATCGAGCACTACAGACTGCCCTTCCTCTACCAGGCGGACCGCGGCGGCGGCAATCTGCGTCTTCTCCCGGTGGTGCTGTTTCTCTTTTTCGCGGAGCGTTGGATCGAGCAGGGCACCGCCATGCACCACCGGCAGCGCGCCGCCATGGGAGCGCTGGATGCCCCCCTGAAGGTGGAGGAATTCCAAATCCTTGCGGATGGTGACCTGTGAAATACGAAAATGCCGGGCGAGATCCTTGACGAGCACGCGGCCGTCCCGGTGCAGGATCGCCTTGATTTCACGGCGGCGTTCTTCGGCAAGCAGACCGGTTGAAGGCATGATATTTCGATTTGTTCAGAGGAACAACTTTCGTCGATGGCCGCGGGAATTGTCAAGCGCCATCCGGCGGCCTATTTCGTGGCTTCGATCCCTTCAGGGGCATCGGCGGAAATGCCTCGCCCATCAACCCGTTCCGCACCCTTGAACCGCGCGAACAGATCCTCCGCATTCCGGTGGTACACCTTCTCCAGTACGTCATCGGACAGTCCCAGGCCGTAAATCATCCAGCGCCCCTGCAGCGGATATTGCGCGTAAGAAAAGTATTCGTCTTCGGTCTCGAGCCAGCGAAAATAATTCTGGTACATCGACTCCTCCGCGCCTTCATCGGTGCCGAACATGATGCGGTCGGAATACTTCACGAAGATATCGCGTGTCCGTCGCGGCTGGCGTCCGAGTTCTCCCTCGCGCGCCCCGGTTTCAATCATGACGTTGGGAAATTTCCGAAGCGTTTGTTCGACGAAATCGAGGTTCTCCGGCCAGCTGCCAAAATGCAGAGCGACAAACGTCGTATGCGGATGCTTGGCGAACATTCGATCGCGCTCGGCGAACAACTCTTGCAGGGAAGGGAACTGCGGGCCGTAGAAACTCCAATCCGGATGTTCGATGAGCTCCTCGTAGCGCTCGTTGTGGGCGTCGATGGGACGAAAAAACGCTTCCGGATCGGCGACGTGAATAAACACGGGGATGCCAAGCCTTCCGCATTCTTCCCATGCCGGGTCGAGGCGCTGATCGTCGATGGTTACCAGCGTGCCAGTCGAATCGCGTACGCCGAGGCCGAGTTCTTTCAAAACCTTCAGCCCGCGCGCGCCGCGGGCAACGGAGTCGTCGATCTGGCGCACCATGAGCCGGCTGAAATTCGGATCGTCGATCTTGGACCAGTCAAACTGCGTGAACACCAAGAACCGTCCGGGATAGGGCTTGACCATGTCGTCGATGATGGTCTGGAGTTTGTCACCCCACATGCCAGTGAGAATGACGATGGCCTTGATGTTAAGGCGGTCCATGCGCGCAATCATTTCTTTGGGATCGACGCGGTCTCCAATGCCGACGGCATCGTTGGTGTGGGTGTGCACATCGACCACGGGGAACTTCGCGCGCCTGATTTCGTGCACTGCGGTATGAAGCGCAGGTTTGGGCTGAAAGTCTTTGAGCAGGATGGTCTTCTTGCTGTCGGCATCGGTGGCGGCTTTGTAGCCGATGCCGGTTTGTTGTGCAGAACCCTCTGAACCAGAGGCGAAAGCCAGGAGCAGAGCTGTCATTGCGATCCCCTTGATCATGCCGGGCCTGCCTCCGAAAATTTTCATCAGAAATAGAACTTCAGCGCGAACTGGATCTCGCGCGGGTTACGGGCTGCCTGGGGCTGTCCGAGGCTGCCCGAGCCGAGCTCCAACGACGTCGGCTCCACGCTGATCGCGCCAAATTGCTGAAATAAGTAATTCACATGGTTCAGTAGGTTGAAAACCTCCGCCCGGAATTCAAAGTGCATCTGCTCATGCACCGGGAATTGCTTGACCAGCGATGTGTCCCAGGTTTTGTAGCCCGGTCCCAGGACGATGTTGCGGCCGGCATTTCCGAACGTTCCCGGCTGGACCGCGGAATCATCAAAGGCGCAGGTATTAAACAGCGTGCCGGCAACGCAGGGATGGGCATTTGGATTTTGGACAACGTTGGGGCGTGCGGAGTTCCAAGCCACCGTACCGCCGCTATCGGCGCCGCCGGGGTTGTTGGTATCGCTGACGGTATACCAATTGCCTGTGGCGGCGGAAAATATGCCCGCCAGTTGCCAGTTCCCGATGAACTGGTTCAGAAGACCGGAAGCGCTTTTGCCGAGGAGTTTTCCGCGGCCAAAAGGCAGATCGTACATATAGCTCAAAACAAAGCGGTGGCGAATGTCGAAGTCGGAGTTGGCATACTCCAGATTGGGGTTCGTCTGATCGCGGAAATCTCCGTTGTTCGCCGAGCCCATGCTGGCGCTGGAAGCGTCGTCCAGGGAGTGAGAGTAAGTGTAAACGGCCTCGAACTGCAATCCATGGCTGAAGCGCTTTTCCAGACGGGTTTGCAGTGAGTTGTAGTTGGATCGAGTGTTGGAGCGCAGTGTGTCAATCATGGTATTCAGCGCAGGATTGCAGTACGCGCCTGGATTACCGGCTGGCAGAGTCAAACTGCAAGGACCACCCGTGCCGCCGGGCCAATTATTGTTGTTCGCGGGGCGGCGAGCAGCCATAGCATCAGTTTGAAAATTGGGATCAAGGACGGCCTGGTTCCCGTTGTAGAACCCATAGAGTTTCGATCCGCGCGAGCCGCCATAAGTGACTTCGAGAACAGTCTGGGAAGGGAGCTGGTACTCGATCCCAAGGTGCCACTGCTGCATGTAGGGAGTGGTCAGGTGCGGGTCTATCGAATAAAGGGTCGGCGTGTTGGGGTCCTGCAATGCGCCTACAAAGGTGCCGCCGAGCACGTTGTATTGACTGAAATTCGCATTGCTATTGTTAATCGCGCAGCTTGCCGTCGGCGCGCCACAAGCCGTGGTAAAGGATTGCGAGGAAAAGAATGGGGGATTGAATCCCGGGCTGGGGTTGGAGAAGGGGCCGCTTTCCTGGCCTCCGTAAAAAATGCCGTAGCCACTGCGCAGCACCAGCTTATCGGTCAACTGGTAGGAGAGACCAATGCGGGGCGCGATATTGTGAAAGTCCGGACTGATGAGCCCGGGTGAGCCAGTGCGCAAAACGGGAAGCTCAGTGCCAAGAGTAGGGGTCATTGGCGCTTCTTGTCCCTTGGGAACGATGATGGACTGAGTGGCAAAATCGAAGGTTCCCTGCTTGTTGTCGGCTTCCTTGACTGTGCTGAAGAACTCGTAACGCAGGCCAAGGTTCAGAGTAAGTCGAGGCGTGACCTTGAAATCATCCAGAGCATAGCCGGCGTAAATCTGGCGGTGATAGATCACATTGTTGATGCCGGTGATCGAGCCGCCATCGGGAATACCCAGCAGAAACGTTGCGAAGGCATCGCCGCCGGTTGCAATCGCCCCGGGATTGTCGGTGAAATCATTGCCGAAGCCCAATGTGCCGCGGGCAGCGGCTGGCTCGAGAAGCGTGAACTCTTCAAAACGCAATTCACCCCCGAACTTGACGGCATGGCGCCCGCGCGTCCAGCTCAGGTTGTCTCCAAGCACATAACTGTACTGCTTTTCTATCGCAGGCAGGAATGTGGCGCTGCCGATGGCTTGGTCGCCATTGCCGAAAGTAAGCGAGGGCAGGCCACCGAGGTTGGAACCGGCCGTAAAAGGAACTCCCTGGAAACCGTATGTCGCTGAAAGGTTTTTTTCGCTGTTGATGCTGAAGCGATGGGAGTTCAGAGTGTTGAAGCCAAAGCGCAACTCGTTGATCAGGCCGGGACGGAAGCTGTGGATCTCGCTGGCCGCCAAGCCGCGGGAGTTGTTCTGGCTGTAGCCATCGGCAAAGCCGCCGCCGTCGAGCACGGTCTGGAATGGCGAGGGCAAAAAGTTGCTGGAGTTGCCAAAACTGAAGCGCACAAAGAAATTGTCGCTTTGGCTGAACGTCTGGTCCACGCGAACATCGAACCTATCGCTCGTCTCGCTCTGCTCGGGATCGGATTGAAAGTAGGGTACACCACTAATAGTGACATTTGGTGCTGGGAGGTTCCCGGGGACGAGGTTGAGAAGGTTAGTGGCGACAGTATCCATGAGATTCGTCGGAATGATATTGGTTGGCCCGTTGGCCGGATTACCGCCGACGTAGCCGCCGATCGGAACGCCGCAGGGATTCCCCGCGTAGGTTCCTGCCTGTCGCGCATCGAAAATCTCGCCGTAGTATGTTGGGTTGCCGGCGCAATCGGGAACTCCTGGTATCGGCCCTGTATTGCCCGTGTAATTATTCGCCAAAAGCTCCGAAAAGTCCCCGCCAGCCTCATGCGCACTAGGAACTTGCACCAACTGCGGAAGCGCATGGCGAAGGCGGTAGCCCTCATAGTCTCCGAAAAAGAACGTTTTGTTCTTCACGATGGGCCCGCCCAGGGTAAAGCCAAACTGGTTCTGCTTGTAGGGCTGCTGAGAGGTATCGAACTTGTTAAGCGCGTCGAATTTCTCGTTGCGCACGAATTCGAAAAGATCGCCGTGAAACTGATTGGTGCCGGACTTAATGACGGCGTTCATGATGGCGCCGTTGCCGCGGCCGAATTCGGCGCTGTAGGCATTCGTCTCCACCTTGAATTCCGCGATGGCGTCCACTGAAGGCTGCACCACATAGGAGGAACCGTTGAGCACGTCGCCAAGGTTGGCGTTGTTGTCAATGCCATCGAGCAGGAAGTTGTTTTGCAGGGCACGTGCGCCGTTGGAGCTGAACCCGGCGCTTGTTTCCGTGCGCGAGCCCGGCTCCGCCGGAGATACGCCCGCGCCCAGCAGGGCAAGCTGGGCGTAGTTACGGCCGTTCAGCGGAAGTGCGTTAAGGCGGCGCTGGTCCACCAGTTGGCCAATTTCCGAGGTTTCGGTTTCGAGTTGCTGGGCCTCGCCGGTGACCGTGACCACTTCCGTCGCCACCCCAGGATCAAGCGTCAAGTCGACGCTCAATCGATCCTGAATGTTCACTTGAACCGGGCCGGCCACGGCTTTCTTGAATCCCTGCTTCTCGACGGTAACCGTGTACCGCCCGATGCGGAGCGGACTGGCGACATACTGTCCCTCATCATTGGTGGTGAGCGCCAGATGAATGCCGCGATCTACTTCGGTCACGGTGACCTTGGCGCCGGTCACCACCGCACCTGTAGCGTCGTGCACCAGCCCGACGATCGCTCCGGCGTCCTTTTGCGCCCATAGCGGTGTGGACAGCGCCAGGAGCATAGACGCAAGCAACATAGAGAACGACAGAGCCGAAAGAGCTTGCAAGCGAGGGAAACGGACGGACATGGCGAGCCTCCTGAACACTGAACTCGAATGTTTGCAAGGGGCCCAGTCGGGCCCGGCAAAAATTCGGCGCTCCAATTGCGAGCTTTCCGTGTAATATTACGATGCATTCCTTTTACGTTCGTTTGCTATCGTTTGTCAAGTGCGATATTTTGGCCTGGTTGCCGGAAACGCGGTTGCGCAGGCTGGTGGAATCGGCGATGGTGGAACATCAGCAGAGCATCAGAGAAAGAGGTTACTCATGATCACCCGCAAACACGGGATTGCGCTCATCGGTACGGCGCTTGTTCTCCTAGTCATACTCACGGCTTGCTCTAAGTTGTCGAAGGCGCCACCGCAGTCGCGGCTGAAGGCCGCGACCACCAAGCCAGAACCCACTCAGCCTTCCGCGATCGGCGTGGACGTGAACGCAGGTGGCCCGGTGGTGCTCACGACAAGCGCGGCTGAGTTTCAGGTGACGCCGGATGGTTACGTGCGTGCGTCTCTGTTGAAAGATGGGAAGAAACTTTCGCTGGACGAGCCTCACGGCGGTACTCCCTCGGACAGCAATTTTGTGAGTGTTGGGGGAAAGGAAGTGCATTTCACGCTCGACTTCCAGCACGCGCGGGTGCGCGAAGCGGTCGGGAAGATGGGAGCGGGGAAACGGGTGGAGATTCCGGCGCGTCAACTCGGGCCGTCGGCGACTGGTTTGCAGAGCGTGCTTACGCTCGAAGTCTATGACCAGTTTCCGAACATTCTGCTGAGCGCGGTGGAGTACAGAAACGCTGGAGCGGGCGAAGTTGCCATTGAGAAGAGCGTGAATCAGCGGCGCCGGTTGAACGCGCGGCTGGGCGACGAAAAGGCGCAGCCGTGGCAAATGTGGTCGTTCCATGGGGCGAGCTACGACTGGGGAAAAGACGATGTCGTGAAGCTGACGCCTGCGTTTTCCCAGCTTAACTTCATGGGAGAAATGGTCAAAGGCGGCTATGGTGGCGGGATTCCGGTGGTCGCTTTCTGGACGCGCGAGGTGGGTGAAGCGGTCGGGCACGTGGAGACGATTCCGATTTCCGCGTCGATCCCGACCAAAGTGGGAACCGACGCACGCGTAAATGCCGAGGTGGACTACGCCGCCAACATCACGCTCAAGCCGGGCGAGACGTATTCCACTCCTCGCAGTTTCGTTTCGGTCTTCGCGGGCGACTTTTATGAACCGCTGCGGATTTGGTCGAGCGTGCTGCAGAAGGAAGGCTGGGAACTGCCCAAGCCATCGAGCGAAGCCTACAACGTGAGTTGGTG
This sequence comes from Terriglobales bacterium, assembly GCA_049519955.1. GTDB lineage: Bacteria > Acidobacteriota > Terriglobia > Terriglobales > Acidobacteriaceae > Acidiflorens. The sequence continues at coordinate 17,487 of JBEKQG010000004.1, forward strand.
CGGCTGGGGATACGAGTTCAACGTAACGCCGGCGCAGATGCTGGGCACCGTCCCGAAGTTGAAGGAGATGGGCATCAAGTGGGTGACGCTTGACGATCGTTGGTTCGACGTCTATGGCGACTGGAATCCGCGCAAGGACACTTTTCCCGGCGATTCTATCAAGAAGATGACCGACGACTTCCACAAGGAAGGCATGCTGGCGCAGTTGTGGTGGCTCCCACTCGGTGTCGAAGATGGCGAGGGGCGCTGGGAATCTCACAAGTACGTTGTATCGAAGGTAGTTCAGGATCATCCTGATTGGCTGATCCTCGACAAGAATGGAAAACACGCCCACATCACACGTGGTCTGGCCGCGCTCTGTCCGGCGGTGCCGGAAGTCCGCGCCTATCACAAGCAGCTGACGGAAAAGTTCATTCGCGACTGGGGATTCGACGGCAGCAAGCTCGACAATATTTACAGCGTTCCGGCCTGCTACAACCCGGCACACCATCACAAGTCGCCCCAGGATTCGGTGAATGCGATGGGGGATGTCTACAAGGAAATCTTCCAGACGACGCGCGCGCTGAAGCCGCAGAGTGTTACCCAAGCCTGCCCGTGCGGAACGCCGCCCTCCCTGGCATGGCTACCGTTCATCGACCAGGCGGTGACCGCCGACCCGGTGGGGGCGGTGCAGGTGCGGCGGCGGATCAAAATGTATAAGGCCCTGCTCGGACCCGAATCGGCGGTCTACGGCGACCACGTCGAACTTTCTGCGATGACCAAAGTAGGCAACGACTGGAAGGAACACGGCGACGATTTCGCTTCCACCATTGGGGCCGGAGGCGTGGTGGGAACGAAGTTTGTCTGGCCCGATCCCGGTCCGAAATTCAAGGACGTCAATCTGACCGCTGCGAAAGAGGAACGCTGGAAGAAATGGATCGGTTTGTACAACGAGAAGATGCTTTCGAAGGGCGAGTTTAGGGATCTTTACGTGATTGGCTACGATACGCCCGAGGGATACGCGATCGCGAAAGAGGGCAAAATGTATTACGCGTTTTTCGCTCCTTCTGGCTCGTGGAAAGGTGAAGTCGAGTTGCGCGGATTGAAGCCTGGGAAGTATCGCGTCGCTGACTACAGCGAGGCCAAAGATCTCGGCACTGTGGAAGCGGCGGCCAACGGTGTGGCGAAGCTGCCGGCGGAATTCAAGGATCATCTGCTGTTGGAAGTCAGTTCGGAGCCTTAGAGTTCCGGGAGGGCCCAGGTTTATGAACCACGCGAAACGTAGGTGTCGGAGGTCAGGTGGCGGGGCCGGGATCCAACTTCGGCGATGGTTGAACTTCCCAGCTTAAGATTTTGTCGGTCGGGGCGTTTCGCATTTTCACCCCGCCCCAGCTTTGCGACAGGGTAGAACCAAGCGGCGACCGGTGCGACCGAGGATCGCACCACAAGTGAACACCTGTGTATGTAGCGTTGCCGTTTCCCGGTAATGGGGCAAGCCTGGCGGTTCTCTTGAAGCTCGCATTAGGCACCGAGGTCAGGAGTAAATGTTCACATTTGACACAACACGGCTGATGATGCCGTTCGGGCTGGGACAATCCGGTTGGAGCCCCAGCCGCAACGAACAGAATAGCCCCAACAACTGGGCCAGTATCACGTCCACAGGTGCGCGGTATTCGTCGCTGAGTTCGGGTGCGTGCAGGGAAAGCACGTGGTCGGCGAAACGACTAAGATCTTCTGTGACATCCGGGGCCAAGACGACGAGTAGCTTTCCGAGCTGCTTTCTATTCACTTCACGGAGCAGATCCAATTCATAATTCCGACGGTGCAGATCTCTGGAAAGAAAGCTCACGAATACGGTGTCCCCGTCCAGAGCCGACATGGGGCCGTGGCGAAGTCCCAGTGTGGACTCCGACAAGGTCTGTATCTTGCCCGCAGTCAGTTCCAGCAGCTTCAGGGCGGACTCCTGCCCTACGGCCCGCAGCACTCCTGATCCCACAAAACATGCCTTCGAGAAATCTTCCTGCGCAATGGCAGATGCAACTTCCTGCGCACGCCCAAGGAATCGCTCTCCCGCTTGCAGCAACATCGAGAATGTATCCTCGTAATCATCGGGAGAAGACACATGGGCAAGGCAATGGCCGGCAATCACCATGTTGGTGTAAGAACTGGTCATGGCCAGTCCGCGGTCGTTCGCCGTGTCGTCCAAGGCGAGCACGAAGGTGCGGCCGGGAGTTTTTTCGCAAACCGCAGCCATCCGGCCCTGTTTGTTGCAGGTGACCAGCAGGTGCCTTACTTTGGGATATTTTTGAAGTGCGGCATCGAGTACAGCCAACCCCTCGGAACTGTCGCCGGAGCGGGAGAACGAAACCCACAAATACGGTCGGTCAGCAAAAACCAAATCCTCAAGGTTCGTCAGCAGGTCCGTGCTCGGAACTGCCCAAACCTCGCACCGCCACAACCGCCGCAGCAGAATGGTTAGCGCGCGGCCAATATAGTCCGAGGTGCCCGCGCCCACCAGGAACACGGTAGGACAGGCCTGCTCTTCCGCACCAATGCCCGACTCCCGCAGAAACTCGCTCAGATCACGACGCCGCTCCGCACAGATCTTGTACGTCTTCTGCCATGTTGCGGGCTGGTGGGAGATTTCCTGCGGAGTGTATAGGGTACCGCGGGCCTGCTTTTCTTCCGCGCTGGCACCGAGCAACGCTTCCAGTCGGTCCGTTACGCAATCCTGAATCAAGCTCGCTCCTTCCCAACACTGACCAATCGCACTATACCACCAACCCGTATCGTAAGGTATAGAAATGTTTAGAAATAGCTGTAGCAATACAACGAAACCACCTTAAACCGCTGGGACAGGCCGCGCGGTCGCCGTGCCGGTATCGTCACGGGAACCATCCTCCCCGCTGGCGCCTTCGTATACACCATTGGCAGGCTCCGTTGAGGGCGGGCGCACATTGTCGGAAACGCTGCGCGAAGCTCTCAATATCTAGTTCGCCTTGAAGGGTTCGTTTTATCGGGAGCTACAGGGCAAAGTTGAGCCCGTCGTCCTTATGCCGCAAGCCGCGGCATAAACACGTAGGACAGTTCGGATGTGTTCTTGAATCATGTCTTCGGTACACCTCGATGGCCGCCCAGACCTTATCGCCTCGTACTGTGAAGGCAGGTGTTGACTGAACAGCATCGGAGGCACCAGGCAGGCATCGAGGTTGGCGCGAAGTTGGGCCAGTTCTTGCTGGACCTTAGGGTCGCCCCAGTAGTACCGGCATCGGTCGCTGTAACTGTAGATGCGCGCCAGCCGTATCTCGTCTTCATCCCCGTGGTAGTAAGATCGCCAGTAAATAGGGTTGCGCAACATGGCGGCTTCGATCGATTCCTCGACCTGCGAAAGACGAACTCCCCTCCGATGCGCCAGCAATTCCCGCTCGATTACGCCTAATGCGAATACAGCCTCCCGGAATGCGAATGTCAGCCACGGTCCCACTTTCAAGATCGCGAAATGGTCTTCCACCATCTGCGCAAGCGCTACGGGCTTCTGGTAGTCCGTGGAGTGCGCCTCATAAACAAGAGCAGGAGTTTCCGGCAAGGCGGACGAGAGTGCCATTGCGTTCTGAGGGTCATAGTCGAAAATCACATTCTCGCCAAACTCCACGCCGGGTTGCACCACTAGGCCGATCACCTTCTCCCACGCCGCCGCCACTCTCTGTTCATCGAAGGCCGCGCGGAAAAGCTCCAAGGTGTGACGAGTCTGATCGGCGGACGATACTGCGGGAGGCGATCCCGGAAACGATTCACCTCCCGGAGCTGGAACTTCAGTGCCGATCACGTAGAGGAGAGGGGAGGAACCTTGCGGCAAGTCTTCAGCCGCGCTTTCGGCGGCACGACAGAGGATGGCGGCTCGTTGCGCGATGGTGCGCTCGTCAGGCCCCTGCGTTGCGTCATTCGCACACGCCATGCTTGCATCGAGATGGATCTTCTTGTATCCGGCGAGCACACACGAGCGAACCAATTCCCGAGCGTTGTGCAGTGCCACATCCGAAGGCTGTTCTCGCCAGGGGTATGGGCCCAGATGGTCGCCGCCCAGCAGCACTCGATCCCGGGGGAGTCCAGCATGCTGCGCGGCGGAGTGAACAAACTCGGCGAACTGAGATGGAGTTTGTCCGGTGTACCCGCCCAATTGATTCACCTGGCTCGAAGTAGACTCGACGTGCAGGATGGATTCATCTTCGACCGCCTGCTGAACCGCTGCCGCTATGACGCTGGGGTGGGCTGAGCAGACGGCGTAGACGCCCACTTTTTCGCAGCGGCGATTGCGACGGACGATCTCCCGCAGTCGCTCGCTTGCGTTATTGGGATGAGGAGTCACGGCAGACGGCGACATTCGGGCCGAGCCTCCAGCAGTAGATGTTGGTTGAACTCCGCGGAAATCGTGGCCTGGGGGCCGTGTACGCTTCCCAGCTCTTTATTGTTCACATAGTCCACGATGTGATAAGTGCGGTCCTGCAAACCGCGCAACGGAATCGGCCCACTCCAATGGCGGGCGAAGAACGCATAGTATATGCCCTCGCCTTTGCGGATAACGTGTGCCTCCGGTAGGGAACGTTGTCGCCCATGAGCGCTTTCAACGTCTTGCCCTTGGAGCGGATCTGAAACGAACTTGTCGGATCGGATGCCACCGACATATTGAAATGCGGCATGGTGAAAAACGAATAACCAGTGCCGCAAGCGCAAAACTCCACCAGGGCATCCGATTTTACGCTGCGGGCGGTTTCGTAAATCTCCCGGAAAAAATCGGGCAGCGCTTCCACCGAGTCCTCCGGGCATTTGTGATGACGCGCAGGATTGTAACACGGAGGCACGGCGTTCATGTGCTGACCATCCAGCTTGAGGCCGTAGAATCCTGCGCCTCGCCAAAATACCAGTCGGGTGCAGAACGGACTTGCATAACGAGTTCGGGGCCAGCTCCGAGGAGTAAATGCGAATGGTGCTGGACAGTTCGCGGCAGGGGCCCGCGTCTCGAAAAACGCGAGACCCTTCGACAAGCTCAGGGCAGGATGTGGGGCAGCCAGTTCGGGATTTCTGATTCGCGCCGGAGATGTGGGCCACGCGCCGGGGATAGGGAGTCAAAATCCCCGCCCTGCCGCAAAAAACGCGACAAGGGCGGGGCAGCCTCGGGAGGTGAGATGAGGGAAAGGGTAGGCCAGCCTCAGTACGCATGGATTTCAATGAGCTGCAAAATCTGGTTCGGGACCAGGGGGGCAGAGGTTCAAACCCTCTCTCCCCGGCCAATCTTTTCAAGCACTTAGTTCGCCGGTTTTAGGGCGCCTGGATTAGGCCCAAGTGGTCTATCTCAAAGAACCGGAAAGACATGGGCCTTCTCGCTAGGGCCGAGTGCAGGCACCGCCGCAAAATCAACTCCCAATGAAAACCGCGATTACCTTCCGGGCGGTAGTTCCCGATTGGGCGGTGACCCGGTTGGACGCTCGCGAGGGCTGGTGGACGTGACGTGGCTCACAGACCCCGGTTCGCCCCTTCGATAGTATGGTCACCGGCAGGAGAGAAATGAAGCTCAACAGATTCCGACCGGGGAAAGAACATCTCTCGAATTTGTGTCTCGGCCTTAGCGACAGGTGGGCCCGTGACTTGGTTGGCATCGGGAGGTTCAGGATGTTCCTCGGCGCTGCCGTTCTCGAATTGAGTGTCCGCATCGATGCTCTGCGATTTGCAGGTCCCACACATTCCCCTCGCCACCCATCTGAACCCTGGAGGCAAGATGCCCAGTTTTGTTATTGCAAGTAAGTGCGACGGATGCAAGGCGCTCGACAAGACCGCCTGCCAATACATTTGCCCCAACGACCTCATGGCGCTAAACGCGCAGATCATGAAGGCATACAACCGCGATCCCTCGATGTGCTGGGAATGTTATAGCTGCGTGAAGATCTGTCCCACGCAGGCCATCGAGGTCCGCGGATATGCGGATTTCGTTCCGCTGGGTGCGAACGTGACCGCGCTGCGAAGCACGGAGGACATCCTGTGGACCGTACAATTCCGCGACAAGGACATCCGGCCCAAGCGGTTCAAGTTTCCCATTCGACGAGGCGTGGCGGAGGGCAAGGCCAAGCCCTTCGATCAATACCCGACCGCCGACGCCGATCTCAAGAGCTCCACATTGATGTGTGAGCCTGCGGGTCTGAACACGGACGTTGGACGGATCAAGCTGGACAAGGTGCCCACGCTGTAGATGTTTCAGAATTCGGAAGTTCCAAGGAGAACGCGAACATGGCGGAGTTCAAGACCGTAGTCGTCAAAACGGACCTACTCATCTGCGGAGGGGGCATGGCTGCCTGCGGCGCGGCGGTCGAAGCCAGTTATTGGGCCCGCCAGCATGGCCTGAAGGTCACGCTGGTGGATAAGGCGGCGATGGAGCGATCCGGCGCCGTTGCCATGGGGCTGTCGGCGATCAATATGTATGTGGACCTCAACAGCGGCAACAACACCTTGAAGGATTATGTCGACTATGTGCGCAACGATCTGATGGGGATCACACGGGAAGACCTCGTGGCCAACATCGCACGCCACGTGGATTCCACGGTCCATCTTTTTGAAAAGTGGGGCCTTCCCATCTGGAAGGACCAGGATGGCAAGTACGTGCACGAGGGGCGCTGGCAGGTGATGATCAACGGCGAGTCGTACAAGGTCATCGTGGCGGAAGCGGCCAAGAACGCGCTGGCCGAAGCGGGAGGGCAATACTTCGAGAGGGTATTCCTGACGCATCCGTTGATGGATGGCGATCGGTGCGTGGGCGCAATCGGATTCAGCAATCGTGAGAACACCGTGTACGTGTTCCAGGCCAAGGCCACGCTCGTGGCCATGGGCGGCGCCGTACACATCTTCAAGCCGCGCTCCACGGGAGAGGGGTTCGGGCGCTCCTGGTATCCACCATTCAACTCGGGAGCGAGCGCGTTCTTCACAATCTACGCCGGGGCCGAGATGACATGCCAGGAAGTCCGGTTCATCCCGGTGCGCTTCAAAGACGCCTACGGCCCGGTGGGTGCGTGGTTTCTGCTATTCAAAGCCATCGCGACCAACGCCGCGGGCAAGGACTACATGAAGGAGAACGCCGCCGAACTGGACAAGTGGGGACCCTACGGCCAGGTGAAACCTGTGCCGGCGAACCTGCGCAACTGGCTCATGATGCTCGATGTGATGGACGGCAAGGGGCCAATCTACATGCAGACGGCGGAGGCGATCCAACGCATAGCAAAGGAATCGCCAGACGAGAAAACGGCGAAGAAGAAGCTCAAGGAACTCGAGTCGGAGGCGTGGGAAGACTTCCTGGACATGACCATCTCACAAGCCGTGCTTTGGGCCGCCACCAACGTCGAACCCGAGGTTAAACCGTCGGAGATCATGGCGTGCGAGCCTTATTTTATCGGTTCGCACTCGGGCGCTTCGGGCGCATGGGTTTCCGGACCGGCGGATTTGCAGAACGATGAGACGAAGTCGGATTACTGCTGGGGTTACCCCAACATGACCACGGTATCCGGCCTGTTCGCCGCCGGCGACGCGTCCGGGGCATCGAGTCACAAGTTCTCCTCTGGTTCATTCACAGAGGGGCGCATTGCGGCCAAAGGAGCCATCTCCTACGTCGTCGACCACAACACCGCCCCGAAGGTAGAACCAGCACTGATCGAGACTCTGACGGCCGAGATCCTCAAGCCCCTCGATGTGTTCGAGGCCAATCGAGCCAACACCACCGATCCCGATGTCAACCCCGCGTATCTTCGCCCCCGGCAGTTCATGTACCGCTTGCAGAAGATCATGGACGAGTATGCGGGTGGTGTATCGAGCCAGTTCAAGACCAGCGGCAAGCTTCTGGAAAAGGGCATGGAGTTGCTGGCGTTCTTGAGGACGGATTCCGCGCTTCTGGCCGCCGAGAACTCGCACGAGTTGATGCGTTGCTGGGAGAGCGTCCATCGCATGCACCAGGCCGAGGCCCACGTGCAGTCCCTGTACTTCCGCGAGGAGACACGGTGGCCGGGATACTATTTCCGCACGGATAGGCCGTCCATCGACAACAAAGACTGGCTGGCTTTCTGCAATTGCATTTTCGATCGAGCCACGGGCGAGTGGAAGATGATCAAGCGGCCCGTGAAGTACCTCACGGGAAGTACGTCTGGGAGCGTCGCACAATGAAGGATCCGCTCCCACCGCGTGCGGGTTGTGGGCATCCATCTGAAGCCGCTCCGTCCGCCCAACGAGGCGAATGCGATCCCAGTGCGTCTTCGGAGACGAGCTGGCTGGTAGCGGATGATCCCTTCCCCTTCTCGTGTCAGCCGAGTGAAGGTTGCTCGCGCAAGTGTTGCCGGGGCCCCATTCTTCTCACTCCCTACGATGTGCTGCGCCTGAAGAAGCACCTTGGAATGCAGTCGGGCGAGTTTCTGCGGGAGTATGCACAAATCCGTGTCGATAAACAGCTTCCCATCCCGTCGCTGTCCCTGCGCCCAAACGACGAGACTGGAGTTTGCAGATTTCTGGGCGAAGAAGGTTGTAGTGTCTATTCCGACCGTCCATGGGCGTGTCGCCTCTATCCGCTCGGTTTTGCGGTCCGCAAAGATCCCGCGAGCGGCCAAGAGGAACGGCGGTACTTCCTGGTGCCAGAGGGGTGTTCAGGTGTCGAAACGCCGGGGCAGTCGGTTGGCCAGTGGCTGGATACGCAGGAGACCGAAGCGTACGAGCGTTGGGGCGCGCAATTCAAGGAACTCGTTCTCCATGACGGGATGAAGCGGCCCGAGGGCTTGTCCCCGATGAAAACGGAGATGTGGTTCACGGCATGTTACGACCTGGACCGGTTTCGGGAGTTCGTCTTCGGCAGCACGCTGCTCGAGCGGTTTGAAGTTGACGACGACTTGGTCGAAGAGATGCGTTACGACGACGAAGGGCTCATGCGGTTCGCTATTCAGTGGCTGCGATTCAGCCTTCTGGGTGAGCAAACGGTGCAGATGAGGACGAGCGCCGTCGAGGCCTACATTGCTCGCGCATCGCACAGCAATGGGCAGCCCGCGTCTGAACCGGAGTGACATGACCCAACCGACCATGAGCGGATTCGATAGCCGCGGCACGGTGATGGTTGTGGGCGGCGGGATCACCGGCATCACGGCCGCCATTGAGGCATCGGAGGCCGGTTGCGACGTCGTCCTCGTCGAGCGTGGCGCTTACCTCGGTGGACGAGTAGCCCAGATGCATCAGTATTTTCCGAAGCTCTGTCCACCGTTGTGCGGTCTCGAAATCAACCTCCGGCGAATTCGCACCAGCACGCGCATCCGATGTCTGACGTTGTCGGAAGTGGCAGAAGTGCGGACCGAAGACGGCTGCCACCAGGTGATGGTGGAGCAGCGGCCCCGGTTCGTGAATGAACGGTGTACCGCCTGCGGAGCCTGTGTTGCGGTTTGTCCGGAATCGCGCTCCGACTCATTCAACTACGGCATGGGATCGACCCGCGCCATCTATCTTCCCAGCGACCTGGCCTGGCCCTTTCGATATACGATCGATCCCGCAACATGTCCCGGCCAGGAGTGCGGCAAGTGCGTGGCGGCTTGCTCTTACGACGCTATCAACCTGCAGATGACGCCACTACGCACCGAGTATCAGGTGCAGGCGATCATTTGGGCCACGGGATGGGATCCCTTCGACGCGAGCGTGGTCGAGGGGTTGGGTGTCTTCCCCAACATGGTCTCCAACGTACAGATGGAACGGCTCGCGGCGCCAACTGGACCGACAAAAGGCCGGATTGTTCGCCCGTCGGATGGCAAGGAGATCGAAAGCGTGGCCTTCGTGCAGTGCGCCGGATCACGCGATGACAACCACCTCAAACACTGCTCCAGCGTCTGTTGCATGGCGTCGCTCAAGCAAGCCAGATATGTGCGCGCCCAATACCCGGACGCCCACATCTATGTCTACTACATTGACCTCCGCTCCCCGGGCAGGCAGGAGTTGTTTCTTGCCGAGTCCCAGAAGGACGAAAAACTTCATCTCATCAAAGGCAAAGTGGCAAAGGTAACCGAGGAAGGGGTGTCGGGCGACCTTGTGGTCGAGGCTGAGGACGTGCTGGCTGAAGGCCTCATTCGCCAAAGGGTAAGTCTGGTGGTACTGGCGACAGGCATGGTCCCGGCGCTGGGGAAAGATCCGGCTTCACTTTCGGGCGTGCTGAGCCGGGATCCCCATGGTTTCTTGTCGGGTGCCCAGCCGCTGCCCGGTCATTTTGCGGCGGGGTGTGCGCGGCGTCCGATGGACGTCGCGTCCTGTGTGCGCGATGCGTCCAGCGCCGCGCTCAAAGCTCTCCAGAGTTGCGTGAGTTCTCATCGTGGCTGACGAGAAGAAAAATATCGCGGTCTTCATCTGTCGCGGATGCGACATCGGGTCTTCGCTCGACATCGAGGCTCTCGAAGAAGTTGCTGCCGATGAGCCCCGCGTGGGCCTTTGCCGATCTCATTCGTTCCTTTGTAGCGATGAGGGCGTGGCACAGATCAAAGATGGCATCAAGTCTGGCATTGCATCGGTGGTCATTGCGGCTTGTTCAGGGCGTTTTCACTCCCAGACCTTTTCATTCGATTCGTGCTTTGTTGAGAGAGTCAACTTGCGTGAGCTCGTGGTTTGGAGCCACGAACCCCACAACGAAGACACGCAGATGCTCGCCGAGGACAACCTGCGCATGGGAATCGCGCGGGCGCTCAAGGCCGAAATTCGGGAGCCAGCCAAGATCGTCGCCGACCGGACCATCCTCGTTGTGGGAGGCGGGCCCAGTGGGATGGCTGCTGCGAGAGAAGCCAGCCGCGCAGGGTATCGGGTAGTGCTGGTCGAAAAAGAAGGCGAACTCGGTGGGTGGCTTCGCTTCTTCAAGAGACAGTTCCCCAAGAGCGCGACGTATAGGGACCTGGAGGCCATCGATCTCGATGGCTGGATTCTCCAATTGGAGACGGACCCCCAAATCCAGATCCACCGATCTGCCGCGATCAAGAGCATCAGTGGCCAGCCCGGTCAGTTCGATGTCGAGTTGGATATCAACGGTTCGACGGTTCGTACCCAGGCCGGAGCCATCGTTCAGGCCACCGGATGGAAGCCGTATGACGCCTCGCGCCTGGGTCATCTTGGCTATGGCCGGAGTCCCGACGTGATCACCAACGTCGAGATGGAACGTCTGGCGGCCGCAGGGCAGATTTGTTGTCCATCCGACGGCCGGCCAGCCCGGCGAATTGCATTCGTGCAGTGTGCCGGCTCACGCGACCAAGCCCATCTCCCCTACTGCTCTGCGGTGTGCTGCTGTGTATCCCTGAAACAAGCGCTGTGGGCCCGTGAACTCGATCCGGTGGTCGAAGCCTACATTTTCTACAAAGACATGCGCACGCCGGGGCAGTACGAGGATTTCTATCGCCGCGCGCAAGAAGACCCAGGGATATCCATGACCAAGGGTGATGTGATCTCGGTTACGACTGCTGAGGGCGGCAGCGCACAGGGGCTCCAAGTGAACGTCGAGAACACTCTCCTTGGGCCCTCAATCCAGGTTGAGGCCGACCTCGTGGTGCTCGCGACGGGAATGGTACCGGTTGCCGCCGATGGCGAGGCGATTCGCAAGGTCCGCGATGCCAAGGCGATCATAGACAAGGCGCAGCCGGGGCCCCAACTGGACGGGGCCCGCCAGCTTGTGGCAGACCATGGGCACCACGAGGGTACGGACCAACTGCACTTAAGCTATCGGCAGGGTCCCGACCTTCCCGTGCTGCCTTGCGGATTTCCCGATTCCCACTTCATCTGCTTCCCCTACGAGACACGGCGGACGGGTATCTATGCGGCGGGATGCATGCGGGCGCCCAATGATATCGAGAGCTGCATGGCGGACGCGGAGGGAGCGGTACTCAAGGCGATCCAATGTGTGGAACTAGTCTCACGGGGAGAGGCTCTGCATCCTCGATGGGGCGATCTGTCCTTCCCGGACTTTTACATGCAGCGCTGCACGCTGTGCAAACGCTGTACTGAAGAGTGTCCCTTTGGCAGCCTCGACGAGGACGAAAAAGGCACTCCGCTTCCGAATCCGGGGCGCTGCCGCCGCTGCGGCATCTGTCTGGGGTCTTGCCCGGAGCGCATCATTTCATTTGGGGATTATTCAATCGACATCGTCTCCTCGATGATCAAGGCAGTGAACATTCCCGACGCATTCGAGGAGAAGCCGCGGCTTTTGATTCTGGCGTGCGAAAACGACGCATTGCCCGCACTGGAAGCGGCGGGAGTCGCTCGTCTCCGGTACAGCCCTTTTGTTCGGGTAATCCCGGTGCGGTGTCTGGGAGCGGTGAATGTGATCTGGATTGCCGACGCGCTGGCACGCGGATTCGACGGCATCCTGCTATTGGGATGCAAGTCGGGCGACGATTACCAGTGCCACTTCATTCGCGGCAGCGAGTTGATGGGTACCCGCGGAGAAAACATCCGCCAGAAGCTCCTGCAACTCGCTCTCGAGGAGCAGCGGGTCCGGATCGAGGAAATCGCCCTGTCCGAATACCACCGGCTGCCGGCGCTCATTGACGAGTTTGCCGCGCAGATCGAGAGCGTTGGTTTGAATCCGTTCAAGGGCTGACAGAAGATGACGACGACGCCAGTTCGCGTTTCCGTACGGCCCGACCGGGAGTTTCGCAACAACCTCATTGCGAGCGGAGGCGAAGACCTCAAGAAGTGTTTCCAATGCGCCACCTGCTCGGTGGTGTGCGAACTCTCAGACGCCACCAAGCCTTTTCCGCGCAAAGAGATGATTTGGGCACAATGGGGGTTGAAAGACCGGCTGATCGCAGATCCGGACGTCTGGCTTTGCCATCAGTGCAACGACTGCTCGTTGCGTTGCCCGCGTGGGGCGCGGCCGGGAGATGTGATGGCGGCGATTCGGCGGGAAGCCATTCTCCATTACGGTGCTCCGCGATGGCTGGGCAATTGGGTGAACGAACCTCGCTTTCTGCCGATCCTGCTGCTCTTTCCGTGCCTGCTGCTCGGTCTGGCGGCGTGGGTACGCGGGCCATTGGAAAGGTATTTCGGCGCTTCGTACACCCCGAATCACATCGTCATTTCGTACTGGAGCCAACTACCACAGTGGCTTTTGATCGTGTTTTTCGTCCCATTCGTACTCATGGATGTGGTGGTGCTGGCTTTGGGCATGATGCGCTTTTGGCGAGACCTGAAGGCTTGCGACCGCGAGGCCGGATATACGGGCCGCGGGCAATCGCTGATTGGGAGCATGCGATCGGCGTTGCGCAGCATCGTTCTTCATGAGGACTTTGATCGGTGCACGGCTGAACGGCCCCGGATGAACTCCCACAGGCTCGTTCTTTTTGGCTTTCTGGGTTTGCTCGTTGTGGACCTCTGGGTACTGACCGCTCGATTCAACCCGCTGCTAAGGGATGGGATCGCATATCCGTTCAATTTCTGGAGCCCGTGGAAGATCCTCGCCAATTTGGCAGGTGGCGCCATGCTGATCGGGTGCGCCCGCATGGTTCGCGACCGAATGCCTCGCACGGGCCGCACGGGCACCTGGTTCGCTGGAACCTTGTTAACTGGAACATGGTTCGATTGGACATTTCTTGGCTTGGCGGTGGCCGCGGCACTCACCGGATTCGGATGCGAGATTCTCCACTACGCGCGCGTGGATCCGCTCCGGTATGCGATGTACGTCATCCACCTCGCAACCGTGTTCGCGCTGCTGGTGCTGCTGCCATACTCCAAGTTCGCCCACATGATCTACCGTGCCGCAGCAATGGTGTACGCCGCACATACGGGGCGACAGCCGCGAGGAGGTCTTCATGAAGCCGAATAGACCGCCGGCGTGGCTCATTCCCGTGGTTGCGGGTGTCGTCATTCTGTCTCCATGCGCGTACAGCGTGGGACACTTCGCGTGGATCCGCATGTTTGCCGCCCCGAAGCCGTTCTTGGAGGTTGTGCCGGTACCCTCTCAGCGCTGTGTCCGAGACCCCGGCTGGATGCGACAGAACCACAGGGTCTTTCTCTACGAACTCAGGGACAAAGCGGTGCGGGATGGGATCCGGAACGAAGTTACTCTGAGCAGTTGCAGCCAGTGCCACAAGGACAGGACGCGGTTCTGCGACCAGTGCCACAATGCCGCGAACCTGCATCCCGATTGTTTCGATTGCCATTCCTATTCGAAATCAAGTCAGGCGGTTGCTCTCCTGAACGGTGGGCCATGAGTTGTTCGCGAAGGACCTTTCTGGTTCGCATGCTGTTTAGCGCGCATCTGGACGAACGGCGACGTTCGGGCGTATGGAGTGCATCAACGGCCAGGAATATTCGAATTCCCGCCCGCACTTCAGGCAGACCTGGTACGTCCGCTTCTTGATCGTGAACACACCGCTGCGATGGCGGTGATGGCACCCGAAGGCAAACTGGAAGGCTGAGAAGATTGGATTCATAAATCCTCCACTCGATGCCGGCGTTCGCGACTTCCATTGGCATCCAGCCAATCGAGCAGAGAGCGCACGCTGGCGCGAGCGAGGGCAATGGAGCAATCGGCAGCTCCGTAGTACAGGTTGACGGTGTCGCCATCAGGGTCCATCGTGTATCCGCACGGGAACACGACATCCTTGACGTCGCCGTGGCGTTCGTACGCGGCCTCCGGCCCAAAGATCCACGAATCTCCTCGCAGCAGGCATTCTTCCGGATTCTCAAGATCGAAGAGGGCCAAACCCAATCGGTACAGACAACCCGAAGGCGTTTGCCGCACTCCGTGATAAAGCGCGAGCCATCCCCTGGAGGTTTCGATAGGCGGCGGCGACAACCCAATTTTGTTTGCGTCCCACCAGGCGCCGCGGCGCGCTTCTAACATAAGCCTGTGCCTGCCCCAATGGCGCAGGTCGGGAGAGTAGGAAATCCACATGTGCGTTCCGAGTGTGGTCATGGGCCGATGAATGAGGGCCCAGTATCCATTGATTCTCCGTGGCAGAAGCGCTGAATCTTTGTCATCCGGCGGCATGATGACGCCGTAGCGCTCAAAACTTCGAAAGTCCTTGGTTAGAGCCAGAGATACTCCGGGGCCGCCGCGTGAATAGGACGTGTAAGTGACCACGTATTGCTGAAGTTCGGGCACGAATGTTATGCGAGGATCCTCAATGCCCCAGATCTCTTCCGGATACTGCTGCGGGTTGGGCATCAAGGTGGGTTCACGATCGATTTGCCATCCATCGACGCCATTGCGCGAGCGCGCGGCGCAAAGATGCGACAAGCCGCGCCGGTCTTCGACGCGGCATAGGAGCAGAGTGGTTCCATCGGGCAATAATGTTGCGCCGGCATTGAACACGCTGTTGATGGAGTACAGCCAATCCTTGCCCGTCAAGATGGGGTTGCCGGGGTGACGCAGAAGCAGTGGCGGGTAGTGCGTGTTTTCGACGTTCATAATTGTTGTTTCGGGAGCGGTCATGATGGGTCTTTTGTCCTTTCGGGCGGCCCTTCAGTTTCTTGCAGTGAGTGCATTTCGAGGAGTGCCATCAAAAACGACAGCGTGGATTCCGCACCCTGATTTTGATTGGCGCGTTCGGGATGTAATCCGTCCCGGCAACCGCCGGTGACGGAATCATAAAGAGGAACTTGCAGATCGTTGTCGCCAAGGAACCAGTTGAAGGCCGACCATGCTTCGCTGCGCCAGCGGCTTTCCCCAGTTACGCGGTACGCTTCGAGACACGCAGATACCGCGCCAGCGGCCTCAATTGGCTGTTGATCGAAACGCGCCTTCTCACCACTCTGGTGATAGAAGCCTTGCGACCCGATGGGCACAAAGTGGTGGTTGGTTTCGCAGTGCTGCGCTTTCAGGAGCCAATCCAGCGCTTCGACGCCACAGGAGACCATGCGATCGTCCGAACAGGCCGCACCCACGACCAGCATGGCCTGGGGCAATCTCGCGTTGCCGTAGGCTACGACGTTCTCGAACCACATCCAGTCCGCGCGGCGGATCGACTGATACATCTCAAACAATCGCCGGCTGAGTACGGACCTTACCTTCTGCGTGTCGCGATCTCCAGGATACGAATTGAGATATTCTTGAATTCCGAGCAGGGCATAGGCGCAAGCCCGGGGACTGTAGAACTCGACAACCGGTGGCAGGGAAGACTCGAACAGACGCCCGGCAGCACACTTCAATCCCTGGTCTTCGGACCGGCCCAGCACCGTTCCCAGGCTCCACAACGCTCGCCCATGGCAGTCTTCAGAACCTTCGGCGTTGCGCCACCGCCGGTCGTAGTCGAGAAAGTTTCTGAATCTGGCCTTCGCTGGATCGAACGCATGCTCCAGGAACGACAAGTAGCGGCAAGAAAAATCCGGACTGACAGAATCTACCTTCCCACCCCGGTCTTTACTCAGTTGCGCCAGCAGCACGGTGAAAATGAGTGCGCGCGCATTGTCGTCGGTGGTATATCCCTCGCCTCGATTTGGGATGGTGAAGATCGCATGCTGCAGGATTCCCGTGTCATCGGTCAAGGCAACCAGATGTTGCAGTTTCAATTCCGGCAGTTGATCGAGCGTCTTGGGAGTAGCGCGGGCCGAGAACTGAACGCGCGGATTTTCCATGCGGTCGCTGCGGACCCGGGTGAAGCTTTCCATGTAGCCTTGCGCCGCCTTTTTCCAGACCATGTCGCGCGCGAACAGATAGGCTCGTTTGCGCATGGCATGGCGGATCGCGGGCGTATTCAAAAGCTCGATTGTCTTGCTTGCGATAGCAGCGGGGTTTTGAAACGGGACCAGCGCACCCCGGCGGTCGTCTAACAACTCAATGGCGTGCCAGTACGGAGTCGAAATGATCGCCTTGCCCGCGCCGAGGGCATAGGCAAGGGTCCCGGAAACCACCTGCTCCTCGTAGCGATAAGGAGTGATGTAGATATCGGCTGCGCCAATGAATGCGGCCATTTCTTCAGGGGTGGCAAAGCGGTCGAAGAAGATCACTTGTGATTCCACTCCCACTTTCTTTGCCAAAGCTTGCAAGCTGGCTCGATACTTGTCCCCCTCGCGACGGAGAATGTGAGGATGGGTTGCGCCGGCGACAATATAGGCAACATTGTTGTGCTTGGCCAAAATCTGCGGCAGCGCCTGAATTACGTTTTCGATTCCCTTGTTCGGCGAGAGCAGGCCGAAGGTCAGCAGCACCGCTTTTCCTTCCACCCCAAAGCGGTCTTTGTAAAAATTGGGATCGAGAAAGGGCAGGTCCGGCACGCCGTGCGGGACCATATCGATCTTGCTGCCGGGCACCTTGAATATCTCCTGCAAGAACTGGGACGAGAGTTGGCTCATGACAATCAGGCGATCCGAAAGCTCTGCGATCTCTTCCATCACCATGAGCTGGTCTGGGTTCGGCTCGCGCAGGACCGTGTGCAGCGTGGTCACGACGGGCATCTTCAAGCCGCGCAGCAGATGCAGAATGTGGCTTCCGGCCGGGCCGCCGAAGATCCCATACTCGTGCTGCAGGCACACCATGTCGATGTTGTTGAAGTTCAGAAATTCAGCCGCGTCCTGATACGACTTCACGTCGTCCTGGGCGAGCGACCATCGCACGCGCGCGGGATAGTCGTATCCTTGTTCGGTATCGTTTACGGGCAGCGCCAGCAGCCGAGCGGTGCCGTACTCTGCGGATATGGCCGCGCACAGGTCTGTGGTGAAAGTAGCAATCCCGCATTGTCGCGGAAGATAATTTCCGATCACCGCGATGCGACTCGGTAGAGATGGCTTCGCTTGCAACCTGGGACGAGTCGCCGAAGCTCCCTGTGCCGAAGGGCTTGGGGGGACGATTTCCGGCAATCCATCCGGAAACACGGTGACTGGTACCGACATTCGTCCCTCACTTCCTTAAGTACAGGTATTGAAAGAGTCTACTTTTCAGATGGGCCCGAGCGAGCGCGAAAGCTGGTAGAGATCGGGAGGGCCGGTCTGGCCACGTCCGTTCCAGCGGGGTGCTCTCGTCCATTCGGTACAGTTGGCCTTTTGCCAGTATTCAACGAAAGTGGACTTCTGGACTGGTCAAAATTGACCAGACATATCTTGCGTGGCAACCCCGAGCCCAGCGGGATCCTCCTCCGCGCTCGCAAGACGGCAGACGCTAACGCCGCTAATTCAGAGGCGCTTGTGACGGGTCGGAGAGCGCGATCAGTTTTCCCAGCGGAAAATCTTGTGGCGTGAGCGGGGTCTCGGGCTCGGGGTTGACGACCATCAGTATGGCGCCGCTGAGGATTCCCCGGATGACAAGGCGGTCACCTTCGATGGCGACAACTCGGTATTGTTCGTCGAAGATCGACATCTTCTTTGCCATCCGTTGATTGGATGCGCAATGCCATAGCGGCGATTCGCCGCCTTTCCCGCGAGCTGATACGCGGGATATCCCACGGATCACCGGGCACAACCATGAAGCAATGGCGCGGGCCCGAGCCCGAGCAGTGGATCCGGGTCGATAGTAGTTAGACTGCCTGCGGCCCCGCTACACCAAGCGCGCCGCTATGGCGCGAAAGTGAGTGCGATGTTGACGCCCGGATACGTCGGGTTGCACACCTAAGACATGCCGTCAATTTCATCGTCGTTTCCTCAATCTCGCCGAATCGAATAGTTTTCATGTCGTCTCTCAGCGGGGCCGCGGATCTCCTTTACTGTTCCCCGTTGATCAGGAGGTTCGTCGACTCGCCGCCGTCTGAGGTGCTGGTACCCCACATGGCCGAGCTTCCCCACATGGCGGAACTGCCCCACATTGCCGATTGGCTGCCCACAAAGACATTAGCGCCCCAGACGGCGGTGGTGCCACCCTTCGGCTATCCCCCTCGGCTTCGCTCGGGGCTTCGGCAAAACAGGGCGAGCTTTCTCGAAAAGCGCGAGAAGGGGCGCACCCGGCACGAAAAGATTACACTCACGACCGGGTCAATGAGCGTAATGGCGATATAGCGTCAACCATGCCTGGCTCGTGTGCAAGTTTATGCACATTGAAAATGCCTGTCTCCGCCATTCTTCTTCGCCGCCGCCCCCGAACAGCAGTACAATTGGGCCCGCACATTCCCGCGCCTCTCGGAAGAAGCGTTCCCGCTCGTTGAGACGCAATACCCCCTTGACGCGCAAGTCCCTATTGTTCGAGGCAGCATGAAACTCTTCGACTCCATGTCGAGGAACGCTAAAGCCCAGGGTCAGAGTGCACGCCTGATCCTGCGGGCAAAGGAGGAAGTTGTCATGTGGACTCTTAGCGACCGGCAAAAGCTTCTCGTCGTGTTCTCGTTCGTCAGCGTTGTTTTATTGCTCGCAGCCCTTCCACTTCAGGCGCAGTATGTAACCGCTACCGTACCCGCCGGATCAAATCCCTACGCCGTGGCGGTCAACGAGGTGACTAATAAGATCTACGTGGCGAACAGTGGAAGCGCCAACGTCACGGTGATTGACGGGGCGACGAACTCGACCACCACGGTGGCGGCGGGGAGCGATCCGTTTGCCGTGGCCGTCAACCCGGTGACCAACAAAATCTATGTGGCGAACAACGGCGGTAACAGCGTCACGGTGATTGACGGGGCGACGAACTCGACCACCACGGTGGGGTCGGGTACCAATCCGTATGCGGTGTCCGTCAACCCGGTGACCAACCAAATCTACGTGGCGAACTACGGTAGCAACAACGTCACGGTGATTGACGGGGCGACGAACTCGACCACCACGGTGGGGGCGGGGACCAATCCTAGGGCCGTGGCCGTCAACCCGGTGACCAACAAAATCTATGTGGCGAACTACGGTAGCGCCAACGTCACGGTGATTGACGGGGCGACGAACTCGACCACCACGGTGGGGGTGGGGAGTTATCCTGCGGCCGTGGGCGTCAACCCGGTGACCAACAAAATCTACGTGACGAACTACGCTAGCACCACCGCCAGGGTGATTGACGGGGCGACGAACTCGACCTCGACGGTGGGGGTGGGATCCTATCCGTATGCCGTGGCCGTCAACCCGGTGACCAACAAAATCTACGTGGTCAATGAGAACAGCGCCAACGTCACGGTGATTGACGGGGCGACGAACTCGACCACCACGGTGGGGGTGGGGAGCTATCCTGAGGCCGTGGCCGTCAACCCGGTGACCAACAAAATCTACGTGGCCAATGAGAACAGCGCCAACGTCACGGTGATCGACGGCGCGACCCTTACGACGCAGACGGCCCCTGTGGGATTGAATCCCTTTGGCGTGGCCGTCAACCCGGCAACCAACTTGATCTATACCGCCAACCGCGGTGACAACACGGTGTCGGTAATTAACGGCGAAACCGGCTGGACCGAGACGGTGCTGGCCGGCGGAACAAACCCCTTCGCCGTGGCTGTGAACCCGGCGACCGACAAAATCTACGTTACGAATCAGAACAGCGCCAACGTCACGGTGATTGACGGCGCCACCAACTCGACGATTACGGTCAGCGCAGGGACCGCCCCCGAGATGGTGGCTGTAAACCCGGCAACCAACAAGATCTACGTCGGCAACTGGGGCAGCAGCAATGTGACGGTGATTGACGGGGCCAGCAACTCCACGACTACGGTCACCGACCCGAACGCCGTCAACCCCTGGGCCATCGCCGTTAACCCGGTCACGAACAAGATCTATGTGGCCAATGAGACCAGCAACAACGTCACCGTGATTGACGGCAACACCAATTCCACGACCACCGTCAGCGTCGGCGCCGAGCCCCGGGCCGTGGGCGTCAACCCGGTGACCAACCAGATCTATGTGGTCAATGCCAACGGCACCACGGTAACGGTGATCGACGGCGCCACTAACAGCACAACGTGGATAACTGTTGGGACATATCCCTACGGAGTGGCGGTCAACCCAGTAACCAACAAGATCTACGTCGGCAATGCCGGGAATCCCTCCTTCACGGTGATTGATGGCGCGACCAACGCGATCACCACGGTCAGCGTCACGGGTGATCCCTGGATCGTAGCGGTTAACCCGGTCACCAACAAGATCTACTTCGGCAATTACTATAGCGACAATGTAACGGTGGTTGACGGTGCCACCAACACGACGACCACGGTCACGGACCCGAACGTCAAGAACCCCTGGGCCATTGCCGTCAACCCGGTCACCAACCAGATCTATGTGGCCTGCGAGACCAGCAACAGCGTCATGGAAATCACAGAGCAGCAGGTGCAGGAGAACCCGCTCGTGACCTGGATCGATCCGCTGGCCAACAACGAGACGTTGAGCTCCACGCCGACGTTCAATCTAACTGCGGTTAGCTCGTTCTCACCGACGGCTCCAACGCCGCAGGCTATGTGGTACCAGTTGGACACGTGGCAGGGTCCGTGGCTGGCTGCGTCGGGCACAGCGCCGTATTTCACGCTCACCACGCCCAGCTTGCCGCTGGGAAATCACATCCTGTATGCCTTCGCCACCGACGGGCAGGATGCGAACTCGACAGGAGTGGCGCAGCAGCTTATCGGCAGCATGGCGGCGTACCTGTTTACCGTGACGGCGCCGGGCAAGCCGAGTGGTCCTGGCTGTAAAGGGCGGGTATGCCGTTCGTCCCGATGATGAAGCGGGCTCGCGGTGACCGGTAATTGGCGGGCGGGATCCCACTGATCGCGATGGCGGTGCTGCACCGGCCTCCGCTGCTGATTGCCGACGAAGCCACCAGCGCGCTCGACATCGTCACCCAGTCGGAAATCCCGCAGCTATTTTCCGCGTTGAGCCGAAAGATGGGCACCGCCATCCTGCATATCTCCCATGACCTTCTCTCGGTTGCGACCATCAGCCAGAGTGCAGCAGTGATGGAACAAGGGGAAATCGTGAAGTGTCGTAACACGGCGGATCTCTTCACCAGTCCTGCGCACGCCTACACCCGCAAATTGATTTCTGCTCTGCCGGTAGCTCCCCAGTTCGCCGCCGCCGCGGCGGGCGGCGCAATGGTCTGAGGCTGGAATCTGGTTCGGAACCAGACAGCCGCCTTCGGCTTTTTGAAAAACGGGTCTTCCCGCAGGTCCCTGAGCAAGCCGCGGTAGCCGTTGAGCGTGCACGGCGCAGGATGAGTGAATTGAAGGATGCTGTGTGGAATGCACCCCTTAGAATCGGACTGAATTAGGACCCAATGGACTTCAATGCAGGAAGGCGATGACGCAATCGATTAAAAATATGGTGGCCAGGGACGGAGTTGAACCGCCGACGCCAGCCTTTTCAGACCTTGTTCAACCTGAACCTACAACGACTTACAGGTTTGCGGGAGACGGCCAAGTACTTGTAAATACGTAGAAGGCGAGGCAAACATGGGTGGAAATCATGGGTGGAAGTTGCGGGACCAACCTTTCTCATGGATACCCTATTGAATCTCGGATCTGGAAAGAAACCACGTGCACACGTCGACTCCTCGACTGACATTCCAACAGTTGTTTCGCGTTCGAATTTCTTATTGCCAGGTGGAACATGTGGCGATGGTGTGCCGCGTTTGGCTCGGGGTGGCGGCAGGAATCTCTTGTGTGACGCACTTACATCGACCAAAGTCGATTTATCGGAACGCCGTGGATGTTGGCGGAGAAAGGGACGATTTCCGAACCGGTGTACAGCACAACGCCGCGCAGCCAGTTCTTGCCAGCCGTGTTTGCGAGGGCCTGCAGACCACGCACGTCGTTGCCACCCAGAGTGGAGGCGGCCTTGATCTCGATTCCCACAACACTCCCGCCACGGTCCTCCAGAACTAGGTCCACTTCCTGCCCAGAGGCCGTGCGCCAGTAGAAGAGGCTCGGCTGCGCCGTGCTCCATGTTGCCTGCTTGCGAAGTTCCATGACAGTGAAGTTTTCGAGAAGCGCGCCAGCTAGGCTGCCGTCCTTTTCGATGCGGTCCGCGGTGGCTCCCAGTAAGTGCGCCAGCAATCCCGAGTCGTTGAGATAGACCTTCGGGGCCTGAATCACCCGTTTCCCGAGGTTCCTTGACCAGGGACGAAGCAGTTGCACCAGGAACGTCGCTTCGAGCAGGGCAAAATAGCGTTTTAGCGTTGTCTGCGGCAAAGCGACGGTTCGCGACAGGTCGGCAAAATTCAGTAGCCCGCCCGCGCGGGTGGCGACGACGGAAAGCAACTGAGGAACGGCCGTCAAGTCAGCGATATTGGCAAGGTCGCGAATGTCACGCTGAAGCGTCGTCATGACGTAGGCGTCGAACCAGGCAGCGCGCCGGGCAGCAGTCTGGCGGGCGACCGCGACTGGATATCCTCCGACAAGAACGTTCTCAAATAACTCTGCGCGGGTGACAGTGTTTCCTTTTCGCGTCCAGCTAGCGGGCTTACGGGAAAACATGGCGTCCACAAAAGTCTCTTTTGTGCCCCGCATCTCGCCCTGAGAAAACGGCCACAGCGTCAACACTTCCATGCGTCCTGCTAGGGACTCTGAGAGCTTCGGTAGCAGCATGACATTTGCCGATCCCGTGAGCAAGAATCGTCCCGGCCGCCGCTTACGGTCTATCGCCGCTTTGATGACAGGAAAGAGTTCCGGGACATGCTGTATTTCGTCGAGCGTGACCAACGTCTCCAGGCCGGCTACAAAGCCGTTGGGATCGTGCTTGGCCGCCGCCAGAATGCCCGGATCGTCGAAACTAAGATAGCGCCGGTCTGAGCCTGCAAGGTCCGGCGACTGCACCAGGGTGCTCTTACCAGTTTGTCGAGCGCCGTTTACCAACACAGTTGGCGTGTCTGCCAAGGCGTCAAGAACCCGGCGCATGAGGTGACGTTGGAGCATGTGGATATTATCATCCATGAAGTGGTTGATAATCAACCGCAATATGGATGATTATCCTAACTCAACGGATCCCGCGTCCCGGTTGGATCTTGTCGCCATGATTTGGACGCAAGCCCACATACCGTGAGACCATCGGGCGCGAGGCTCTTGTATTCGGGATGGCGATGGTATCAGTGGAGACGGGCCTGATGGTGCTATCGACATGGCAACTAAGTATCCATCGAACGGGAAGCGAGTGGGTAGAGCGCGAGTTTCCGCCTAACAAACGTAGTCTGAGGTCCCATGAGACTCTCGTTTTTGGCCTTCGCAAGAGAACAAGACCTTAATGATTTGCCTTCAAAGGTACTTGTCTCGGGCTGCCGCT
>JBEKQG010000005.1:0-41577 GCA_049519955.1 Terriglobales bacterium
CTTAAATGTGGTGCCGAAGTCGTGGATATCGACACCGCTCAACTTGGCCATGAGCCAGTTGGCGCAGAGCGAAGGGATGCGGCGCAGCCAGAAATTATCGACGCGGTGCTTGCGCCAGCCGCTGACGATGTCGTAGCCCGCGGCGATTTGTTCGAGGAACAGAGGGATGTCGGCGGGATCGTGCTGCAAGTCGCCATCCATGGCGATGATGTATTCGCCGCGGGCATGGTCGAATCCGGCGGCGAGGCCGGCGGTCTGGCCAAAATTGCGGCGCAGCTTGACGACGGTGACGCGGCTGTCGACGGCGGCAATCTCGCGCAGCAGATTGAACGTTCCGTCGATGGAGCCGTCATCGACCAGCACCATCTCGAACGTCTCGCCGCTCGCTTCCATCACGGACTTAAGACGGGCGTAGAGGTCGGTGACGTTCTCCTGCTCGTTGTGGAGCGGAACCACGATGGAGTATTTGAGCACTGTGCTTCTTATTATACGGCAATGGAGGGCCGTATTCTAAGTGACTTCGGTGGGGCACGGGTTTGGCGGGATGGATGGGGGACGCGCTTTTACAACGCGTACCCCACGGATGACTGGTGGCGCCGGACGGACTCTCTTTCGGAGAACCCCCACAGCAAACATCAATCGCGGCGGCGTAGTTTAGGATTAGGGTTATGGTAATGACGTCGAGTTTTCAGAAAATTGGCGAAGTCCGCAAAGAAGCAGGCCGCTTGTCTTCGCAAGCGCGCTCGGCGGACCAACTGATGAATGAACTATCAGGGGGCGATGACACCGCACACCCGCATTCCGCTGAATCAGGGGATCTGCGGCGCTGCGGCTTCATCGGGCAAGACGGTGGTGGTGGATGATGTAAAGGCCGATCGACGCTATCTTGCCTGCTCCATTGAAACCAAGTCGGAGATTGTGGTGCCTATGTTTGTGCACGGGCAGGTGGCGGGTGAACTGGATATCGACAGCCACTTCGCGGCGGCATTCAGCGGCGAAGACCGCGAGCTGGTCGAATATTGCGCCGAGCTCGTGGGCAAGCGGATGGAGAACGAGTAATCCGTACCCTGCCAGTTGCTAGCTGCTGGCAGTCTCCCGGGGAAGATCACTGGCTAGCAGCCAGATGCGTTTTTTCATCCATGAAACGAGTCGTAGCCGCGCTGATCGTGAAAGACGGACTGATCCTCGCCTGCCAGAGGACGCGGCATCAGGCCATGCCGCTCAAATGGGAGTTTCCGGGCGGCAAGATCGAAGAAGGCGAACAGCCGCGCGATGCCCTGCGGCGGGAGCTCGATGAAGAACTGGGAATCGCGGCCGAGGTCGGCGTGGAAGTCGCCCGCATCGTGCATGAATATCCCGGCG
The DNA here is from genome assembly GCA_049519955.1 of Terriglobales bacterium. Classification (GTDB taxonomy): domain Bacteria; phylum Acidobacteriota; class Terriglobia; order Terriglobales; family Acidobacteriaceae; genus Acidiflorens. Next base: position 1,363 of record JBEKQG010000005.1, read on the forward strand.
GCGGGTCCATAGAACTCCGCTTCTTCGCGGTGCGGGAGTATCAGGGTGATTTGGAAAACCGGATCTTCCGCGAAATCCGCTGGGTGACTCGGCAGGAACTGCTGCAACTGGACTTCCTCGAAGCCGACTTGGGACTGGTGAAGAACCTGGCAGCGGGAAAGATTATTTGAAAGGCAATCCAGAGGCCTGCTGCATCCGCCTCCCATTTCGGCGATGGCGCCCTTCTTTCTATTTGATGTGAAAATTCCCTGGATCAACCTCGATGTTATTTAGGACCTTGTCAGCGGTCATGTCCCAGTCATAGGCTTGAGTCGCGCCGCTCTGTAGTTCCCGCGTAAACTGAAGGTCATAATGCCGGGGTAGTGTGATTCCGCCATCGGCATGAAAGTCGCTGAAGCGCTCTTCGATGGTATAGCGGACTTCCTCTCGATTTACGAGTTGGTCGATGACACGTGCCATCTGAGGCTCCCCCGAAAACGAATAGACCGTCATCACATGGCGATACGTCTCGGGTTCAAAATACAGCTTGATGGTCATGTTAATAGCATCCTTAGAGTGATACTCGATGCCTTGCAGTTCACGACCGTCGACTTTCTTGAGGCCCATGTTGTAGAGCTTGACCCGGCTGTGGTCAAGGTTCTGGAGGGCCCAGGCCGTGGAAAGTTCTCCGCCCAGCAAGCCCTCTTTGACGATGAAATCTTGGCTGGCCACAAACTCTGCAAAAGCGCTCCGCCGGTGCGCGGCAGTTCCTGCTGCGAAATCGGCTTTCTCGCCGTCGAAGACAAACCGTTCCATATGTCGTTCGCCGACACCAAACGTCATCAAAAAATTCGACTTGTGCTGCTCGGATACGCGTCCCCAATCGCCATCGGCTTCGCCTTTGCCGCCCACCAACATCTTGGCTCGCACCTTGCCCTGCACAACACGCGACTTGATAGCTGCTCGCGCTTCCGCTGTCCCGATGGAATCAAGGTGTTTGGTAACGATTTCTTCCGCCTTCGTGTCGGCCGCATGGGCCGAATAAGTAAACATAGCTAGTGCTAGTGCCAGCTTCGTCCAGTTACAGCGAATTCCCCTAGCCCTAGACATCGTCATGCTATATCCCCTCTCATTTTCCCGGGCACAGAATAATCCCGATAAGAATCAAAACCAACCACCCTTGCACTCGAAAGAAAAATCAACGTAGTATAACTCCCAACCGCGCTTTCCCGTACACATTCTTCGGCACAGATCTGTACGCACACACGCCTATCAATTCAGAAGAACTAATTTCTCTGCGTACTCGGCGCTCTCTGCGGTCTAATATCTTTGAGTTATCCCGCCCCTCCGTGCACCAGCCCGTACACATAGAGCACCGTCAACACGATCATAATCGCGGTGGTTGCCCAGGCGATGATGTTGAACGTGGTTTTATTCGCGTATTCGCCCATCAGTTCTTTTTTGTTGATCAGCAGCAACATGAAAATCAGCACGCCGGGCAACACCGCCCCATTGACCACTTGCGAAAACACGGCGATCTTTATATACGGAAGCCCCGGTATCAGGACCACGGCCCCTCCCGCCGCGATGAGCGCCGTATAGAGCCAGTAAAAGACGGGAGCTTCGGAAAATTTGCGCCCCACGCCCGATTCGAAACCTAGTCCTTCACAAACCGTGTAGGCGGTCGAAAGCGGAAGGATCGAAGCCGCAAACAGCGACGCGTTGAAAAGCCCCAGCGCAAACAGCAGGTACGCCCAGTCGCCGGCCAGTGGACGCAGCGCTTGCGCCGCGTCGGCGGCGTCTCGAATGTCGCGATTCCCATGCAGGTAGAGCGTGGCCGCGCAAGCCACAATGATGAACCACGCCACCACGTCGGTGAAGATACAGCCGACAATCACGTCGAGCCTCGACGCTTTGTACTGGCGCCGCGTGATTCCCTTTTCCACTACCGACGACTGCAAGTAGAACTGCATCCAGGGCGCGATCGTAGTTCCAACCACGCCGATGACCATGTAAAGATACGGGCCCTGCCTGAAGGCCGCCATCCCCGGAGGCTTCACCGTGGCCTTAACGGCCTCAATCCACGCGGGCTTGGCCAGCACTCCCGCAAATATGTAAGTGATATAAAAGAACGAGGCCAACAGAAACACTTTCTCCACGCTCTTGTACTGGCCTTTGACTGCGATCAACCACACGACCACGGCACAGATCGGCACCGAGATGTACCTTGAGACCCCGAACAGCTCCATGCTTCCGGCAATGCCGACAAACTCGCCTACTACGTTTCCGAAATTTGTAATCAGAATACCGAGCATCATGAGGAACGTGATCCGCAGGCCGTATTCTTCCCGGATCAGATCGCTCAAGCCCTTGCCGGTGACTGCGCCCATGCGGGCGCACATCTCCTGCACGACGATCAGGGCGATGGTAGTGGGGATCATCGTCCACAAGAGCATGTAGCCGAACTGCGCGCCGGCCTGCGAATAGGTCAGGATGCCGTTGGCATCGTTGTCGACATTCGCGGTGATGAAGCCCGGCCCCACGACGGCGAAGAACAGCAGGAGCCGAAACTTCCAACTTCTCAGGAATCTCGTTCGCACAGGCCACGGTCTCGATTAAATTGGCGAAACAGAACGTCCAGAATAAATGCTGAGTGCGCCGTCTGGATAGGTGAATTTGCAAAATGCAGCAAGTTTTCTTGTACAGATACGGTTGGCCGCGTCGCCATTCGCAACAGGAGACGGGGCAATCCCCGTCTCTACAGGAACAACGAACGGACTTACAGCTTGGCGCGCAGCATGGCGATCACGTCGTCCGGGGTGATCACGCCGGTGAGTTGATTGTGTTCGTCGATCACCGGCAAAGTCAGCAGGTTGTACTTGTCGAAAAGCTCGGCGAATTCCTTCTCTTTCGCGTCCTCGTGGCAGGAGATCAGCGGCTCTTGCGCCAAAGCCAGGAGCGGCGTCGTGGCAGGCGCCAGCACGATCTTCACCAGCGGCACCGCGCCCGCCAACGTTCCCTGAGAATCGGTCAAGTAAATGGTGCTCATGTTTTCCATGCGGCCTTCGAAGGCGCGCATGGCTTCGATGGCGTCGTGGGCCGTGGCCGTCACCGGCAGCGCGATGTACTCCGTGGTCATGCGGCCGGCGGCCGAGTTCTCCTTGAACTCAAGCAGATCGGTGACTTCCTGGCGCTCTTCCGGTTCCATCTGGACCAGGATTTCTTCCGTCTGTTCGTCGGAGAGATCGCCTAAAAGGTCGGCAGCCGCGTCGGGTTCCATTTCCTCGACAATGTCGGCGGCGCGGTCGGAATCGAGCGATTCCAAGACCGCTTTCTGCACCTTAGGCGTGAGTTCTTCCAACGCGCCGGCGGCGACACCCTCATCGAGGGTCTCGAACACCGCTCCGCGCTCATCGGGCGAGAGATCTTCGACAATATCGGCAATGTCGGCGGGATGGAGTTTGCCCAGCCGCTCATGCGAAATTTTGAGTCTGACGCGTCGAGCCGGGTCGGTCTCGATCAAGTCCACGAAGTCCCACGGAATGTCGCGGGCAGGAATACGGGAGAGCAAGGCCCGCAGGGCGACCGCTGGAACCATCCCCTTAAGGAGGCGGCGAAGTGCGCCGCGCGCGCCCACGTCCACGCCGCCGACCCTTAAGACCGAACGGTTCTGCGCGCTGTCGTGATGGAAATCCACGTCGTTCACGCGCACAACCTTGCGCCCGTGCACGTCGATGACCTGCTGATCGAGAAGATCGCAGCTGAGCAGCAACAACCCTTCGGAGCCATCGGCCGCGGTCCATTCCGCGGCCGCAGTGGCGGCGCGAATACCGCCATTGATGGAAGAAACAGCCGTCAGAGGCAATAGGCGGTTTCCCCCGGGCGTTTTGACGATCAGCAGGGCAACGCGGGAACGGTCTTCCTGCGGAGCAAGCGCCACCTCGCGCACCCGGCCGCTGGCGACGCCCGAGGCGTCATAGACGGTCGAGCCCAACAGTTCGCTCAGTGAGACGGTGGCCATCTCCAGAAGAATACTCAAGAGCGGGCGCGGATGCCAGATGAATGCGACGGTCTCCTCAAGAGTTGCAACAAGGCGACCTTTCTAGTGAGGACCCGGAGGGGCACCCGGCTCTCCACTTGCCAGCTTCACTTCGACCGAGCGGTGGCCAGCGCCCGCGCGGTGGCTTCCAGCAAGGCTTCTGGGCCTACCGGACGCCCCGTGGCGTGCACCATCCACAGATCCGGAGTCACGCGGCCCATCTTCGCCATGCGCTCGAATTCCGGCCCAATGGCTCCCGCTTTCTTCATTTGCTCTTCGATTTGAAACGCGATCATGTGCCCGATCGGGTAATCGGGCAAATACAAAAACGAGTCGATCATGTGCGAGTAAATTCCCAGCAGCACCACATCCTTCTGGTGAAACACGGGTGCGTAATAACGGTTCCAGATATCTTTGGAAATCTGAACCGTGGCCTCATTGAGCTGATTCGGCGTGGCTTCGGGATGGTCGTACATCCAGTGCCATACTGCGGTATCCACCAGCGCGACGCCGGCAATCTCATACGTAGCCCAGAAATCGTTCAGAGTTTTCTCCGCCTGAACCCTCGCATCGGGAGCGGGCAAATCGAGCAGTTCAAGGTCGTGCCCCTGAAACACAAACGCCAGCGCTTCGGTGAAAGCCGTATTGGGCACTCCCTGAAGCAGGGTGTAGTCGTTGTCGTTAAGCGAGAACGTCTGTTCCACGTTGTGTCCCATTTCATGCACGGCGATGTTGTAGCCCTTGTAGTTCATGCCCATTTTTTCCACGCGCGTGCGCAGGTGCGCCTTCTCGGAGCGCATCGCCGATCCCATGGCGTGCCCGGAACCGCGGGCCGGGTCGACAATGATGTTGTTGGCCACGTATTGTGCGCGCGTTGGCGAGAAGCCGAGCTTCACGAGGAGGTTGGGAATATCTTTCTGATAGGCCGCGGCGGTGGGATATTTTTTCGCCACCATCTCATCCAGTTTCGCTTCGGTGTATTGGCTGCCGGGGCGAAATCCGTTGTACCAAACGTCGAATGGCTCGAGCGGGCGTCCGAGGCGCGATTCAATGAGTTGCGCCGTCTCGGCCACAAGCGGCGAGGTCAGGATCTGATCCAGCATCGCCTTCAGGCGCACTTCGGGAATCTCGCGGTCTTCATTGAATCGGCGGTCGATGAGCGTTGGCGCCGTCGGAGAGTATGGGTCGGCCTTCCGCGACACGTTAAAATCCTTGAGCAGCACGGCGTAGCGCGTGTCGGGCTCGCGCGCGCTGGTGATCTTCACTTCGATTTCGGCCCCAGCTTTTGCCGCCGTCGAGTCCGCATCTTTCGTCGCTGCCGCCTTGACTTCGTTTGTGGCCGGGTTCCAATCCACACCTGGGTTGTCGATCACGACTTCGGGAATCGTCTGGGCGACAATGCGCTCCATCACCTGCTGGATCATGCGCTGCTTGGCGAGACCATGCTCTTTGTCGGTATAGTCCGCTTTGATTTCGTCACGCAGATTCCAGTGACTAAGCAGGCGCATCTTCGGCGGGAAAAGCCGCTGCCCTTGCGGATCGAGCAGGTGATACATCCAGATGTTGTATTCCGAAATGTACTGCGCGGACTCGGCTCCCGCCTGGGCGATGGCGAGGTTCACTTCGGCGGGAATGCGTTTGCCGAAACGCTGCGCCAGGCGAACTTCGGCCCACTGCCTGCGGCTCCACGCGCCGCCGTCCTTCAGGCATTCGTCCAAAGTGGCCAGCGGAAAGTTCAGCAGCACGGTAAACGCCAGCTTGTTCCGGAAGAAATCGTCGATGACGTGGGCCGACGGATCGTAGCCGGCGAAAAGTTCGTCGAACGGAAGCACCGGGCCCAGATCCAGATCGGACTGCTGATTGAACTCGCGATTGATCTCGTGCATGTGGCCATCGAGCTGTTCGAGCAGGCTCTGGAAACGGTTGAACATGGTGTCGAGCGCCGCCTGATCGCCGGCAAAATTCGCGCGCACGAAATCTTCAAACGCGGGCGCATCGCCATCCTCGGCGCGCCAGAACTCGCTCACCTGGCGCAGCCCGCGTTCGGCGCGCGACCGTTGCGCGTCGCCATACTTCTCCACCAGTTCACGCTCCATCTTGGCCATTGAGTCCTTCATCCACATCGGTTGCAAGCTGGAACCGGCGGTCCCTGCGGAGAGAGCAGTTGGGGATTTTTGCATCGAAATTTCCTGCGCTGTAAGTGGCAGCGCCACGGCCATGCCAATCGTCAATAGCGTCAAAAGAAAGAACAGACAAATCCAACGCACTGGAATGCCTCCAATTGAAGCCTCAAAGCAAGAATTTCTTTTTGGCCTCGCAAACCCGTCATTCTACACCGGCCCCGCTCTAGTCGCGTTTCCCTCCGTGTACCTCTGTGCCCCCTGTGGTTCAAGCTCTTGCCTTTTGCCGCACCCCTTTGTAGTAAACAGCCTGTGCGCACACAAACGTTAGGTTCGTTGTAAACTCCTGCTGTGCGGAAACGATCAAACCCTGCCGTGAGGTCGAGATGAAACGAATTCTGGTTCTTGCCTGCTGTCTGTTCGCGATGTCGTCCCTTGCCTACTCTGCGGCCGCTCCGCAAATCTTCCGAACCAAGGCGGGAGAAGTCAAGATCACTCCGCTCTATCATGCCAGCACCCTGATCGAAGCTGGCGGAAAGACCCTCTACCTCGATCCGGCCAAACCGGCGAGGCTCGCGGGGCTCCCCAAGGCCGACCTCATTCTCATTACCGACATTCACCCCGACCACATGGATCCCGCTTCCATCGCCGAAATCAGCAAGCCCGGGACCGAAATCCTGGCAGCGCCGGCCGTCGTCCCGACCGTCAACACGGCCAAGCCGATTGCGAACGGCGAAACCAAAACGTGGCAGGGCTGGACGATTGAGGCCATCCCCGCGTACAACCTGACGCGCGGCCCTTCTCCCGGCAAACTTTTCCACGACAAGGGACGCGGCAACGGATACGTGCTCACCTACGGCGGAGTTCGCTTTTACTTCTCCGGCGACACCGAAGCCATCCCGGAAATGCGCGCCTTGAAGAACATCGACGTCGCGTTCGTCTGCATGAATCTGCCTTACACCATGCCTCCCGAAGAAGCGGCGGATGCGGTGAAGGCATTTCACCCGAAGGTGGTGATTCCCTACCACTATCGCGGCTCCGATCTCGCCGTGTTCCAGAAAAAACTGGAAGGAACGGGGATCGAGGTCCGGTTGCTCGACTGGTATCCGCAATAGATCGTGTTCGTTGCGATGCGTGATTTCGCTCGCAATCACGAGTGACTTGTGTCACAGCCACTCGGCCACCCATTCCCCGACAATGTCTTGTAAGACAAGCCAAGGACCCATGTTCAAAATTCTGCACGCTGAGTTCCTGGCGCCCGGTATCAAGCGGTTTGAGATCGAGGCGCCGCGCATTGCACGGAAACAAAAACCAGGGCAATTCGTCATCCTGCGGCTTTACGAGCAGGGCGAGCGAATCCCGATCACCATCGAACACTCCGATCCCGAGCGCGGCACGATACGCATCGTGGTGCAGTCGGCCGGCAAGACCACGAACCTGCTCAATTCCATGAACACGGGCGATTCCATCCTGGATGTGGTCGGGCCGCTGGGCAAGCCCTCGCACATCGAGAAGTTCGGCACAGTGGTGGTGATGGGCGGCGGCGTGGGCACGGCCATGGCTTATCCCACGGCGGCGGCGCTTAAACATGCCGGCAACCGCGTGATCTCGATCGTGGGCGCGCGCAACAAAGAGCTGGTGATTCTGGAGAAAGAGCTGCGCGAAGTAAGCGATGCCCTGATGCTCACCACCGATGACGGAAGCTATGCCGACAAAGGCTTCGTCACCGACAAGCTACGCCAGTTGATTGACAACGGCACGCGTATCGATCTGGTGCTGGCGATTGGGCCCATCCCCATGATGCGGGCGGTGGCCGAAATGACGCGCAAAGAGAACATCCACACGATCGTCAGCCTGAACCCGATCATGATCGACGGCACGGGGATGTGCGGCGGGTGCCGCGTGCTGGTCGACGGCAAGAGCGAGTTCGCCTGCGTGGACGGGCCCGAGTTCGACGCCCACCGCGTGGATTTCGCCGTTTTGGTGCAGCGCAATTCCATGTACCGGGCGGCCGAGCAGAAATCGATGGAAGACTTCAAGCGCGACACCGAGTCGCAGATCGAAAGCGTGCGGGCCGAAAACAGCGGCGCGTGCGCGACGCAAGGAGACGGCCGGTGAGCGAACCGATAAAACAACCCACCAAGAAGCCCTCGTTGAATCCTCTGCCCTTAAAGGAACGCATGAAGGTGCCCCGGCAACACATGCTGGAGCAGGCACCACTGGTGCGCGCCAAGAATTTCACCGAAGTCAACCTCGGCTATTCCGAGGAGTTGGCGAGGCAGGAAGCGCTGCGCTGCCTGGAGTGCGCCAAGCCAGTTTGCGTGACCGATTGTCCGGTGGGCGTCAAGGTGAAAGAATTCGTGCAGCTCATCGTAGCTGGCGACTACATGGCCGCCGCCGCCAAAATCCGCGAGGACAACGTCCTGCCCGCCATCACCGGCCGTGTGTGCCCGCAAGAAGACCACTGCGAAGGCGGCTGTTTGATGGGCAAGAAAGTCCAGCCGCTCGGCATCGGATACCTCGAGCGCTTTGTCGCCGACTATGAGCAGCGCCACCTCGACATCAGCAATCTGCCCAAGGCGACACCAACGGGAAAGAAGGTTGCCATAGTGGGCAGCGGCCCGTCCGGCCTGACGGCGGCGGGCGATCTCGTCCAGAAGGGACACCAAGTCCACGTATTCGAGGCGCTGCACACACCGGGCGGTGTGCTCGTGTATGGCATCCCCGAGTTCCGGCTGCCGAAGCAGATCATCCGCGAGCAGATCGACTACATGCGTGCGATGGGCGTGGTGTTCGAGACGGACGTGGTGGTGGGACGCACGGTCACCATTGACGAACTGATGGAAGGGGAAGGCTACGACGCGGTGTTCATCGGCACGGGCGCGGGGCTCCCACAGTTCATGGGCATTCCCGGCGAGCATCTTAACGGCGTCTATTCGGCGAACGAATTCCTGACGCGCATCAACCTGATGCATGCCTACGAGTTTCCGAAGTACGACGAGCCCATGGTGGATTTCCGCGGCAAGAACGTGGCCGTGATCGGCGGCGGGAACACAGCGCTCGATGCGATCCGGTCGGCGATGCGGCTGGGGGCGGGGAAGGCGTTCATTCTCTATCGCCGCAGCGAGGCGGAGATGCCGGCGCGCAAGGAAGAAGTGAAGCACGCGCAGCAGGAAGGCATCGAATTCCAAGTGCTTGCCGCCCCGCTCGAGTTCCTCGACGACGGCAAGGGATGGTTGGCCGGCGCACGCTGCCAGAAGATGGCCCTGGGCGAACCAGACGCTTCCGGGAGACGGCGTCCGGTTCCGATTGAAGGCTCGGAATACGAAATTCCGCTTGCCGTGGCGGTCATTGCGATCGGGACGAGCGCCAATCCGATTGTCCAGAGCACGACTCCGGGTTTAGAGACGAACAAGAGGAATTACATCAACGCCGACCCGATCACCCAGCGCACCTCGCGAAAAGGCGTTTTTGCCGGCGGCGACATCGTCACCGGAAGCGCGACGGTGATTTTGGCAATGGGCGCGGGGCGGCGCGCGGCGAAGTCGATCCACGAGTATTTGACCACTCCCGGCGCATGGTGAGAGCGTGATGTGACGCACCTCACAATGTCTGGTGCGCAAGGTCACAGCCCGGAGTGTGGGGGGCGCTTCTAATCGAAACTGGCGGGATGCCCGGCAGTCGTAGTGGCCCGTACTCGGCCCGAGCGGCCGTCCGCAACGGACAGAGTTGGCAACGAAAGGTGAACCAGCGAAAGGTGAATCATGGCAGTGCAACCGCGCGGTAAAGTTATGATCGATGTCGAGGAGTGCAAGGGATGCGGGCTGTGCGTCGAATCCTGCCCACCCAAGTGCCTGGAACTCGGACCCGAGTTGAATGCCTACGGCGCTCATCCGGCGCACTACACCGGGCAGGTCTGCACGGGCTGTGGCATCTGTTTCTATTGCTGCCCGGAACCAGGCGCCATTACGGTCTACCGCGTAAAGGCCAAAGGAAAGGCGCCCGTGGTGGCGCAAGGAGAAGAACATGCGGCAACTGTGTAAGGGAAACGTGGCGGTGATAAAGGGCGCGATCCTCGCCGGGTGCCGCGGGTACTACGGATATCCGATTACACCAGCCAGCGAAATCGCCGAGGCGGCGGCGCTCTACTTTCCGCAGGTCGGCGGGACTTTTCTGCAGGCGGAGAGCGAAACGGCCGCCGTCAACATGGTGTATGGAGCAGCGGCGGCTGGGCTGCGCGCGATGAGCGGGTCGTCTGGGCCCGGCCTGAGCCTGATGCAGGAAGGCATCTCCTATCTGGCCGGCGCCGAACTGCCCTGCGTGATCGTCGATGTCATGCGCGGAGGCCCGGGCTTGGGCAACATCGCTCCCGAACAGAGCGACTACTTCGCGATGGTGAAGGGCGGCGGCCACGGCAATTACCGCAATATCGTGGTGGCTCCGGCATCCGTGCAAGAGATGGCCGACCTCACGATTTTGGCCTTCGAGCTCGCGGACAAATACCGCAATCCCGCCGTCGTGCTCACCGACGGCTTCGTCGGCCAGATGATGGAACCGCTCGACCTGGAATATCGCGAGATCAAGGCGCCGGAAAAACCATGGGCCGTGAAGGGCACGCCCGAGACACGCGCTAACATGGTCAGTTCCATTTTCCTCGAACTCGACGAATTGGAAGATCACCAGCGCAAAATGGAAGCCAAGTACATCCGCGCCCAAGAAGCCGAACAGCGTGCGGAACTGTGCCACACCGAGGACGCCGATGTGCTGCTGGTGGGCTACGGCATTGTGTCCAGAGTGTTGTTTTCCGCCGTCGAAGCCCTGCGCAAGGAAGGCGTGAAAGCTGGCCTGTTCCGCCCCATCACTCTATGGCCCTATCCGTCGAAGGCCCTGGTGGCAGCGGCAGCGAAGGTGCAAAAGATCCTGGTCGTCGAATTGAGCAACGGACAAATGGTGGAAGATGTGCGCCTGGCGCTAAACGGGAAGGTACCAGTTGAGTTCTACGGCCGCGGGGGTGGCAACGTCCCCTCGATCAAAGAGATACAGGAACAGGTGTTGTCACGCATGGCTGTAGCGGTCTGAGAGCCGCACCGACGAGGATCTGGTTCGAAAGGGACAACGAAAATGGCAAAGGATAACGTGATCGGGACAGTGGATGCAGAGATCAAGTCCGAACTCAAGACAGAACTCAACCCCGAAGCGGCTTCCGCTGCGGCCAACGACGGGTACGAGCCGATCCACTCCAAGTCGCCGCTGTTCTACGACCTGTACGAGCGCAAGTCGGAGCTCCAGAAGCAGACCCACTACTGCCCCGGCTGCGGACACGGAGTTGTCCACAAGCTGATCGCCGAGGCGTTGCAAGAGCTGGGCCTGCAAGACAAGACCATTTTCGTGAGTCCCGTGGGCTGCTCCGTCTTCGCTTACTACTATTTTGACGTAGGCAACGTGCAAGTCGCGCACGGCCGCGCGCCGGCAGCGGCAACGGCCATCAAACGCTCCTGCCCCGGTCGCATCGTCATCTCGTATCAGGGCGACGGCGATCTGGCCGCAATCGGCACGGCTGAGATCGTGCACACCGCCAACCGCGGCGAGAAGATCACCGTCTTTTTCGTCAACAACGGCATCTACGGGATGACGGGCGGCCAAATGGCCCCCACGACCATGGTCGGCCAGAAAAGCACAACTTCGCCCTGGGGCCGGCGGCCGTCGAACGAAGGCTACCCGCTGCACATGGCGGAACTCCTCGCCACGCTGGAAGCGCCCACTTACATCGAGCGCGTGGCCCTTTCCGACAACAAGAACATCATGAAGGCGCGGCGCGCCGTCCGCAAGGCGCTCGAGCTTCAGCGCGACGGGGCGGGCTTTTCGTTTGTGGAAATTCTCTCGCCGTGTCCCACAATTTGGGGAAAAGACCCGGTGGTGGCCCGGCAATGGATTGCCGATGCGATGATACCGGTCTTCCCTCTCAACGTTTTCCGCGACCACAAACACGATCCGCTCGCGGTCAAGGAGAACGATCCGCCGCAACGCGCGGTGGCCGATGTTTTGGGGATCGCTGCGAAAGCCGGAGCGCGCGACGTTGCCACGTCGAGCCATGCCCATCGCTTCAAAGACGTAAAGCTGAAAATCGCCGGCTTCGGCGGGCAGGGCGTGCTGCTCCTGGGCCAACTCCTAACCGAGATGGGCATGCGCGAAGGCCTGGAAGTAAGTTGGCTGCCCTCCTACGGCCCGGAGATGCGTTCGGGCAGCGCCCACTGCCATGTCTGTCTGTCGAAGGAGCGCATCGGATCGCCGCTCGTCAGCCGCCCCGATGTGCTGGTCGCCATGAATGAGTTCTCGCTGCGCAAGTTCGCGGCCGAGGTGGCAACGGGCGGAGTGATTCTCTACAACGGCGCGAGCGTTCCCGGCGACTTTAGCGCGCCCGATGTCCAGGTCGTTGCCATTCCGGCTTCCGAGATCGCCGACAAACTGGGCTCGACTAAGGTCACCAATATTGTGATGATGGGCGCGTTGCTCGAAGAAACCGAGTGTCTGGCTCCCGGCACCGCCATAAGCGTCCTGGAAGACAAGGTGAAGAAACTGGATCTGCTGGAAATCGATCGCAAGGCCCTGACCGCCGGCCGCCTCTTTATCGACGAGCAGGCGCATATTGGCGCCGTAAGTCAGCCCGACGGCTTCGCGTAGAAATTTGCGGGTTGCCGCCGGATTCACGAATCGCCGTAGGTTGGCGAATTGTTGTCCCGCTTATGAATTGTCATTCCACTTAAGGCATGGCATCCCGAGCGACGCGAGGGAACTGCATTTCGCCGCGAACTGCAGATCCTCCGCCCTCGATGATAGAACCGGGCTAATTGATCTCTAAAGAGGACTTCTAATGTCAACCGCATGGACCGCTCGTTACGCGCTGCGCACCAAGGGAATCACCAGTTCCAGGATCCGCGAGCTGTTGAAAGTCACGCAACGCCCCGGAATGATCTCCTTCGCCGGCGGCCTTCCCGCCCCCGATGTTTTTCCCGTTCAGCGTTTTGAGGAAGCCTGCCACAAGGTACTGACCGAGAAGGCGTCCCTGGCCTTGCAGTATGGCGCGACCGAAGGCTACGAACCCCTGCGCCAGATGATCGCCACCAACATGGACCGCTACGGCATCAAGGCAAAGGTGGAGAACGTCCTCATCACCTCCGGGTCGCAGCAGGCGCTCGACCTGATCGGCAAGCTCTTCATCAATGCCGGAGACAAGGTGCTGGTCGAAGCCCCAACTTACCTGGGCGCGCTGCAAGCCTTCAACATCTATGGCGCGGAGTATGAGTCCGTCCTCAGCGACGAAGACGGCCTGCGCACCGACTTGCTGGAAGAACCCCTGCGAGCCGGCCCCAAGTTCATGTACGTACTGCCCAACTTCCAGAACCCGGGCGGAACCACGATGTCCGAAGGCCGCCGCCACGAACTCGTACTGTTGGCGGACAAGTACGGCATTCCAATTGTCGAAGACGATCCTTACGGCCAGTTACGCTATGAAGGCGAGCATCTCCCACCGCTGGTCGTGCTCGACCGCAAGAACCTGCGCCGCGACGATGGCTATTCCATTGGCAACGTCATTTACCTAAGCACATTCTCGAAGACGCTCGCTCCCGGCCTGCGCCTGGGATGGATCGTCGCTCCGCCCGAAGTGATCAGCAAGATCGCACAATTGAAGCAAGGCGCCGACCTGCACACTTCCACATTTACTCAGTTTGTGGCCTACGAAGTAGCCCGCGACGGCTTCCTCGACAAGCATGTGAAACTGATTCGCAAGGTTTACAGCGAACGCCGGGACGTAATGCTCCAGGCCCTAAAGGAGTTCTTCCCGCCCACAGTCACCTGGACCCATCCCAAGGGCGGCCTATTCCTCTGGGTAACTCTGCCCGCGGGACTCGACATCGAAGCGGTTTTCCAGTCTGGACTCGAGCAAAATGTGGCGTTTGTGCCCGGCAATTCCTTCTATGCCAACGATCCAGAAGAAGGCTCGCGCCACATGCGGCTGAACTTCTCGAACGCCACTCCCGAGCAGATCAGGGAGGGCATCCGGCGCTTGTCCGAAGCCGTTAAAAAGCATCTGAAGGACGCCACGCTCCGGTCCGAACAGCCGATTGGGGCCTAGAGGTTCATGTAGGGACGCGCGCGCCCGTCCAGGCCGAGCGCAGCTTGAAGCAACGCGGACCTTCCCTGTGACCGAAATCACGAGGGGGCGCGGCGAGAATCACAGCGAGGCTCCATTCCCTTGCGTAGCTTTGACTTAGGGGAATCCCCTATGGATCGCTTTGTCCGCCGTATGTTGCTTAGGGCACGCGAAGTGTTGAGGATCCAAATGCCTCACAAACTCGGCCCAAAGCTGATTCTCTCGCTCACGGTGCTGATCGTCGCGATCAGTTGCGTCACCGGGTACATCAACTACCGCACCCAGAAAAAGCAGTTGGTCGAGACCATGATCCTCGGTGCGGATGAGCTTTCGCGCAGTATTACGGGCGCCGCCTGGCACGCCATGCTCGACGACGACCGCAAGGCCGCTTATGAGATCATGCGCGGCATTGCCGATAAGCAAGGGGTGGATCGGATCCGGATGTTCAATCGCGAGGGGAGGATGGTGTTCTCGACCGACACGCGAGAGCAACCGGGCATCACCAACTCGTCCAACGAAGTCTGCCTGAGTTGTCACGGAAAGGGAGAGACGCGGAACAGGCCCACGGACGACTCGCGCGTTCGGTATGCCACGTCGCCGGACGGCGTCAAGACCATCAACATGGTGACGCCCATCTACAACGAGCCTTCATGCAGCAACGCCAGTTGCCATGCTCACCGCTCATCGACCAAGGTGCTTGGCGTAGTGGATATCGCTCTGCGCCTGGATCCCGTGCAAAGACAGACCCGGGACATGACGTTGCAAGCGGTCGTGGCCACCGCGCTTGAAGTGTGCATTGGAGCGGCGTTCGTCATCCTGTTCACGCGGCGATTTGTCGCCAATCCGATCCAACAACTGATCGAGGGCACGAAGGCCGTGAGCGCCATGAAACTGGACCGCCCGATCCAAACCACGCGTCGAAGCCAGGAACTCGACGACCTAGTGGATTCATTCAACTTGATGCGCGAGCGATTGAAACTGGCGGTCGCCGAGTTGAACGAGATGCAGCAGACGCTGGAAATCAAGGTGGATGAACGCACGCAACAACTGCAAGTTGCCCAGCGCAAGCTCATCAAATCCGATCGCCTGGCAACTCTCGGGCAGCTCGCGGCCAGTGTGGCCCACGAGATCAACAATCCCGTTTCCGGTGTGCTCAACCTTTCCATGTTGCTCGAGCGCCTGATGGCCAACGGCGAGTTCCCGCCGGGACGCGAAGCTGAATTCCGCAAATATCTCGGCCTCATCTCGCAGGAGACCGCTCGTGTCGGGCGCATTGTCTCGGACCTGCTGGCATTTTCGCGCCGCTCCAGCCCCCAGCGGGCGCCCGCGGATCTGAACAAGGTGGTGCGCACCACTCTCGGACTGGCCGGACACAAACTCAAGTTGAGCAACGCCGAAGTTGTATTGGAATTGCAGGACGATCTCCCGCCGGTCGAGTGCGACCCGTCGCAAATGCAGCAAGTGATTTTGAATCTCGTATTGAACGGCACTGAGGCCATGCAGTCGCGCGGAGGTGGCACTCTGACCATCCACACGCGCTTGCTGGCCAGTGAAAACAGCGTGGAACTTTCGGTACGGGACACCGGCGAAGGCATCGCTCCGGAAAACCTCCCCAAGATCTTCGACCCTTTCTTTACCACGAAGTCAGAGGGAAAGGGAGTCGGTCTGGGGTTGGCGGTGCTGTATGGGATCGTGAAGGCGCACGACGGCGACGTTGAAGTCACGAGCCAGCGGAACGAAGGCACAACCTTCACGGTCACTCTTCCGCTGAAGTCTCTTGGCAACGGTACCGGAGATCGAGAAGTGAAGGTGCAAGGCGTGTGAATGCCCTTTGTCTCGTGACGATCGGAACGGTACCCGAAGGAGCGTTGGAATGGATCGAAGAGGCAGCCGCCGAGTGGTTTCCGCTTCCCCTTCGGCGATTGCCTCCATTACCGCTTCCGGAAGCGGCCTATGACAGAAAGCGAGGGCAATACCAGTCGGTGGAGATCATGAAGATGCTGGCCCAACATGCTCCGCCCGATGCGACGCGGCTTCTGGGCGTCACGGATGTGGATCTGGCGATCCCGATGCTCACATTTCTGTTTGGACAAGCGCATCTGGATGGGCCCATCGCCCTGGTCTCGCTCTGCCGTTTGCGCCAGGAGTTTTACGGACTTCCGGCGAATGAAAGCCTGCTGCGCGAGCGCACCGTCAAGGAGGTACTGCACGAGTTGGGACACACCTTCGGACTTGCCCATTGTTCCGAGCCGACGTGTACGATGAGCCTCGCCACGCACATCGAGCTGGTCGACGCCAAGGAAGAACAATATTGTGCGCGCTGCGGATCGCATTTGGTGCAGCGGTTTGCTGCGCAAGGAGGAGTATGAAGAAGAGTTGGCCAATTCTGGTCGTGGACGACGAAGACGTGATGTGTGAATCGCTGGCAGCCTGGTTGCGCGAGGATGGCTACCGCGTCGATACCGCCTCCAATGGACAAAAGGCGGTTGAGCTCGCCCAAGCGACGGACTACGCCATCTGCTTCGTGGACCTGAAGATGCCCGGCGGCATGGATGGGATCGAGACGATGATGGAGATCCGCCGCATTCGGCCGGAGGCGTCCGTCATCATTATTACCGCGTACGCCACGGTCGATACCGCCATTCAGGCGATGAAAGAAGGCGCGCAGGAGTACATCGTCAAGCCGTGCAATCCGCAGGAAATCTCGATGCTGGTTTCGCGCATCCTGAAGCTCAAGAAGTTGCAAAGCGAGAATGCGATTCTGCGCAAGAAGCTCAACCGTCAATATCGCCACTGCGACATCATCACCAAGAACCCGCGGATGGAAGAGATTTTAGCTTTGACGCAAGACATCGCCAGCCTGCGCAGCACGGCGCTGATTCGGGGCGAAAGCGGTACGGGCAAGGAACTGGTGGCGCGAGCCATCCACTTCTCGGGCAATCGCGCCGCCAAGCCGTTCATTACCGTGAGTTGCGCCGCGCTGACTGAAACGTTGCTGGAGAGCGAGCTGTTCGGCTATGAAAAGGGCGCCTTCACCGGCGCCGCCGCGCAGGCGAAAGGCAAGTTTGAACTGGCGGACGGAGGCACGATCCTGCTCGATGAAATCGGCGATATCTCGCCCAAGCTGCAAGCCGACCTGCTGAGGGTGTTGCAGGAGCGCCGCTTCTACCGGGTCGGAGGAAACGAAGAGGTCGCAGTCGATGTGCGGATCATTGCCGCCACCAACAAGAACCTGGCCGAGGAGGTCAAGCAGGGGAGGTTCCGCGAGGACTTGTACTATCGCCTGAACGTGATCGAAATTCGCATTCCGCCGCTGCGCGAGCGGCGCGAGGACATTCCCTTGCTGGCGGAGCACTTCGTGCAGCGCATCTCCTGCGAACTGAGCAAGGACATCAGTGGCGTCTCCGCGGCAGCGTTGAAGCTGCTGATCGCCTACGATTGGCCGGGCAATGTGCGGGAGTTGGAAAACGTAATCGAGCGCGCCATTGTGACCTGCCGGAATGGCCAACTCGACGAGCAGGATTTCTCATGGCTCCAGCGGCCCTCCGGGTCGCCGCAGGAGTGGGAAATCCCCGATGTTTCTCTCGACGAACTAGAACGCCGGGCCATTATCGCGGCACTGGAGCGGAAACACGGCAACGTCAAGGAGGCATCCGCCGCCCTGGGCATTGATCGTTCGACGCTCTACGACAAGCTCAAGCACTACGAGATCTCGCACTAAACCTGGGGAACAACCGACGAAGCATCAAGCTTCCAGGAATGTGTCCGCGAGCACGGCGCCCCAATCGGCTTCGGGAACGGCGTCCATCAGGCCGTGGATCAGCGTTCCGCCGTCTGCCAGGGTGGGCGCACTGTTGGGCGGCCGGAGTTGCAGTTGCAAGCGCTCGAGTTCGCGAGACAGCCATCCATGAACCTCGGCCCCTCGTAGAAGATGACGCAGGGTTGCCGGGTCGTTTAGATCGAGCCGCGGGCGCATCTTCAGATACCAGCCTTCCTTCGGGCCTCCGACACCAATAACCGTCCCGTCAATCGGCGCTCGAACCTGAACCTCATTTCCGTTCTTCATCACGCGCCAGGCGGTTCCGTTGACCTGGATTTCACTGCCCAGCTCGGGCATCTGGATGGAATCGGGAGTGCCGATCAGGTGCTGAGCCAATTCATCGAGGCCGATGGTCACCGTGCCGTCTTCTTCTTCGCGCTTTAACCAGGTGTGGCCGCGGTGATAGAAGAGGTCACTGCAGTAACCGATCGACAGGTCGTGCACGATTCCTCTCGTCGGCAGTACTGCGAACTGTGAGTATTGGCTGCACTGGCGGCAATCAAAGGCGTTGTCGCACGTTCTCGAAATCACTCTGCCGGCAAGTTCGTGGCGGCAGCGGCGTTCCGTCCTCGGCAACTCCGCAAATTCCGACTTCCAGCAGAAATCGACGGCTCGATGAGTGCGGAAATCGCGGACAGTGCGCCACACAGCCGAGACAACTGTGATCAGAATGATCGACGCCACGATAAAGAACAGAGATAAGAACAGGACGTGACCAACGGTCCAATGAAATCCATCAATCCCCGGGAACATGATTGTTTTCTCCTTTTGCCTGCGCAAACAGCGGGAGGTAGCGATACGACAGGGAGTAGACAATTACTCCATAGGCAATCACGCCACCGAAGCTAGCCACCTCCTGCCAACTGGGCGTGTAGTGCAGAAACTCATCGAAAGCTAAAGTTGGCAACGCCAGGGTTTGCACGGTCATCACGAAGCGGTTCAGCAGCACGCCCGCGCAAGCCAGCGCTGCCCCAAAGAGAAGCCACCCGTGCCGCGACGCGGACCGACGGTAGGTCAGCAGAAAAGCAGGGAGCAGCCCAAACAGCACAATCTCCACAAACAAGATCGGTGTGCCAAATGGCTTATAGCTGTAATACTGCCAGGGAGCGAAGCCCACGGACGGCGAAGTGAAGTTCAACCAGATCAGGGTGTCAATCGACTTGGCCGCGACATAGATGGCGAGAAGCACGCCAGAAATAAATCCGAGACGCTGGAATACTTCCCGCGGCACGAGCCGCCGGCCTGTTATCTTCTCGACCAGTGCCGTCACCAATATAAGAAAGCTTGGGCCCGTGGCAATTGCCGACAAAATGAACAAGAAAAAAGTTGAAGGCCAGATGAAAAATCCTGCCCTGAAGGCAAAGGGACGGCCGCGCAACACTCCATAAAGCCCGCCCAGCGATCCCTGGTGAAAGAACGAGAGCAACGTTCCCACGCCGGCGAGCACCGGCACCAGCTTGTGGAGCTGATGTTCAAAGATCAGGAACGACGGCAGCTTGCGCAACTGGCGGTTGCGCAGCACGATGGGCACATATTCCAAGCTGAGCACCAGCAAATAACAGGTAATGCAGAAAGTGACTTCGGTGAGCATCGAGTGCGTGTTGGGATGCCAGAAGGTGAACCATCCGCGCAAGGGCTGCCCCACATCCACCATCAATATGGCAACCGCGCCGCTGTAACAGATGAAGCCCATGACGACGGCGGTGTTCAGGATCGGCTTGAGCTCGGCGCGCTTCAGAATGTAAACCAGAAATCCCGTGAAGAATGCACCCGCGCCCAGGGCGATGACTCCAAGATCGAGAAAAATCCAGAGGCCGAAGGCGAAACGATTGTCCAGGTGCGTCTGGTTCAGGCCGTAGTAGAGGCACAGCCCAGCCGCATAGACCCCGAGGGCGAGCAAAACGACCCAGGGCGAGAGCCAGAGCAGAAATTGCGGGAGCGAGATCCGCTCTTCGCCTCGTGCGACCCAGCGGCTGTCTGCCAAGGCGGAGCTAGCCATGTTTGACCTCCGGACCGCGACCGGACTTGGACTCTGCCAGCTCTCTCACCCATGCCTCCTTGGACTTGTAGTACATCTTCGGCTCGGTGCCCAGGCGCGCTAGCAAGCGGAATGCGTCTGGGGAACGTGCCTCGCGAGAGACCGGATCGTTTTCGTCCGCCAAATTACCGAACCGGATGGCGGCGGTCGGGCAAGCCTCCACGCAAGCGGGAACGTAGTCGGCAGGATTGATTTCGCGTTTTCCCGCGGCAGCGGCCTTCTCTTTCGCGGAATGGAATCGCGCATGGCACATATTGCACTTCTCCACGACCCCGCGCATCCGCACCGCAACTCCCGGATTCAGACTGTTCTCCATTCCCGCAGGCCACGCGGGGTCCCACCAGTTGAAGTAGCGCGCATGATAAGGGCACGCGGTCATGCAATAGCGGCATCCCAGGCAACGCTGCGGCATTTGCATAACGATGCCGGTGGCCTGATCCACCTCGACGGCTTGCTGCGGGCAGACGCGCACACACGGCGTCTCATGCTCGCAATGCATGCACAGGATTGGGATAAACACGTCGCGCCGCGCTCCGCCCTCCATTCCATTCGACACCTGGCGCACCAACATCGGGGTCACGCCGGTGCGAGGACTTGCTTGTGGAATGGGCGGCACATTATTTTCGGACGCACATGCCACCATGCATGCGCCACAACCGGTGCAGCGGTCCAGATCGATCACCATGCCGTAACGGACGCTCATGCGTTTCTCCCGTCCGGCGCGTCACGCAGGCTGGACTCCTGGTAAAGTTTCGAGGCCAATGGAGGCAGAACCGGAGCCAGCCAGGCTCTTGACCAGTTCACGACGCGCGCGGAACCGGCGGTCGCGGGCCATTCCTTCAGCTCGCAGCGAAAGTCGCCGGAACGCGGCGGCTCGCCGATCCAGACCGCTCCCTTCCAGAGTTGCTCTTCGAGCTTCTGAACGGATGCAAGCTTCGCGACGGGCGCCGCTTCCTGCCCGTGCAACGTTCCCGCGCGCCCATGGAAGAGATTTGCGCAACGTTGGTGAATGATCTTCTCTACCGTGATCGAAGCGGGATCGATGCTGCCCAGGAATTGTGCGGCACTCTGCACTTCCGGCGGCGCCTTGACCAGGCTGGGAGCTACGGCATAGGTCGCAATCGCCGATGCGGGCGCGGTTGGCACATCGGTCAGGTCTTCCAAGAAGCCCGGCGCTGGCAACAGCCAATCGGATTTCCCCGATCCTCCATCCCACGCAGCGAAGCGGAAGACCTCGGCATCGGTTTGCGGGGCAAAATCCCAAGGGACGGTGGAATCGATCAGCACCGCACGCGCGGAGCCGATGACGGCCTCGGCTGAAGCATACGACTCGGCATGTTTCGATCGCCTGACGATGCCACCTCGGGCCCCGGCAGCGCCCAGCACCACATTCAATGCCGCGATCGCGGGATTGCCATCGCTCGCGATCGCCACCACAGGGGGCCGCGCGACCATTGTGCGCGCCAGATCGAGGATCGCGCCGGTGCTAAGCCCGGTCTGCTCGGCAGCATCGGCAAGAGTCAGTGGCGGCATCGGGACACGGGCCCGGACAAGATGCTCGTCGAGCAGTACCCGCGCCAGTCCCGCAGCCAAAGCCGCCTCACCGCCAGCACGAACCGACACCCACTGCCACGCCCGCGCGGCGGTTCTCGAACACGAGGCCTCCACTTGAATCAGGTGCAGTTGGGGGTCCGTCATCCCCGCTGCCCGTTCCGCCCACAATCGAGTGAAGCGTCCGGGATTGGCCCAGCCATCCAGCAACGGCGCGCCAAAGCTCACGATGGTCTGCGCGTTCTCAAGATCGTAACCTAACGCCGCCGCAGGCACGCCGCTCCAGGCTTCGTAGGGCGCCAATGCCTGGGTCTCCGGGCCCAGCACCACGCCATAGCTGCCGTCCCGCTTTTGAACGAAGGACTGCATCGCCGACGAAGCCGATCGTCCCGGCTGGCCATCGACGATCGCGATTTTGCCCTCACCGCATGCTTTGGTAAAGGCCGCCCGTGCTTCTTCCCAAGAGGAGGTGGTTGCCCGATGCCGCACCGAGCGCAACCGCCGTGGATGCCAGTTCAGTTGATGGGCTCCGAAGCCGAGGGGGCATAAAGCTCCCAGGCTGATGGGATCGCTGGCGACTCCGGCAACGCCCACGGGCCACCCCGCGGCCATCCGCACCCGGACTCCGCATCCATTGGGGCACAAGGTGCAGAACGACTGTTTCACTTCGACCGGACCGCGTGTGGGCTGCGGAATCCAGCGCCAGTTCTGGGTCCAGATGGAAATATCGTCGAGCAGCTTCCAAGGCACCGGAGTAAACACCAGACCTGCCGTGGCCGCCGCACTCCATCCCAGCAGATCGCGTCGCGTGACTTTCATGCTTCCCCTTTATTCATGGCAACCGAGACATCCCACCTCGATCTTGTGCCGGCGATGGCAATCTTCGCAGTCGCTCATCTTCATCCCATCGCCCGGCGCGCGCCGCAAGCGCGACATCGAGTGGCCCCAAATATCGCGGCTGTACCCGCTGATGCGGTTGACCTGATAAATGCGCGCCTCGTCGCTCTCGCCGTAAGTCGCATGGCACTCCGCGCAGGCCAGAGCGGCGCGCCGCAGATGGATGGCATGCGAGAACCAGACGTTGGCCGGCTGCCTCGAATACACCAGCCACGGGACTTCTTGCCCCGGCTTGATGTACTTGTCCACCAGGATGGCTTCGTCCTTGCTCGTTCCTATCCGATCGGAGTGGCAAGCGGCGCAAGTCTCTGCGTGAGGGAGCCCGGCATAGGAGCCGTCATCGCGAAACGCATGGCAATCGCCGCATTGCGTGACGCCGGATTTTTCCGCGTGCGTCTTGTGACGAAACTGGAGCGGCTGCTTCCGTTGCACGTAAAGAACGCGCGGGAACGCAACCCACCCGGCCAAGAGCGCGACAGCAAGCCCAAGTCCGGGGACAAGAGCGTTCCGTACCTTGCTCATTCCTCCACCGTCCAGCCCCTGGTGGAAAAGAAACGCTGTAACAGACACACCAGATGCTGCCGCGATAACAACTGAGCCACTCCGCGGACGGGCACTCCGCCATCACAGCCTACGGCATGCACTTCGTGGATTTCGTTCGCCAACCGCTGTTGTTCCCCGGTCTGCCAAGCCTCGGCTTGCGGTCCGGAGACGAGACCGGCGCGCGTCCGGCCCGGCAGTTCCCAGCCTTCGAACAACCATCCTGAGCCGTAAGGGTCGGAAGTCAACCTGGCCGGATCACTGTGGACGCGGCTGTTCACTTTCTGAATCAACAGCGGATTCGGAAAACTCATGGGCCATTCAACGCCGTTGATTGTGAGCGTCAGGGAGGGACAATGGATCCCGTGCGGCGTAACGAAGGTGACGCCGTCCACGTTCCCGACCACATTGGCCAGAAAGCCGTCAATGCCGATATGGCACAACCCGGACTCCCCGGTTTCCATCCAGAAATGGTTCGAGGAGTACAGAAGATGTACCGGCGGAGTGGCCGCGTGGGGTCGCGAGAGCAACAAATAGGACTCGCAATAGCGGTAGCTGTCGCTGGTGCAACATGAAAGTTGCGAGTCGCTGAACGGCACCAGCTTCGTGACCGGCGCAGCGCCACAATACTGCACGTGGACTTCTTCCAGATGCGGGCAGCGCTCTTGCGGCGTGGAGTTCTTGGCAACAACGAGCGCGCACTGCCGGAATTCCGGTGAGGTACAGCGGCCGCCGTCGGCCGCCACGCCCGGCCCGTTGAGGATCAACTTCTGCACGGGTGCAGCGTGGCAATATTGCGCTCGGCCTTCTCTAAGAAATGGGCACGCCATAATTCACTTCCGCCGCAGTTTCTGCTCTGAGGACTGTGCCTTCGAAGGTTCGATTTTCTCGCCACCGTCCGCCATGGTGAGTCCCAACCCTGGTACGGAAAAAGTGTGGAAGTCCCTACGCGACATCGCCCACATTTCTGTGTCAAGACTTCGTGCCGCTCGCGCCTTGTTCGCTCTTCGGATCCACAACTCCCAGCCCACAGCACTGGTCACCACCAGCCCGGCCAAAACTGTCACCAGTACCAACACCAGATTCGTCATTTGGAGCCAGAATGTCCAATCTTTTGCCATTTCAGATGGCCTCCTTGCCGCTTAATTGCAGCGGCTACTCAATAGATAGCAATCCAAATGCCATTGAATGAATACAATAACTTACGAGGAATCCACCCTTTTGTTTGTCGGCATTTCCTACGTCTTAGTTGGATTTTCCGACAAAACTGGTCTTGGACATTACGCCGTGGCCCCGGCCTCAATCAGCCTGTTGGCGACGCCTTCCGCCCGAGACCGAACTCGCACCTTTACTGCCGCGAAAATGGTCAACGATGGAGCGGTTGCACAGAACGGCCTGGTACAGCGTTCGTCCTCGTTCGTGTTCGTCTGAGTTTTCATTTCAGCGATTGCTTCGGCGGGAAGATCTCACCCGCAAATAAAAAGAGGGGACAGCCGCCTCGACCACCCCCTCGAACTTTCTATCAAGTCTCACCCTACTCCAGGACGAAAATCTTCTTGTTGGCGCACATTTCTTTCAGGATCTTCGGCCAGACCGTTACGCTGACTTCCCCAAGATGCGCCTTGCGGAGCAACTGCATCAACGTCCGCGACTGTCCGATGCCACCGCCGATCGAGAGCGGAATCTTATTGTTCAGGATCGCCTGGTGATACGGCAGTTGCATGAAGTCGAGTTGCCTTGCCATTGTAAGCTGCGTCTTCAGGGTCTCGGCTGTAACTCGTATGCCCATCGACGTCAGTTCATGACGCCGCTTGGTGACCGAGTTCCAGACCAGAATGTCGCCATTCAGTCCGTGCGTGTCTTTGCCCGTCTGATCCTGCGTGTCGGTGACCCAGTCGTCGTAATCGGCGGCGCGCATTTCATGCGGATAGCCGTCCTTCAACGGCCAGCCAATGCCAACGATGAAAACCGCCGGATACTTTTGCAGGATGGCGGTCTCGCGCTGCTTACGCGGCAGGTCGGGATACATGTCGAGAATTTCCTCGGCGTGGAGGAAGGTCAGCTTCTCCGGCAGATTGGGATAGCGAGCGTCTTTCAACTGCGGAAAGAGCGATTGCGCAAACTTTTCCGCTCCGACGATCACCTTCCAGATTTTGGTGACCACACCCTTCAAGAAGTCCAGCTTGCGCTCCTCGGCGGTCATGACACGCTCCCAATCCCACTGATCGACGTAGGCGGAGTGGTCGTGGTCGAGGAAATAGTCCTTGCGAACGGCGCGCATGTCGGTGCAAATGCCCTCGCCGACTTTGCAATCGAATTGCTTGAGGGCGGCGCGTTTCCACTTCGTCGCCGCTTGCACGACCTGCGCGTCGATGGGATGCAGGTTGCGATCGTTCGAGATATGGAACTGGATCGGCGTGCGCGAACCGTCGCGATCGAGCATGTCGTTGACGCCGCTCTCCACATCCACGATGAGCGGCACTTCAACCATCATCAGGTTGAGTTCCTTGCACAGGTTGTCTTCGATGTAGCGTTTTACCTGGAAGATGGCCTGCTGCGTCTCTTTCGGGGTCAGCAACGAGCGGTAATCGTGAGGCAGAATTTTTTCTAATTCTTTGTAATCGCCGATCCCCGGTCCAGCCAGGTCAGCTTTCTTATCCTGTACAAGCGTCATCAAATTTCTCCTTTGCGGGCGGAATGCGCGCCGCCGCTGCGCGCTCTATCAAAGTTTCGGGTTGAATGGAGAGGCCGCGCTGCCGTTGACAGGGTGTGCGGCGTCGCCTTTGGTTGCATGTGCGTGTTTCCGGTGTTCCAAGATCATGGCCGCAGTCAGCAGAATCCCGATCAGGCCAAATACGATCAACGCGAGCAGAGCCATCATCAAAATCGGCATAGCTTGACCTCGCTGTCGGCGATTCTCTCTCCCGCTCGCATCGAACGCAGTGACAGAAATCACCTAATGGCGTGACCAATGTGTCCCACGAGCAGCCTGTGTTAGATTTCTCAACTTATGCCGGCGCTGCGAAGGGCATGAGCTTCCTCGCGTTGTATGTTGTTGCAGATGTTCTCGCGTTTTGGCGCTTGCGGCAAGCTACTTGCGCCTTCGCCACGGATTCTCGGCCGGCTTGGGCAGACTACGAAAAAACGTGCTTTGTTCTGCAGCCGGAGGCAAACTTCACATTCGTGTCAGGGCTTCGCTTGAGCGTTGCCGTACATCCTTATTTACTGGAGAAACTGGGCTGGCCGCCTTATTAGGACAAATCAGACGCCATTGGGGGCTGGGCGTCGAAACTCGATTTTTCCGCCCCGCCCGGCACCGCAAATCCAATGCCGTCACATCCGTTGGTGATCTGCGTCACTGCACCGGTTGACCTCAACCATGAGACTCTCAATTGGCAGCGACCGAGCTGCTGATTTTCGCTACATCGAGTTGTTTTACGACTGTATTGGTGGTTACTTTCGCAACACGAGCAGCACTGCGCAAGAACCGCTCGTTTCATCGCGCTGCAAAACTTCACTATCAAGGAGAAGAGACGAAATCATGAAGACGACGAAGCTGGTGATGTTGGTAATGACAATCGCGGTTGCCCTGTTCATCCTGATCCCCAATCTGTCATGGGCCGATGACGGTGCCACTATTTACAAAGCAAAATGCGCAATGTGCCACGGACCGGATGCGGCTGGCAAGCCCGCAATGAAGGCTCCGAGCCTGATTTCCGCTGATGCCAAGAAGAAGTCGGATGACGACCTGGCCAAGGCCATTACTGGAACGGCGAAGCACACGCCCGCAGTGAAGAGTCTAGCTGCTGACGATGTGAAAGCTGTCATCTCGTATATCCGTACCCTGCAGAAGTAGTTGTTGGCTGGAGTGATTGGCTGTTCCTCTTCGCGCATCGCCGCTGTCGCCAAATTGGTGGCCGGCGGCGGAAGAGAGCGTGAGGGTGAGAATGAGAATTCCCGGCCCAATTCGGCAAACGAAACGGAAAATCAGCCGCTTCCCCGCCCGCCGGAAAGCTTCTGCCCGCGCCGCCCTCCCCCAAGAGGCAGCCGTCCCGAGTCCGGGTGCATACATCCCCGGGCTCGGCTTCTTTGTTCCGCTTAATCCGCCAAGGCTGTTTCGTGTGGTTCCCAAGTCGGCGCCGTCCGAGCATACCTTCATGTCATGCTTTCTAGGGCTGCAACGGAAGCCCCCGGGAGCAAGGGCAGCCAGGAGTGGCTCCCATGAGTAAGGGCCTGCTGTATGACGCGACGATGTGCATCGGTTGCAAGCAGTGCGAAGGCGCCTGCGCGGAGCAGAACAAACTGCCGTATGACGACACCGTAGCCGCCGAGTCCGTGCAATCGGCACATAAATACACGGTCGTTCTGGAAAAGAGCGACAAATTCATGCGCCGGCTATGCATGCACTGTGAGGAGCCCGCGTGCGCCTCGGTTTGTCCAGTCGGGGCCTTACATAAGACCGAAGCGGGGCCAGTCGTATACGACGTCTGGAAGTGCATCGGCTGCCGCTATTGCATGGTGGCCTGCCCGTTTTCCCAGCCAAAGTAC
This sequence comes from Terriglobales bacterium, assembly GCA_049519955.1. Classification (GTDB taxonomy): domain Bacteria; phylum Acidobacteriota; class Terriglobia; order Terriglobales; family Acidobacteriaceae; genus Acidiflorens. The sequence goes on from JBEKQG010000005.1 coordinate 29,047, forward strand.
ACATGGCAATTGTTGAATCCGCGGATCCACAAGTGCATTATGTGCCCGGACCGCGTGGCCGCCGGCAAGCAGACGGCATGCGCCGAGATTTGTCCGACTGGCGCCACTAAGTTCGGGGACCGCGACGACCTCATTAAGGAAGCGCAGGACCGTATCCGTCAAAGTCCATCCAACTACGTGCCTCGTATTTACGGCCTTCATGAGGTTGGGGGAACGTGCGTCCTTATTCTTTCCAGCGTGAATGTGGAAGACTACGGTTATCCGTCATCCGCAAGACTGGGCGAGACCCCGATGCCGGAATACACCGGTCGAGTGATGTCGAAAATTCCCGACTTTGTCCCGTTGTGGTCGCTGGTGTTGGGAGGCATTTATTGGATTTCACATCGCCGCGAAGAAGTCGCCGCTGCGGAAGCCGAAGAGAAACCTGGGAGTAAGCCATGAAGTTCAAGCTGACTTTTTGGAAAGGCGTGTTCATTGTGATTATGGGCCTCGGCCTGTACTCCACATTTGTTCGCTTTTTCTACGGCTTGGGCGCGGTTTCCAACATGAGTGACAGGTTCCCCTGGGGGATTTGGATCGGCTTCGACCTGCTGTGTGGAGTCATGCTGGCGGCTGGCGGCTTCTGCATGGTCGGCGCCGTCTACCTGTTCAACGTCGAGCGCCTGCACAGTGTTGTGCGCCCCGCTGTCCTGACGGCGTTTCTGGGCTATGTGCTTTTTATCGTTGGCCTGTTGTTCGATCTGGGCCGCCCATGGTTCATCTGGCACCAGATGATCTACATGAACCCGCGCTCGGTCATGTTCGAGGTCGGCTTATGCGTGATGGCCTACACGACTGTGCTCTTCTTCGAATTCCTTCCCAACGTGTTCGAGCGCTACAATCTGCAGACTCCAATCAAGTGGATTAAGAGGATCTACCCAGTGCTCATCATTTTGGGCATCGTGCTCTCCACGCTGCACCAGAGTTCGCTCGGCTCCCTCTTCCTGATCATGCCGAGCAAGCTACATCCGTTCTGGTACACGCCCGCGCTTCCGTTCCTCTTCTTCGGATCGGCGATTGCGGTTGGTTTGGCCATGACCATCTTCGAGTCCACGCAGAGCGCGAAGGCTTTCGGCCGTCACCTTGAATTGCCGGTCCTGGTCGAACTCGGAGGCGCGTTGCTGATCGCCCTCTGGGTCAATGCCCTGCTGCGCTTCGAGGACTACCTCCATCGCGGCGTGCTGGGACTGATGATTAAACCCAGCTACGAAGCGTATTTTCTGTGGCTCGAACTAACGCTGGCATTCGTGATTCCAATCACCATGCTCAGCTTCAAGCGGGTCAGGTTGTCACCGCAAGGCTTGTATGTGGCATCCCTCAGCACAGTGCTCGGATTCATCGCCAACCGCCTCAATATCGCGCTCACCGGCTTCGAGACTTACGTCGGACATCACTACGTGCCCAAGTGGACGGAGTTCTCGGTGACTCTGATGATTGTCGCGGCCGGTTTTGCTCTCTTCGGTTTGGCCGTGAAGCACCTGCCCATCTTTCCGGAGGAGAGTGTTCCGGTGCGGGAGCGTCTCCGAACCGGAACCGCGCCCCTGGTTGCTACACCGGTGCTAGACCATGCGGCCGAGTGAGCCAATTCGCAAAGATCCGCGATGGCGGCGGCTGACTCACAGCATCAGCGCAAAATTGATCGGAGCTTTGTTGGCGGCCATGGTCGTCATCTTCGCTCTTCTCGGATACCTGGTCATCCGGTTGCACCGCCAGCACCTGGAAGCCGCGACCCTGGTCAGCGCCGAACGCGTGAGCGATGTGATCCGCCGCAGCACGACTTACTACATGCTGCGCAACGATCGCGAAGGACTCTATCGCGCCATCCAAACCATGGCCGACGAACCTGGCATGGTCAAGGTCCGCATCCTCGACCCCGAGGGCCGGATCAGCTACTCGACCGATCCCACCGAAGTGAGCCGCGTCCTCGATAAGCGCGCCGAGGCCTGCTATAGCTGCCACAACCAATCGCAGCCCCTGGCGCGCCTCAACCGCCCCGACCGCTTTCGCACTTATCGCGATCCGAGCGGCCAGCGCGTGCTCGGAATTATCACTCCCCTGGAAAATCAGCCGGCGTGCTCGAACGCCGAATGCCACGCCCACCCCGCGGGCCAGCAAGTTTTAGGCGTCCTCGACACCAATCTTTCGCTGGCCAAAGCCGACGAGCAGCTTTCCTCCAGCAGCGCCTACATGATCTCGTACACGGCCGGCGCAGTGCTGGTGGTTGCGATCTTGAGTTGGTTGTTCGTCTGGCGCGTTGTCGGCGAACCCATTAAGGCCCTTAAGAAGGGCACCGAACATCTTTCTCAAGGCGAGCTTGGCTACCAAATCAAGGTGCAATCCCGTGACGAAGTCGGCGACCTCGCCCACTCCTTCAACGACATGAGCCTGCAGTTGCATGCGGCGAACGAAGAGCTTGTCTCCTGGGCCAAGACGCTCGAAGATCGCGTCGAACACAAGACTAATGAACTCCGCCGCGCCCACGATCACGTCCTGCACGTGGAAAAAATGGCTTCCATTGGAAAGATGGCCGCCGTGGTCGCGCACGAGGTCAACAATCCCCTTTCCGGCATTCTTACCTATGCCAAGCTGATTCGGAAGTGGGTGGGATCGGGCCAAGCCGCCGAAGATAAACGCGAGGAAGCGATGCAATGTCTGGAACTGATCGCTTCCGAAAGTCGCCGCTGCGGCGAACTGGTCAAGAACCTACTGACTCTTTCGCGCACCGCCCCCATGAACGTGCAGTCCACCGACCTGCGCGCCGTCATCGATCGCTGCCTCATGCTGGTGCGCCATCAACTCGAGCTCGGCGGCATCCATCTGCAGCTCAATTTTGCCGAAGGCCTGCCCCCCATCCCCTGCGATCCGGCCCAGATCGAACAAGTTCTGATCGCGCTGATCATGAATGCCATCGATGCCATGCCCCGCGGCGGCAATCTTTGGATCGACACCAAGCTCAATTACGATGGCACGGAAATCGCAATTGAAGTTCGCGACGACGGTGCCGGCATCGCTCCCGACGTTCTGCCCCAGATCTTCGAGCCTTTTCTAACCACGAAAGAAAGCGGCCACGGCGTGGGCTTAGGCTTGGCCATCGCCCGCGGCATTATCGACCGGCACCACGGACGCATCGAGGTCACGTCCCAACTCGGCCAGGGCACCACTTTCACCATTAGCGTGCCCACGCACGAACATGCCGATTCCCTGCCCACTTCCGGCGCGGGAATGCCGCAACCAAAAACAGCGAGGTGATTGAAGTGAGCACACAGGGAAAACTGCTGATCGTGGACGACGAACTCAGCGTGCGCGATTCGCTGGGCAAATGGTTCCACGAAGAAGGCTACGAAGTGACCACGGTGGAAAGCGCCAACGACGCGTTGACCCGCATGGCGGACCAGCGCTGGGATGCGGCCCTGGTCGACATCAAGATGCACGGCACCGATGGCATCGAACTCCAGCGCCGCATGCACGAAGTCGATCCCGAGCTGATCGTGATCATCATGACCGGCTATGCCTCGGTCGACACCGCCGTCGCCGCGCTGAAGAACGGCGCCTACGACTACGTGACCAAGCCGCTCGACCCCGACGAAATCGCGCACCTGGTCAAGAAGGCGCTGGAGCATAAGCATACCGCGCAGGAGAACGTCCTGTTGCGCGAGACCGTCGCCGAAGTCGCGCGGCCTGGGGACATCGTCGGCCAGAGCGCAGCCATGCGCAAGGTCTTTGACGCCATTGAGACCGTCGGCCCCACGGACGCGACCGTCCTCATTACCGGCGAGAGCGGCACCGGCAAGGAACTCGTGGCCCGCGCCATCCATCAAGCCAGCACGCGAAGATTTCATCCACTGGTCGCCATTCACTGCGGCGCGCTCACTGAAACGCTGCTCGAAAGCGAACTCTTCGGGCACGAGAAGGGCGCGTTCACCGGCGCCCAGTACCGCAAGAAAGGCAAATTCGAGATTGCCGAGGGCGGCACGGTTTTCCTCGACGAGATCGGCGACATCAGCCTCAAGACGCAAACCGATCTGCTGCGCGTACTGCAGGAGCGGGAAATCACGCGCGTCGGCGGCAATCAGAACATCAAGGTGGATTTCCGCTGCATCGCCGCCACCAACAAGGACCTTGAACAACTGATCGAAGAAGGCAAATTCCGCCCCGATCTTTTTTACCGGCTCAACGTCTTCCGCATTCTTCTGCCGCCGCTGCGCGAGCGCCGCGAGGACATTCCCGCTCTGGTCGACTCCTTCATTCGCAAGTTGTCGCTGGCCATGAACAAACGCATCACCCGCGTTTCACCCGAAGCCATGAACCAATTGCAGCAGCAGCAATGGCTGGGCAACGTTCGTGAACTGGAGAACGCCGTCGAGCGCGCCATGGTCGTCGGCAAAGAGCCGGAGTTGCACGAACAGGACTTCATTTTCAAGCCCGCCAACGCCTCGGCCGGCGCGGGCCAGAAGCTGGAGGACATGGAGCGCGCCCACATCCTACGCGTGGTCGAGGAATGCGGCGGCAATCAGAGCCGCGCCGCCGAAATACTCGGCATCGACCGAGTTACTCTCTACCACAAGCTGAAGAAATACGGATGGACGCGCACTCCGGCTGAATCGCGATAGAGCTGAATCCCAGTTCTCAGTTCCCAGTTCTCAGTTCTCAGTAGCTGAATCGAAGACTGAGAACTGGCAACTGGCCGCTGACAACTGGCAACTGATCCAATGAAGCTGCTGCAACTCTTGCCGATCGGAAACGTCGATGACGGACTGTTGAAGGACATCCGCCCGGTCATCGAAACGACTTTCCGCGTTCCCTGCAAAATCCTCCCGGTACGCCTCGATCCAGAATTCGCCTACCACGGCGAGCGCCAGCAATACCACTCGTCGGAAATTCTGCGCCGCATGCAGAGCCTCCTCAGTGAAGACTCGTGGCGAATGCTGGGCATTGTCGCCGAAGATCTTTACATACCGATTCTCACCTTCGTTTTCGGCGAAGCGCAAGTGGGAGGCCCCTGCGCCGTGATTTCCGCCCACCGGCTGCGCCAGGAATTCTACGGCCTTGCGCCCGACCCGCAGCTATTTCGCCAGCGGGTGATCAAAGAAGCGATTCATGAACTCGGCCATACCCTGAACCTGACGCACTGCGGAGATTACCGCTGCGTGATGGCCGCCTCTCACGCGGTGGAGTGGATCGACCTAAAAGAATCCACGCTTTGCCCTAACTGCCAAGCCGCAACGACGCCGATCACGCAGGCTCCGTGAGCGCGAAATTAGTGTTAGCTGATTGGTACCTGGGGTACCCCCCCCCATACTATGCCAGTATATTAGAATCAGTAACTTACCGAAATCACCCCTCTAAGGTATTGACCTAAAAGGAATTAACTTACAAAGTCTTGAAAGCAAAGCAGTTAGCGGACGGCTTTTCCCGTGTTTTTATTGAAAACAAAGGAGTTATTCTTTGTAAGTCGCTCAAAGTCTTGATTTCAAATAACTTAGCTAAAAGCTCCCACAACCGGTTGGGCCTGTAGTCTGTTTTTATTATAGCTGATGCTGTCAACTATCGTGGCGATTTGAGCTGCGCACGTGCGCGATTCTACCTGCGCTTCGCTACGGGGCGGCTGGCTCGTGCCCGATATTGCCGATCGAGTGCCTGACGAATGAGCGTCTTGATGACAGCTTGGCGACTGATGTTCAACTCTTTGGCGGCCCGATCCAACTCTTCCAACATGCCCGAGGCCAGGTCAACATTCACCCTTTGTATCGGACCCGGCATCATCATGCGTCCGGCATTGGTGAAGAACCGTGACACATCTCTGCCCTTGTCGGCAAGACGGGCAATGGCTTCCGCCGACGTTACCTTTTGCGGTTTACGAGTGCTCTTCATAAAGTTCCTGCTCCTGTTTCGTGGCTTTCCAAAGAGTCACAAGGTGGTAATATTCTCCTTCCTCGTCCTCCCGTACCTCAAAAATAACAGAGTATAACTGCTCTCCGACCCAGCCGATAGCCCGGTACTGCTCGGGACAATCCGAGCGCTGATCAAGGTAGTAAGGGTGCGAGAAGACCTCCTGCGCCTCTTCAAATCCGACGCCCCGTCTCGGGTTTACCCGTAACCGCCCGCTCTTCCGCTCATCGAAATGGAATCGCATGGGTATAACAGTTATACCACATTGTGGGATGAACCTGGGATTTTTCTGCAACGGTCGGTGCCCACTTCTCGAACAGCATGAGACGTGGACCACCCCCTGGAGAGTAGAATCGACCATAGAACATGGCGGAAATTTCAGACGGATTAGACGCGCTACGCAATGTCATGAGTCTGCGTGTGGTCACATCATGGATCGAAAGCACAGCGCAGTGGGTGGCACCGGAAACATTTAACCTGCTACCAGTTTGGTTTCCCGAGCATGCCCGCGGGAGCCTTTTTTATAAAGGAAACTGGTCAGAACGTCAGATGAACAAGAACCGGGCAACTGGCCGGTCTGTTGATAAGTCCGAGGGAAATGTCAATGCCAATCAAGCTCTGACACTCGCTCTGGGATTGCGGAAGAAACTTCGTCCCAACTGGTCGTGCTGCCATATTTGGGGAGTCGATGACCCCACTTATCAGTCCTCGAATGTTGTCGCGATGGATCACCGTTTTTTTTCGTGCGTAGGCAATATGGTTTTACTGCCAGCACCGCTCAAAGCTTTCACTGACACCCTACCCGAAATCAAGGCGATGTTGCGAATTTGCGCCCGCAACCTCTACCAGTGGCAGTGCGATCACGATAGCTTGATTGCGACAAACGCCGCGTTGGATGAATGGACCGACTGGGAGTCTTACCCATCGAGTTGGCCCAAAACGCCGCATGAAAAGCTACCTCTCGGCGTGGTGGCGCTGTCACCAACGATCCGAGCATCAGCGCAGAAGCGACTCGCCGCTATCCGCCACGATCTCGAACATGCCGGCAGTTATTATCCACGCACCGAGGTGAGAGCCGCGCTTGCCTACTGGAAGATTGCGCTTTAGAATCCCACGCGGGACACTCTCGTGGAATTCCACCCTTGCGCAAAGAACGCGCAAGGGTGGGCCATTCCTGGCTTCTTTTCCGCACGCCCCACACAAAAAATCGGCCGCCCGAAGTCCGGGCAGCCGGTGTACTCGGCGAGGTGGTTCGCCTCACTCGACTTATGACAGAAAGAACTCTTTCGCCAGCGGCAGCCACTCCTGATCGGGAATCTGGCTTGCGATGTCGTTCATGGCGACGCCGCCGTCCTGAGCCAGCGCTCCACTCATGGCCAGCGCCATCGGCATGCGGCGTTGCAGGCGGCTCGCCGACTCTTCTGTCCACCAGCGGGCGAGCGCACCACCGAGCAGGTTGCGGAAGCTCGTTTTGGCGTCGGGCGCTTGCACCGTGACCAGCCAGCCTTCGCCGTAGGGATCGTTCAGCGCCAGCTTGGGATTATCCAGCAGCGCCTGATTGATGTCGGACACGCTGCCCTCGATGGGCGAAACCATATCAACGGCGGCGCCGTTGCGGAAGATCGTGCACATCTTCTGGCCCTGGCGAATCCACTGTCCGCGCTGCGGCAGGGCGATCCGCTCCACACTACCGGTCAGTTTGGAGGCAAAATCGTCCATGCCGACCCGCACCAGGCTGGTGCTCTCGCTCAACGCCCAAGTGTGACCGGGATGATAGCGGAGGTTCTCTGGAACCTCGAAACCGCCGACAAAAGCTGGCTTCAAGCGGGGCGCCGTGTCATGCTGCGGCGCGGCAACCTGCACGGGCACGACGGCCTGGCGGCTGCGGAAATGGTCGATCAGCAGGAAAGTTGCGAATGTGAAGAGAACCAGAAGGACTGTCATAAATCACCTCGTCGGAGGGCCGTCTAGCGAGCCACTCACGCTTTTCTTAAGGCAACCACCATGCCAAAGCGGAGCGGACTGTTGAAAAACTTGTTGATGGCATCTATATCTTTGTAAATAAACGAGATGAACGCTGACAAGTTTCGCAGCCCGAAGGCGAGCGATGAAATCGTAAACAGCATAATGATGGAAATCGCAACATGCAAAAAATAGGTTTACCGATGTTTTAGGGCAAAAATAGTGAATTATGGCTTAGAATCAATGAGTTACGTCTTGGCAGTACGGAGTTTATTTCTGCAACACCAAAAGTTGCGAAATGCAACGTCAAAACCAGCGTCGTAAATGCAATCCGTATCAGGGGCTTGACTAATTAGGTATGGAGCGACGGCTACTCTGTGAGCGCGCCTTCAGGCGCTGGGCCTGAGGAGGGGCGTTTCACCTCCGACTGCGAAGACCTACTCCCGCGAGTACTCCGGCTCCAAGTCTTCGTCGGCCGTCTTTGGGGAGGACGTTAGGGCTGTGGTTCCGTACTCGAATCCTCTGTCAAAGGCCTTCAGGTTCAGCTCCCGGAAGCTCGGGGGAACGGAATCCGCGACCGCCTTGCGCACGGCGTCGGGTTCCAGCAGTTTTGTCACAGCGGTGAAGAACCCCACCATCACCGAATTCAGCACCATACGTTTGCCAAGTTCTTCGGCAATGCGGGTCGCGGGGACGCTGAAGACCTGGATTCCCTGCTTCAGATCGGAAACTCGCACCATGTCCTGCTCGACGATCATGGTGCCGCCGTCTTTCAACTCCGAGCCGAAGCGCACATAGGCTTCTTGCGACATTACGACGAGGATGTCGGGCCGGGTGACGTACGGGTACAGAATTGGCGTCTCGGAGAGCACGAGTTGCGCGCTACAGGCACCGCCGCGGGCTTCCGGCCCGAAGTTCTGCGTCATGGTGGCAAAGGCACCCTGATGAATCGACGCCGCCTTGCCCAATACGATGGCCGAGAGAATCACTCCCTGGCCGCCAAAGCCCGCGATGCGGATTTCCGTTAGCTGCATACCATCTCCTGTTCTGCGGGGGGTTGTTCCACGAACCTGTCGCCCAGGGATGCGGTGTATTGCGCACGCATCAGGTTCTGGTAATCGGGGCGTTCGCGGTCGACGAATTTGCCGACGACGATCTCTCCGGTCATGGTCAGGCCGACTTCGCTGGTGGGCGCGCCGTTCCGCACCTTGCTCTTCTCTTTGTAGAACTTCATGGCATCGAGAGCATCACCCATCTTGTTGCGGCGCTGATAGAGCGTGGGACACGGCGAAATGATTTCGATAAACGAGAAGCCCTTCTTCTCGAACGCTTCGCTCATGGCACGCGCCATCTGCCGCACATGGAACGTGGTCCAGCGCGCCACGTAGACCGCGCCCGCCGCTTCCACCAGGTGGGGCAAATTGAACGACGGCTCGAACACACCATATGGATTTGTGGAAGTCGTCGAACCATCCGGCGTAGTGGGGGCGCTCTGGCCGCCCGTCATGGCATAGATGAGATTGTTGACGCAAATGACTTTCAGATCAATGTTGCGGCGGGCGGCGTGGATGAGATGATTGCCGCCAATCGCGGAAAGATCGCCGTCGCCCGAATAGACGACGACATTCAGCTTTGGGTTGGCGAGCTTCAAGCCGGTGGCAAACGGAATCGCGCGCCCGTGGGTGGTATGGAAGGAATCGAGCTTGACATATCCGGCCACGCGGCCGGTGCAGCCAATGCCGGAGACCAGGGCCAGCGATTGCAAATCGACTTTCGAGTCAATGAGCGCGCGCGCGAAGGAATTCACGGTGGTGCCGATGCCGCAACCCGGGCACCAGATGTGAGGCATGCGATCGCTGCGCAGGAAAGCCTCGACCGGATTGACAACTGGACCGAGGATGTCGGTGTTTAGGCTGTCTGTCATCGCGCTGCCTCCACAATTACCTTGAGAATGTCTTCGGGGTTGTGCACTCCGCCGCCGGCGTGCGACACGGCGAAGGTCTTGGCCTTGCCCGCGGCGGCGCGCTCCACTTCGCGCACCATCTGGCCTAAATTGAGCTCGGGGACGACGAATGCTTTCACCTTCGCCGCCAGTTCGCGGATTTTCTTGTCGGGGAACGGCCAGGCCGTGATCAGGCGCAACTTGCCCACGCGCAGGCCCTTTTTACGGGCCGCCTCGATGGCGCGCTGGGCCACTCGCGAAGTGATCCCGTAGGAAACCACCACGACATCGGCGCCTTCGATCTGTTCTTCCTCGAACATGGCGATGCGGTCGGCGGCGTTGAGAATCTTGTTTTGCAAGCGGCGGACCAGCTTGTCCTGGACCGGGGGCGTCATGTTGGGATAGCCGCGCTCGTCGTGGGTCAAGCCGGTGACATGAAACTTGTAGCCGTCGCCGGCGTGGGCCATTTCCGGGACCAGGTCGCCGTTGGTTCCATAGGGCAGGTACTCCGCAACCGACTTGTGGGTATGGCGGCGCGGCACGACCTCGATCTGGTCGGCGGGAGGAATCACGACCTTCTCGGTCATGTGGCCGACCACTTCGTCCATCATGAACATCACGGGCACGCGGAATTCCTCAGCCAGGTTGAAGGCCTTGACGGTGAGGTCGAAACACTCCTGCGGAGAATTGGGGCAGAGGGCAATGATCTCGTAGTCGCCATGCGATCCCCAGCGCGCCTGCATCATGTCGGCTTGTGCGGGGAGCGTGGGCAAGCCGGTGGATGGGCCTCCGCGCTGCACATCCACGAAGACGCATGGGGTTTCGGTCATGGCCGCGTAGCCGATATGTTCCATCATCAGCGAAAAACCGGGCCCCGAAGTCACGGTAAACGCCTTGGCTCCGGCCCAGACGGCGCCTTGCAGGGTGATGGAGGCCGCCAGTTCGTCCTCCATCTGAATAAACGTACCGCCGACAGTCGGCACACGAGAGGCGAAGCGCTCGACCACTTCGGTGGACGGAGTAATGGGGTATCCGGCGGCGAATCGGCTGCCGGCGGCGAGGGCGCCTTCGCAGCAGGCGTGGTCGCCGTCCATGAAATGCACGCCGGTGAGCACGCCGCGAGGGTCGGCCGTGTGGCGCTCGGCCGTCACGTGGTCGGTCTTCTTGAGATTGAGCTCAGCGGTCATTTCTCACCTCCGCCCGTAGGCCCGATCTTGGTGGCAGCGATAGCGAAGTCCGGGCAGTACATCCCGCACAAGTCGCAGCCGCTGCATTTTTCCGGATGCACAACATGCGGCGGATGGTAACCCTTTGAATTGAAAGCCGAAGAAAGCGCAAGCACATGGGTGGGGCAAAACTCCACACAAAAACCACAGGCTTTGCAGCGCTCAACGACAATGGAAACGCGTCCTTTTGCCATGAGATCTCCACGCTCAAGGTGGCAGAACACTCCACGAAAGCTGCCGTAATTATGCGGTGTGGTGGTTGGAGTTGGTGTGACACAGATCACGTCTATACGTGACGCGAACGAATCGAGGGCCATGGGCGAGCCTAAAGAGGCGGGCAGGACACCCTGCGCCGGGCTTGTCAGGATGCACTCGGGGACCACTTCATCGTGATACAAAACACACTCGCCAGTGCCTTCGATCACAGCAATAAACAAAGAGCTGGGCTAAGTAGAAGTGGGAGTTTGGTGGACAAATATCCCGTTGCTCAAGAAAGGGGCTGCCATGTTTGAAGCCGAAGTCGAGATGGAAAAACGATCCTCGTTCTTGCCGATGCTGCTCATGCTGTTGCTGCTGGCGTTGATCCTCGGCGGGATCGCATACCTGGTGCTCCAAGTCCGAGGAACGCCTCTGCACGCGGAAGAGGCTATGGCAATCGCGACCGCGGCGCTGCAGGGGCCCGGTCCCGCCGTCATCCACTTCCGCACGGGTATGGTCAAACCCGTTGCCGACGACAACCCATCCGAACCCAATTATCGCTTACTGGAAAAAGCGGGAATTTTGAAGTTGACGAAGGCGGCAAAGGGCGCGCATGTGGCGCTCACACCCAACGGCGAGAGCATCATTTCCGCTCTGCCGGGCTTCAAGAAGACGCCCGGGAAGGATGACGACACTATTTCCTATCAGGTTCCCCTGGCGCAAAGGCAACTAGTGGGCGATGTCGTCGTGCACATCACAGGACCGAAACAAGCCACCATCGAATACAACTGGAAATGGCTGCCCAATCCCATGGGAGACGCATTTGATGCCGCCGGTCCGCTGGTCAAGGGATTTGGTGTCTGGGAACGTCAAAACCTGATCAATAAGTATCAGGCCGATTTTTATCACGGGGACCCAAAGAAGGCAACGCTCGCTCTCGTTCATGGCGATGAAGGCTGGAAGGCCGCGGGGCGCTAGCGAACGTCGAAGCGCCGGTCGCGCGTAGAGACCGGCTTGCCTTGTCTATACGAATCTCTGTAATAGAAGCAGCGCGCCACCACACTACCGAAGCTCGAAGAAGAGAAAACCGAAAAGCCACATAGAGACAGGCGCCATCGACTGGCCCGGCGGGAAACTGGCGGTCGAGGTCTTTCTAGGTGTGTGTCGGGCATAGATTTGTGACGGAGCTTACAGCGTGGGCAGCAGGTTTCATTTTATGTTCGATTCATGGGCGAGAACTTCATTCCTGACACGGTCAACCAGACGCTTCTGTTT
>JBEKQG010000006.1:0-40660 GCA_049519955.1 Terriglobales bacterium
ATCCACGCTTCTTTCAGACCCCGCCTCGCGACGACGCCCTTGCGCTTCTCTAGCCCTTCACCTCCACCAGGTTGGGCAGGGGACTTCCACCCCCAAGCTGTCGAACATGTTCGGCACACACATGAGGCGCCCCGCAGTGTATCGAGCGGGCGGGAAGGGCCAGCCCATCCTCCTAGGTCATACCTAGAACCGGTTACTACTGTAATTTGAGGGCGGATTGCCCGGTTGCTAGAGTGGAAACATGCGGAAATTTCTTGCCTTATACAGCCGTCATTCCTGGGGTCCCGCTATTTTGGCAACAGTGGTTTTCGGCGTGCTGGCCGCCTCTGGCCCCATGTGTGCGCTCGGACAAACTTCGGTTCCAGCCTCTACTCCCGCAGGCAATCCCGGCCGCCTTCCTATTACTACGAGTTCGCCGGAAGCTGCCAAGTTGTTCGAGGAAGGGTTGCGGCTCTCCTACAACCTTCACACCGAGCAGGCTTTGGCGAAGCTCCGCGAAGCCACCCGCAAGGACCCAAATTTCACCCAGGCCTGGGTTTATATTTTGTGGACCACATCCGATCCCGTGGAAGAGAAAGCGGCGGTCGAGAAGGCGCTCCTTACTTCCCAGAACGCGACGCCCGGCGAAAAACTTTTGGTGAAATGGTTGACATCGGTGGAAGGGGGACATTTCGTCGATGCCATTACGGCCATGAACGATTTGCTGGCCATGTATCCCCGCGATACCGAACTGAACTTTGAGGCCGAGATTTGGCTGGATGGCCAGCGCGAGTATGAAGCCGCAGCCAAGTTCGGGAAACGCGCACTCGAGGTCGACCCCAATTTCGTGGCCGCTTTGAATAATCTGGCCTATGACCTCGCCGGCATGCATCAGTACGACCAGGCGATTCCTTACCTGAAGCGCTACGTCGAACTGGAACCGGGCGAGCCCAATCCCCGCGATTCCCTGGCCGAAATTCTGCAGAAGGCGGGGCGGCTGGAAGAGTCGCTGGCCGAGTATCGCGAAGCCTTGAAACTCGACCCCAAGTATTACACTTCGCAGATGGGCCTGGGCAACGATTACGCATTGCAGGGCAAGCAGGACCGTGCCCGCGAAGAATACGCCAAAGCGGTTCCGATGGCGTCGATCCCGCAGGACAAACTCGAGGCTGAGATTCAATCGGCCGTCACCTATGCCCGGGAAGGCAATTCGAAGCAGGCCCGGCTGGAACTTTCGGCCGTGCTCGACGAGGCGACAAAGCTGCAACTGACCGATTATCGAAATTATATCCATCAGGAGCTGGCACTGCTGACCGACTCCCCGGCCGCCGCCTTACGCGAGATCGACGAAGCCGAAGCGGTTTTGCGCGGGCCCGGACCTCTGTCGCCCGCAACTCGCGACGCGGCGCTGGGGCGCATCTTACGCATGCGGGCCCGTATCGCCGCCGAAGCCGGCAATCTCGAAATCGCCCGCACCGCCGTCGCGCGCTTGCAGGAAATGCTCCAGGAAAACCACGGTTACGGCACCGAACGCTCCTACCACGCAGCCAATGGGGCGCTACTCGCGGCCGAGAAGAAAACCGCCGCCGCCATCGAAGAACTGCAGCAGATCCCCGATGAGCCTTTTTCGATGGCGAAACTGGCCGAATTGCAAGCGGCGGCGGGCAATACGCGCGATGCGGCTGAAACCCGGGCGCGATTGCAGGCCGATTACAGGCCCTACATCGAAGACTGGCTCGTGGTGCGAAAGTTCAGGCCCTAGCCATGACTGAATTGAGTAACAGAGCACTCCGTATGCTGCCAAGAACTGTGCTGGCGTTGATTTGCATCTTTCTGTGCGGCGAGATCGCGGCCGCCCGCGATGTCGCGCTCGTGAGCGGCAAGAACAGTCCGGCCAAAGTGGTGAAAGCCGCCGACTTGACCAAAGCGATCAAGGCCACGCGCAAATGGCCCGATGGTTCCGATCTTACCGTAGTGCTCACCGATCCATCGTCGCCCGAGACGCGCATCGTCGCCGAGAAACTCTTGTCGCTGACCAGCGACGAGTTCAAAAAATTGATCGACGCCGCCAACAAGTCCAGGGTGGTGTTTTGGCTGGTCTCGAGCGACGACGAGGCGCTGAAAATTCTGCAATCGAATCCTGCCGCGGTTGGCTTGGTGAATGTTTACTCCATCAACAGCAGCGTCAACGTGTCGAAGATCGACGGCAAACTTCCCCTCGAACCAGGCTATATCCTCCACAGCCAGTAGCTGCGGGGAAGTTCTCTCGTTACCCATTTAGAACGGATTCATCGCTGCACTATCCCGCTCGTGTTGGGACGGACACCTCGACCTTCAAGCCGAGCGCAACTCCGCTGTTGTCGCCTCAGAAAATACTCTTCCGCGCAGCCTGGCCGGCAAGTTACACCCCCACTGGTTGCTTTGCTTCCACGGGAACCGGAGTCAACCAGCGATAGCGGTCCGCCTTCTCCCCGAAAACGATGCCGAAAAACTCCTTTTGCAGAGATTTCGTCACGGGCCCGATCTTGCCCTTGCCCACGGCGATTTTATCCACCGAGCGAATCGGCGTGATTTCCGCGGCCGTGCCCGTGAAGAAAACTTCATCTGCAATGTAGAGCGACTCCCGCGGAATCTGCTGCTCCACGATCTTGATGCCAAGATCGCGCGCAATCTGCAACACCGAGTCGCGCGTGATGCCCGGCAGCACCGAGTTGCCCAGCGGCGCCGTGTGCAGCACGCCATTGCGAACCACGAACAGGTTCTCGCCCGACCCCTCGCTCACATAACCGTTTACATCGAGCGCGATGCCTTCCGAATAGCCGTTCACGATCGCTTCCATCTTGATGAGCTGCGAGTTCATGTAATTCGCTCCCGCCTTCGCCATCGCCGGCAGCGTGTTCGGCGCGATCCGCGTCCACGACGAAACGCACACGTCCACACCCTCGCTCGCGTCCGTCCCCAGATATTTTCCCCACGGATAATTCGCGATATAAACCTCGGTGGGCGAGTTGAACGGACTGACCCCGGCTTCGCCGTACCCCCGGAGAACGATGGGCCGGATGTAGCACGGCCACACGCCGTTCTTTCTCACCAGCTCCACCATGGCGCTTACCATTTCGTCGCGCGTGTAGCCCACCTCGATGCGGTAAATGCGCGCCGAGTCGATCAGCCGCTGCATGTGTTCCTGGGCGCGAAAAATCGCGGGCCCCGTCGGCAGCGCGTAGCAGCGAATGCCTTCAAACACCGATGAACCGTAGTGCACCACGTGAGACATCACGTGCAGCGTAGCGTCATCCCATGCAATGAACTTGCCGTTGTGCCAGATTTTGTCCGTTTTCTGAATTGGCATGAATACCCCTTGGCTTGGAAATTCGCGGAAGCCGGCTATGAATTCTCCGGCAGTCCAACACTAAAACGGCCGAAGAGCATTTGACTTCCCGGATGGAATTATAACGTGGATGGGAGCGCGGACCAACGCAATCGGGGACCCGCCGGCCGGACTGCCGGCGCGATTCGCTTCTTCTTTCTCAGCGAAGCGCAACGATGTTGTTCGCCACGAATCCGCCTTCGCCGGCGATCATCACTCGCAGCGCAATGCGTTCCGCTTTGTAGTGATGGCTGCGATGAAACAAGTACGCAACACCCACTCCCGTGCCAAAACCCAATGACGACCCGGCTGCTTGCCCGGCGGCGCCATGCGTCACGAATGGCCGCATCAGCGGATTGGCTTCGTGCATTCCCTCGTTCAACCCGCGCTGCGTGGTGATGGCGTCGGCGGCAATCAGTCCGGCAAGTATGCCGAAACCCGTCTTGTTCTCGACCGTCCAGAAAGGCCGCTGGATCGGCGCCTTGGGCGGCGTCGAGTTGCTCGCCGTGAAGCTCTGCGCCTGCATGGTGGCGCCGAGTAAGAGAATTGAGAGGAGGTATTTCATCGGTTCACCCTTAATTGTGGCTGACGTTATGACCAGCCTAGGTCATAAACACACGGTCGTACATGGCCCATTTTCGTGGGGTGAATGGCCTTCTGGTAAGAGTTACTGCGCGCCAGTTATACGTTACCTTCCATGGATTCTGGCCCCGGAACCGGCGTCCTGCGCCCCATTCCACGCAAATCAAAAGGCGCAACCCAGGGGCTGCGCCTTTTTTCACTCTATATATCTGTTATAGCGTCTGAAAGGGGGGTACACCGGCAACTTCCGGAACTTCATATTCGCCCCCGTTTTCGCGTCCATCCCAAACTCTCAAAGGTCCCCGTCCAGCCGGGTTGGGACGGGGGGTTCTGGCGGGTGACTACCATCCATCGTGGCAAAAGTCTATTGTTCCTTCGCAACATCCTTCGCAACTCGCAGACGAGTTTCCGCGCGCTGCAATGCGTCTTCGGCTCGCGTGTAGTCAACCTGCATATCGTTGCTCTTGAGGCGCTGCTCGGCTCTGTCTCTGGCTTTTTGCGCGCGCTCAATGTCGATTTCCTGTGGACGCTCCGCTACCTCCGCTAGAATCGTCACCTTGCCCTGCAGCACCTCCGCAAACCCCCACGCCACCGAGAGTGTGTGCTCGGCGCCACTCGCCTTGTAAGTAATCGCACCGACGGAGAGCTCGGTAATCAGGGGAGCGTGCCCCGGAAGTATCCCCAGATACCCACCCAAGGCCGGGATCTGCGCTTCCTCCGCCGCATCCTTCATTAGCAGCCGGGAGGGAGTTACGATTTCGAGTTGGAATGTACTAGCCATTGGTCGTCTGTCATTAGTCGTTACTCGTTAGGTCAGAACGTTAGCCGCTGGCATTTGCCAACGACGAACTACTGACAACCAACGATTGCTTCTACGCTGCCGCGCCCTTCATTTTCTCCGCCGTCTCCAGCACTTCGTCGATCGTTCCCTTCATATAGAAAGCCTGTTCGGGAATGTCGTCGTACTTCCCTTCCACGATGCCGCGGAATCCTTTCACCGTGTCGGCAATCTTCACATAGCGCCCGGGAGTTCCCGTGAATTGCTCGGCCACAAAGAAGGGCTGCGATAGAAACTTCTGGATCTTTCTGGCGCGCGCGACGGTCACTTTCTGGTCTTCGCTGAGCTCGTCGATGCCGAGAATCGCGATGATATCCTGTAGGTCCTTGTAAGTTTGCAGCGTCTTCTTTACCATCTGCGCGACATCGTAATGGTCCTGGCCAACGATCCTCGGATCGAGAATGCGCGAAGTGGAAGCCAGCGGATCGACCGCCGGATAGATTCCAATCTCCGTAAGCGCGCGCGAAAGCACGGTCGTCGCGTCCAGGTGGGCAAAGGTGGTGGCTGGCGCCGGATCGGTCAAATCGTCCGCCGGAACGTAAATCGCCTGCACGGATGTCACCGAACCCTTCTTAGTTGAAGTAATCCGCTCCTGTAACTCGCCCATTTCAGTTGCCAAGTTCGGCTGATAACCCACGGCGCTGGGCATGCGGCCCAAGAGAGCGGACACTTCGGAGCCAGCTTGCGTAAAGCGGAAAATATTGTCGATGAACAGAAGCGTGTCGGAGCCTTCTTCGTCGCGGAAATATTCGGCTACAGTCAGAGCCGTGAGCGCCACGCGGAGACGGGCTCCGGGCGGCTCGGTCATCTGGCCGTAAATCAACGCGGCCTTTGACTCGTCCGGCTTGCCGGGCTTGATGACTCCCGACTCACTCATTTCCAGCCAGAGATCGTTGCCTTCACGAGTTCGCTCGCCGACTCCGGCGAACACGGAAAATCCACCGTGCTGCTTGGCGACGTTGTTGATTAGTTCCATGATGACGACGGTCTTGCCGACGCCGGCGCCGCCGAACAGCCCGATCTTTCCGCCTTTCAAAAACGGCTGGATGAGGTCCACGACTTTCACGCCGGTCTCGAACATCTCCGCCGTGGTCGACTGTTCATCGAACGCGGGCGCGAGACGGTGGATCGGCATTCTCTTTTCATGGGCGATGGGGCCGAGATTGTCCACGGGCTCGCCGATGACGTTCATTACGCGTCCCAGCGTTCCGCGGCCAACCGGCGCGGAAATCGGCCCTCCCTGATCGATCGCCTTCATCCCGCGCACCATTCCGTCGGTGGGTTCCATGGCGACGCAGCGCACGCGGCCTTCGCCCAGGTGCTGCTGCACTTCGAGGATGACGTCGATGGGGGAAGGCACGGTGAAGCCATCGTCGACAACTCGAAGCGCCTGATAGATGGGAGGCATGGCGGCTTCGGTGAATTGCACGTCGACGGCGGGACCGGCGATTTGGATTACGTGTCCGATATTCTCTGGCATAAATTAAAGTCTCAAAGTCGTTAGTCGTTGGTCGTTCGCTGTTCGTCGTTCGCTGTTCGCAAATCTTTACTGCGCGGCGGCGCCACTTACTATTTCTATAATTTCTTTGGTGATCTTGGCCTGGCGCGCGCGATTCATGACCAGGGTCAGCGAGTCGATCATATCGCTGGCGTTCGCCGTTGCTGCATCCATTGCCGTCATGCGGGCGGCGTGCTCGGCAGCCACGGATTCCAGAAGCGCGTGAAAAATCTGGATGCCCAGGTACTTCGGCAAAATTCCCTGAAAAAGCCGCTCGGGCGGCTGCTCGTAGATGTAATCGACGGGCAAGGTTGCAAACTTCGCGGCAGCCTCATCGACGACGCTGGTATCGGCGGCACGCATTCCGACGCCCGCCGACTTCGCCGCTTCGATGCGCTGCTTGCGTTCCTCTGCCGAAGCCTCTTCGGCCATTTGGATGTCGACTTCGCCGATCTCCTTGATGGGCAATAGCCGCTCGGCGACCAGACGTTGCGCGATGACCGACTTGAACTCGTTGAAGAGAACATAGACTCCGTCAATCTCGCCGCGCGTGTAGCGGGCAATCACGCTCTGGCTGAGAGTGGACGCAAAATTGTGTTCGACCTTGCCGAGAACTCCCACGTATTCGCCCACGATTTGCACGCGGCCGCCACGCGGAGAGGCGGCTTCCGTGTCCCGCTGAGCGGGCGAGACGCCCGGCTCTCCACCGGCAGAAGCGATTGTCGTTGCATCGGTTCCGTCGGCAACGGCCCTCTCTGGAGCCATCGGATAGCGGCGGCGCATGAAATCGCGGCCTTTGCGTCCGATGCATTCGACATCAATGTTCTGATCTGGTTTCGACTGGATGAACTTCGTCGCCATCTTCAGAATGTTGGTGTTGAACGCCCCCGCCAGGCCTTTGTCTCCAGTAACCACGATCAGCAGGATTGTTTTCTCAGGACGCTCGGCGAGCAGTGGATGACGCGGCTCTCCGGTCGAGGGATCGTAGATATCGGCCCGCGACACAAGCGACTTGAGGACGTTTGCGAGCATCTGCGAATAGGGACGCGCGGCGAGGGCTCCCTCTTGCGCACGGCGCAGCTTGGCCGCGGAGACGGTCTTCATCGCCTTGGTGATCTGCCGCGTGTTGACCACGCTGCGGATGCGGCGCCGGATGTCGAGAACATTTGCCATAAGGCAGCTACTGGCCGCTAGCTTCTAGCTGCTAGCAAAACCTACACTCTCCATAGAAATGCTGACGCTCTGGGTTGCTAGTGGCTAGTAGCTAGCAGCTAGCAACCGAATTATTTCGCTACTGCTTGCCTTGAATCCACGAACTGCTGTTTTGCCTCTTTGATCACTCTGGACATTTCCGCTTTCAGGTTGTCATCCAGAATCTTCTTCTCCATGATGGTGTTGAGCAGGCCCGGATTCGCGGTTTCCACATACTTGTAGAGATCTTTCTCGAAGTCGCGCACCTGTTCGACCGGCAGATCGTCAAGCGCTCCGCTGGTGCCGGCGAAGATGATCAGAATTTGTTTTGAGAACGGAAGCGGCGAAAACTGCCCCTGCTTCAGGAGTTCCACCAGGCGTTTCCCTCGATTGAGCTGCTGCTGCGTGGCTTTATCGAGGTCGCTGCCGAACTGGGCGAAGGCGGCCAGTTCGCGGTACTGGGCGAGTTCGAGCTTCAGTGTTCCGGCAACTTGCCGCATGGCCTTGATCTGCGCGCTGCCGCCTACGCGGCTCACGGAGAGTCCCACGTTGACAGCGGGACGCACTCCTTGGTTGAAGAGGTCCGTTTCCAAATAAATCTGGCCGTCGGTAATGGAAATGACATTAGTCGGAATGTAAGCGGAGACGTCGCCCGCTTGCGTTTCAATAATGGGGAGCGCGGTCAGCGATCCACCGCCATTCTTATCGCTCAATTTAGCCGCGCGCTCCAGCAGGCGCGAGTGGAGATAGAAAACATCTCCGGGATAAGCTTCGCGTCCGGGTGGACGGCGGAGTAAGAGCGAAATCTCTCGATAAGAAGCGGCGTGTTTGGAAAGATCGTCGTAGATACAGAGCGCGTGGCGTCCGTTGTCGCGGAAAAACTCCCCCATGGCGCAGGCCGCGTAGGGAGAGATGTACTGCATGGGAGCCGGTTCGGATGCCGACGCGGCGACCACGATCGTGTATTCCATGGCGCCCGCATCTTCCAGAATTTTCACCACCTGCGCGATAGAGCTGCGCTTCTGGCCGATGGCGTTGTAGATACAGATCAGGTCGTTGCCCTTGCTGTTGATGATCGTGTCGAGGGCAACGGCGGTCTTGCCGGTCTGGCGATCGCCGATGATGAGCTCGCGCTGTCCGCGGCCGATGGGAATCATGGAGTCGATGGCCTTGAGTCCCGTGGCCATGGGCTCGCGCACCGGCTGGCGGGCAATCACGCCGGGAGCAAGGCGCTCGATGGGAATGAACTTGTCGGTGGCGATCGGCCCCTTGTCGTCAATTGGTACGCCGAGCGAGTTGACGACGCGTCCAACTAGGGCTTCGCCGACAGGCACGCTCATGATGCGGCCAGTCCGCTTGACTTCGTTGCCTTCCTCGATCTCGGTGTATTCGCCGAGGATGACCACGCCGACCTGGTCTTCTTCGAGGTTCATGGCGATTCCGGCGACGCCGTGCGGGAAGCTGAGCAACTCGCCGGCCATGACCTTGTCGAGACCGTATACTCGGGCAATGCCGTCACCAAGGGTGATGACCGTGCCAACTTCGTCGACCGCGATCTTCGATTCGTAGTTATCGATCTGCTCGCGGATGAGCTGGGTGATTTCGTCTGCTTTGATTTGTGCCATAAGAGTCGTTTGTCGTTGGTCGTTCGCTCTTCGTTCCTAATTCCTAGCTTTCCATCAACTGTTCCCTGATTTTTTCCAACTGGCCTTTCACCGAACCGTCGTAGATGGTGCTGCCTACTTGGACAACCGCGCCTCCTAGTAGCGTGGCGTCTTGTTCGTATCTTGCCCGCACTCTTTTGCCGGTCATTCTTGCGATCTCGGCTTCCAGCATTTGTTTTTCGGCCTCGCTCAGTTGGCGCGCCGTGCTGACTTGCGCTTCGACAAAACCTTGGCGGTCGTTCAATTCCTGTTCCACTTGTTTGACGACGTCGCTGAACAGTGGCAGTCTGCGGTTGTCGGTTAGTATGGCCACGAAATTCCGCACTTGTCTTGTCGTGCCCAGCCTTGCGGTGATGGCGTCGAGCACTGCGCGTTTGCGGTCTCCGGGGATCGACGGGTTTTCCAGCACGCGGCGCAATGGGTCGCTTTCTTTGAGCAGGGCATCGACGGCGTGCAATTCCCGGAGAGCGCGCGCCACATCGAGCTGGCTTTTCGCCGTCCGTGTCATCACTACATCGGCGAAAGCGCGGGCGTAGACGCCCACCACGGAAGCCATGGCTACTGTCCGTCCTTTCCGCCGTCTTTATCATCATGCGAAGAAGGCTGCGAAGCCAGTTTCGAGGCAAACGTGCGGACCAGAACCTGGTCGGTGTTGGAATCGACGTTGATTTGCTGGCGAGCCAGGGCGATGGCTAATCCCGCGGTGTGCGTGGTGAGTTCGCGGCGGGCCTGCTTGGCGGCGGCGGCGATTTCCTGTTCGGCGGCGGCGACCACCTTGCGAACGTCTTCTTCCGCGGTTTGCTGAATGCGAGCGTCCTCCGCGTTGGCTTCCTTTTCGGCGCTGGCCTGCATCTGCCCGACGTCCACATCCAACTGGCGAAGACGATTCTCAATCTCAGCCAGGCGACGGTTCGCATCCTGACTCGCGGCGCGCGCTTCCTGCAGGGCCTGCTGGATGGATGCGTTGCGGTCGCGCAGCATCCCAGGGACGAACTTGCGCGCGGCCCAGAACACTATGACGACAATGATGGCAAAGTTCAGACTGAGCGCCAGCATGTAGGCCTTATGCGCGCTCCATCCAGTTTCGCGCGCCAGCCATTGGACGGGCGCGGCGTACTTCAGACTGGCGTTTTCTTCTTGGTCTTCTCCGGCAGATTTTTGCTCGGGCGCGGGTAAGGACTGTTTGGCTGCGGCGGCCTGGCGTTCGGGGGCCGTGGGTTCGGCGGCCGATGGTGCGGAAGATTGTCCGGAAGCCTCGGCTGCGGCTCTTTCCTGCGCCCAAGCGAGCTGTGCGGGAGCCATCGGCAAGAATGCCAGCAGGGCCAGCGCCAGCACCGGTCGCGCGATTGCGAGCATCGTCTTCATTTTCATTGGCCACCGGCCTGGCTGGGCGATGCCATGGGGCGCAGCACTGTGCGCACGATTTCGCTGGCGAGTCTGGTCGCGTCGGATTGCAGCTTCGACATCGCTTGCTGTTTATCTTGCTCCATCGCGGCGCGGGCCTGCTTGATTTGCTCTTGGGCCCGGGTGCGCGCCTGGCTCACGGCCTGGCTGCGCGACTGGCTGGCTTGCTGGCGGCGGGCTTCCTGGCCCTTGAAAATCTTCTGCCGCGCTTCGCGGAGCCGCTGCTCGTAGTCGGCAGTGCGGGCCTCGGCGGCGGCGATATCGGCGCGCGCTTTTTCCATCGCTCCCTGTGTGCGACTCCGGCGCTCGGCCAGTACGGCGGTCAGCGGCCGATGGACCAGAAACGTGTACAGAATGTACAGCGTGGCCAGCAGGATGACCGTGGGCACGGCTCCAAGCAGTAATTCGCCTAGTTGTCCAAGTGTCTGTTCCATTTTCCGATGATCGCGCTGACGACCGAATCCTTGCTGATCGTAACTGGTTGATCCTGCTAGAAGAAGAGCTCCCCCTAAAACTCTTCAAAGTAACACTGCGGCGAGAAATGTGTCAATTGACCGGGGCAACTTCTTGCCGAAATGGCCCAAATTGGAACCAATTCCGAGGCTGGAACTTGACGCTTGACAATCGTACTGGAGGGTCTACCATAAAGCTATCACCTCCGATCCCAGTCCGGATCGAATGGGCCGATAGCCAAGGAAGAGTCACCGCTTCTTGGCTGGCGGCCCATTTTACGTTTTGGCTCCCCCTTGCGTTTCAGGAAGCCTCTCATCCAGTCTCCAAGCTCTCCAACCCCGTCATCCCAGCCCTGGGCGCAGCCGGCGAGGAAGTTGACCCGTCAGTCGAGAACATCACACTTGCACCAGCCGCCCACGTGCTTTCTTGCAAGCCCTCGCCAACTCCTCGTCCAAGGTGGCAAGTGGCAAGCCGCTATCCAAGGCCAGATCGAGATAAGCCGCATCGTGCGCAGTCAGGCCGTGCTCGCGGCTGAGTCGCTCGATCCTGTCGAATACCACGGTGGCGGGAAACTGTTCCAGCACGATGGGGAGCGTCGCCAGGTCGTCGAGGAAGCTGCGCACCAGCTCTTTGGAAATGCGCTTGCGTCTTTCTCCGGCCAGCAAGGCGTTCAGAACTTCGTGTGGCCAAAATGAGGGTGCAACCGCGGCGCCGCCTTGCTTGAACATGCCGGCAACATGCTGCGCCATGGCAGCGTTCTTATCGGGAAAACACCAGGCGAGGACGACGGAGGCGTCGAGGACAAACCGGCTCACCGGCGTCCTTCATTGATCAGATCTTTGATTTTGAGTCCCCGCAAAGAGAGCCTGTGCCGCTTGCCGAAGCTCGCGAGCCGATCCGCCGCTCCCGCCGCGGAACCGCCCTGGGCCGAGATGCGCTCCTTACAGCAGTGCCCCCAGCAGCCGCGAAACGCTCGTGTCCCGGCGCGCCGCCTCCATCCGGGCCCACACGGCGACGTCTTCTTCCAGAGTCACGGTCACGTTGCGTAAACGGCGAGTGGATGACACGACTTTTGTGTAACACGATATACGTGTCCTTCACAAACGGGAATGTTCGGTCCCCTCAAGCAAACAAAAATTCCTTCGTCCGCAGTTCCTTGATCGCATCACGCAGCTTGGCCGCCTTCTCAAATTCAAACCGCTTGGCCGCTTCCCGCATGTCGCTTTCCAACTTCTCTATATAAGCATCCAACTCTTGCTGCGACTTGAATTCCGGAATTCCATCGGCTTCGGGACCGGTGAGGTCGGTGTAGTCCGCGCTTACGATCGCGACTAGCGTCATGTCGAGCGGGCGGATGATCGATTCCGGCGTGATTCCGTTTTCGTCGTTGTAGGCCTGCTGGATGGCGCGGCGGCGGTTGGTTTCGTCGAGCGCCTTTTTCATCGAGTCCGTCATGCGGTCCGCATAGAGGATCGCCCGGCCGTTCAGGTTGCGGGCGCACCGTCCAATGGTCTGGATCAGCGAACCGGCGGAACGCAGGAAACCTTCTTTATCGGCGTCGAGGATCGCGACCAGCGATACTTCCGGCAGGTCGAGCCCTTCCCTCAGAAGATTGATGCCGATCAATACATCGAACTCGCCCTTGCGCAGGTCGCGCAGAATCTTCACCCGCTCCAGCGTCTCGATTTCGGAATGCATGTAACGGCACTTCACGCCGACTTCGCTGTAATACTCGGACAAATCTTCGGCCATGCGCTTGGTCAGCGTGGTCACCAGCACGCGCTCGTTGCGAGACACGCGATCGCGGATCATGTGCAGCAGGTCGTCGATCTGTCCTTTGACTGGACGTATCTCGACCGGTGGGTCGATCAAACCCGTAGGCCGGATAATCTGTTCCACCACAACTCCCGCCGACTTAGTAAGTTCATAAGGTCCGGGTGTGGCCGAAACATAGACGATCTGGTTGGTGCGGTGCTCGAACTCCTCGAAAGTAAGTGGACGGTTGTCAAGCGCCGAAGGCATGCGGAATCCATACTCCACCAGCGTTTGCTTGCGCGAGCGGTCGCCGTGGTACATGCCGTGGAGCTGCGGCACGGTCTGGTGCGACTCGTCGATGAACATCAGAAAGTCGCGTGGAAAATAATCGAGCAGCGTCGGCGGAGGCTCGCCGGGAAGCCGTCCGGTGAAATGCCGCGAGTAGTTTTCGATGCCGTGGCAGTACCCCATCGCCTTGATCATTTCGAGGTCGTACATCACGCGCTGATGAATGCGCTGCGATTCGACCAGCCGCCCTTGTTTTTCAAGTTCCGCTTCCCACCATGCGAGTTCTGTCCTTATAGAGGCAACGGCCGAGGCGCGGGTTTCTTCCTTCATCACATAATGCGTCTTGGGATACACCGGCAGCCGCATGTAACGCTGCTTGACCGTCCCAAACAAAGGATCGATCTGCGCGAGCGACTCAATCTCGTCGCCGAACATCTCGACGCGATACGCGTTGTCGTCATAAGTCGGATAAATCTCGATCACATCGCCGCGCACCCGAAATGTGCCGCGCCGAAAATCGCCCTCCGTGCGCTCGTAAAGAATTTCGACCAGCTTGAGTGTAATGTCCTGACGCCTGATCTTCTGTCCCTTTTCCAAGAACAGCAGCATCCCGTAGTAAGCTTCCGGCGATCCCAAGCCGTAAATGCAACTGACCGAAGCGACAATCAGGCAATCGCGCCGCTCAAATAACGACCGCGTCGCCGAGAGCCGCAACTTATCGAGTTCGTCGTTGACCGTCGCCTCCTTTTCAATATAGAGGTCCGCCGCCGGCACGTAAGCCTCCGGCTGGTAAAAGTCATAATATGAAACGAAATACTCGACGGCGTTGTGGGGGAAGAAGCTCTTGAATTCGTGGTAGAGCTGGGCGGCCAGGGTTTTGTTGTGGGCCATGACGAGGACAGGGCGGTTGGCGGCCTCGATGACT
The DNA here is from genome assembly GCA_049519955.1 of Terriglobales bacterium. Classification (GTDB taxonomy): domain Bacteria; phylum Acidobacteriota; class Terriglobia; order Terriglobales; family Acidobacteriaceae; genus Acidiflorens. Next base: position 13,945 of record JBEKQG010000006.1, read on the forward strand.
TTGGCGGCAGTGAAGGTCTTGCCCGATCCGGTCACCCCCAGCAGGACCTGATGCTGCTCGCGATCGAACACGCCGCGGGTAAGCGCGTCGATGGCCCGCGCCTGGTCGCCTTGGGGTGTGTAGCTGCTTACCAGCTTGAAGTCCACGGCCCATTATAGGGGAGGAGCGATTGCTGGCTGCGGATGAACTTTCGGGTAAATCATTCTTCTGAGGCAGGCATATCGGAAGTTTGTACTAAGTGATTCACCCTAGGCCGGGGCTCCGCTGCACAGCATCCCTGCCCGAAATCTGCCCGCAAAGGCTGCCGTACCCGCGATTTTTCTGGGGGAAACGCGCAACCATGATTTTTACACTATGTTAACGTCCAGAGCGCGATTTGGCTGCGTGAATGCAATAGGAGAGCCAAATACCCGAACCCAGATGCGTCGCGCTGCCGGGCTGGGAAAGACACATACGGCAGCCGGGGCGCGCCGGTCAGGTGCGGAGTTTATGAAAGAGAATTTCAACCTAGTAGGCCCCCGCGAACGGCAGGTCGTCGAGCTGCTGCTCCAGGGATGCGACAACTCGGAAATCGCTCGCGATCTGCACATTGCCGAACGCACGGTCAAGGCGGATTTCAACCGCCTGTTTGTACGTTTCGGGATCAAGGGTGGCATCAAGCGGGTCAAGCTCGCGACTTTACTTTATAGGAGGCAATTATGGTTGGAGACACAGCAAACCGCCGCGGACCCAGCGAACGCGAACAAATCATCATTCAACGCGTAGCCGAAGGCTGCAAGAACCGGGAGATCGCCGATTCTCTCGGAACGACCGAGCACATGGTGAAAAACCATTTGCGCTTGATCTACGACAAACTGGGCATGTGGAACCGCGTCGAGCTGGCGCTGTGGTATGAAGCGCGCCGTTACGAGCGGGTCTATCACGCCTGAGGTTTGGCGCGGTGCGGCGAGCATCCCCGCCCAAGCGGAGCTTGGACGGGGCACGCTCGAAATTGGCGCCGATCGCGCTTCCCGGGTCACGCGCTGGGCGCATTTTCCACGCCTTGCACCACCGCTGATGCCGGGAGCTTTCCCGGGACCATTTACGCTTATTACACCACTTCCACTAAGACCCCCAGCGAATTCCTACCAGCAAATTCCCTCATAACTGCGGGCGCCTTCTGGACGGTGCATCTTATCTAGATGGATGAGGTCGATCACGATCTGTTCCGGACGAAGGCGTTTGGCCAAGCGATCTTTGTTTGCCGATTTGTTGCCCAGTATCACGACTTCCGCGGTACTTAGTATATCTTCTAAGTCGGCGGAGAGCACGGATCCTATGTGCGGGATCACCTCTTCTATGTACTGGCGGTTGGTTCCGGCCAAGCGGCCCAGAAAAACATCCTCGTCCCAAACTTTGACGTCGAGGCCCTCGCCCAGTAGGCGCTCGATTAACTGCACCTGCGGGCTTTCCCGAAGATCGTCGGTGCCGGCCTTGAAGCTCAAGCCGAGTTGCGCAATTTTCTTTTTGCCCTTGCTCAGCACCATTTCGACCGCGCGACCGACGTGCTCGGCGTTGCTTGGCATTAGCGATTCGAGTAAGGGGAGCTTGAGGTCGAGTTCCTTGGCCTTATAAGTGATGGCCCGCAGATCTTTCGGAAGGCAGGAACCGCCGAAGGCAAATCCAGGGGAAAGATAGGCTGCGGAAATGTTCAGCTTGGTGTCCGATGTAAAAATTTTCGTGACCGCATGCGCATCCACTCCCAAATGCTTGCACATCGTCCCCATTTCGTTGGCGAAGCCGACTTTCAGGGCGTGATAGCAGTTGGAAAAATACTTGACCATCTCTGCGACGGGAATGGCCGTCTCATAGAGCGTCCCGGGAGTGTTCTTGTAAAGCTCGCGCAGCGGCGCCAGGTGGCGGACGTCGCTCGCTCCGAGAATCGTGTAAGGCGGATTGAGGAAGTCGGCGACCGCGCTGCCTTCCCGCATAAACTCGGGGTTATAGCAAACGGTGAAATCCTGGCCGCACTTTTTGCCGCTGTCTTTCTCGAGGATGGGGACTACAACCGATTCGGTGGTTCCGGCCAGCACCGTGCTGCGCAGGACAAAAACGTGCGGCGATTTTTTCTGGCGGATGGCGGCGGCGATTTCGCGAGCCACTTGCTCGATGTGGCTCAGGTCGAGCTTGCCATTTTTCAGGCTGGGCGTCCCGACGCACACGAAAGAGACGTCGGAATTCAGCACGGCGTCGGTCGCGTCGGTGGTGGCGCGCAGGAGGCCCGCGCGGTGCGCCTCTGCAACCATTTCGCTCATGCGCGCCTCAATGATCGGAGTGCGGCCCGAATCCATCATCTCAACTTTGGCGTGGCTCACGTCCACACCGATGACTTTGTGCCCCATCGAGGCGAAGCACGACGCCGAAACCGAACCGACGTATCCCAATCCAAAAATGCTAACCGGCAAGCCCAAGCGAATTCTCCTGGCCATCAAGTACCTGGGGGCTGCTTGATGCTACTAGGAACTATATCAGCCATCGTCAAACCGTAGCAAAAGGGTAACTGGTGGAGCAAGCGTGGCCTCCTCACCATGTAAGATGGGAGTATCGGATGGCTGCTGGATGGCAAAGCATGCTGGCGCGCCTGTCCCGGATGGATTGGGAAGAGGTAAGGGTGCGCGTGGGGCAGGAGCTGCACAAGCGGCGCGACCTGCTCATGCACAGGATGGGCATGCACGCCGGGGCGGTTCGGCTGAAGGCGAATTCGACGGCGCCATCGGGGCAATTCTTTTTCCCTGGCAGTGAAATTTCGGAGCGCGTGGAGTTGTTGCGCCAACACCTGCCCGGCGAAGCGGCTGAAATTTTGCGCTTGGCCGATGAGATTTGCGGCCATCGTTTTCGCCTGCTAGGCTATGAGAATCTCGACTTCACTCTTGATCGCGGCAACGGCAATTTCGACGGCGACAATTTCAAAAACACCGATTTCAAGGAGATCGACTGGCATCTCGATCCCGTACACGGCAAGCGCGCCCCGCTCGATCCCTGGTTCAAGATTCCTTTTCTCGATTTCGCCGCCGTGGGCGACCACAAGATTACGTGGGAATTGAATCGGCACCAGCACCTGGTGACGCTCGCCAAGGCATGGCTGCTGACTGGGGACGAAAAGTACATTCGGGAGTTGAGGGCGCAGTGGCGGAGCTGGATCAAAGCGAATCCCTATCCGCTGGGGGTCAACTGGGCAAGCACGCTGGAGGTTGCCTTCCGCGCCTTTTCGTGGATCTGGGTGGACCAGTTGCTGGCGGGAGCCGACGGGGGTGCGGAGCTTCGCGCGGAACTGACGCCGGCGCTCTCCTTCCACGGGCGTTACATTGAGCGCTATCTATCTAGTTATTTTTCTCCGAACACACACTTGCTGGGAGAAGCGGTGGCGCTGTTCTTTCTGGGCGCCTTGTATCCGCAAATGCCGGGAGCGGCGCGCTGGAAGGAATCGGGCTGGCGTATCGTGCTGAGCGAGGCGGAGCGGCAGGTGCGTCCGGATGGCGTCTACTTCGAGCAATCGCTGTACTACCACGTTTACGCGCTCGACTTCTTCTTGTATGCGCGGTTGCTGGCGGCGCGGAATGGAATGGACATTCCTCCGGCGTATGACGCGGTGCTGGCGCGAATGCTCGATGTCATTGCGGCCCTGGCGCAGGCTGGCCCGGCGGAAGGCTTCGGCGACGACGATGGCGGACGGCTGTTCAATCCGCGGCGCAATCGGACGGAGCAGATGACGGACCCGCTGGCGCTCGGCGCGGCGATGTACTCCCGGGAATTTTCCGCCGCCCATCTGACCGAAGAGGCAATCTGGCTTTTTGGAAATCGGGCGGTCGAAAAACTCGAGCGCGCACACTCGTGCAAGCAAACCACCGCGGCGGCGCATTCCGTTGCGTTTTCAGACGGCGGGCTTTTTGGGCTGGCGGATTCGCAGCCGTTTGCGCACCTAATGGTTCTGGATGCCGGTCCGCAGGGCGTGGGCCGTGCGGGGCACGGACATGCCGACGCCCTCAGCCTGCGGCTCACAATGGATGGACGGCGCTGGTTGGTGGACTCCGGGAGCGGCGTGTACATTGCGGAAGATCCGGCGGACCGTAACATGTTCCGCGGGACGGGCGCGCACAACACGCTGCGCGTGGATGGAGTGGACCAGGCGGTTGCGGATGGGCCTTTCTCATGGACCCACATTCCCACGACGCATGCGGAAAACTGGATCGTGGGAAAAAGCTTCACTTATTTTGTCGGCAGTCACAATGGATATGAGCGGCTGGCGGACCCGGTTTTACATCGGCGGCACGTGTTGAAGATCGCAGGCGGCGTGTGCCTGGTGCGCGATGTGGCGCTCGGACGAGCGGAACATGAACTGGAAATACGATGGCACTTTGCGCCCGGTCTCGATGTTAGGAGCGCGGGTTCGGGACGAGTGGAGATATCGAGAGCTGGCGCTCGGCCGGATGAACCGGCGTTGACCTTGCTCGTGCCGGAAGAAACAGCCTGGCGGGCGGGGTTGGAAGCTACTGAAACTCTGCTGTCGCCTGCGTATGGCGCATTGCAGGCTGCACCTCTCGTGCGATGCCATGCGCGGGTGTTGCTGCCGGCGGAGACGGCGACGGCGCTGGTGCCGCGCCTGGACGCAATCCGGCGGGACGGTGAACCGAAGTTGGCAAACCTGCGAGAAGCGGCGGTGCAGGCCTATGAACTCGACTATCGTCAAAATGACGAAAGCGACGGATTCTTCTTTGCGCTCAGCGGTGGCGCATGGAGTTCCGGCCCGTGGTCTTCGGACGCTCGGGTACTGTATTGCCGCATCGAGAAAGAAAAGCTCACGCACCTGCTCGCGATCGGCGGCACGCAGGTCGCGTGGCAGGGACAGCCTCTACTGACGGCGGCGGCGACATCCGCATTTTTCGAGTGGCGCAAGCAGGATGCAGTTATGAATACAGCACCGGGCGCATTTTCGGTTACGTCCTTGTTCGAGCGGCTAACCGGCGAAGGGCTGACGGGCGGTTCGCACTCCTCATCGCCGCCTTACGCGGAGAAACATTGAATGTGCGGGATCGCTGGGATTCTTGAATTCGGACGGGACGCGCGCGCGAATGCCGAAGCTTTGCGCGAGATGTGCCGCATCATTACCCATCGCGGGCCGGACGACGACGGCTTCCACATCGACGGCGCCGTGGGCCTCGCCATGCGGCGGCTCAGCATTGTCGATGTGGCGGGCGGGCATCAGCCGATTTCGAACGAGGACGGCACCCTGTGGATCGTGTTCAATGGCGAAATCTACAACCATCTCGCCTTGCGCGAGCAACTGATTGCGCGCGGTCACCGTTACAGCACGCACAGCGATACCGAAACCGTCATCCATCTTTTCGAAGAGCACGGCGCGGAGTGCGTGCAGCACTTGCGCGGCATGTTCGCCTTTGCCATCTGGAACCGCAAGACGAAAACGCTTTTCATCGCGCGCGACCGGCTGGGCATCAAGCCGCTGTATTACAAGCTGACGCCGGAGCGGCTGCTATTCGGATCGGAAATCAAGGCCGTGCTGGCGCACGGTGGGATTCGTCCGCAGTTCAATCGGGCGGCGCTGCCGGAATATTTGGCGTTTGGATACTTATCGGGCGAGCCGACTTTCTACAACGGGATCCTCAAACTGCTCCCCGGGCACACCGTGACGATTGGCCCGGAGGGCAAGACGCAAATCCGGCAGTATTGGGACTTGGATGCGTCGCAGGTGCACGAATCGCGGGATGAGAGTTATTACATCCGGAGTTACCGCGAGTTACTGGAAGGCGCGGTCCAGAGCCACCTGATGAGCGATGTGCCGTTGGGCGTGTTCCTGAGCGGCGGCGTCGATTCAAGCGCGGTGGCGGCGCTGATGACAAAAATACGGCGTGAGCCGGTGGAAACGTTTTCCGTCGGCTACCCCGAGCAAACATACAGCGAACTGCCCTTTGCGCGTGCGGTTTCGGAGCACATCCATTCCCGGCATTACGAGGTATTGGTCGGCGAGCGGGATTTTTTTGGGGCGCTGCCGCATTTGATCTGGCATGAAGATGAGCCCATTGTGTGGCCGTCGAGCGTCTCGCTATATTTTGTCGCCAGGCTGGCGCGCGAGCGAGTGACGGTGGTGCTTACGGGAGAGGGCGCGGATGAAACGCTGGCGGGTTACACGCGCTATGCCTTCACTTTGAAAAACGCGGCCATGGATCGCGCTTACCGCAGCCTGGCTCCGGGTTTTTTGCGGCGCGCATTGCGCAACTCGGTTGCGACCTCTTCCCTGCTCGGAGCCACGCTGCGCCGGAAACTGGAACATACGTTTCTTGCCAAAGACGGCAATTCCTGGGCGTCTTTTTACTTCGATAATTTCTTTTCCGCCTTCGGCGAGGCGGAGCAGGGCGAATTGCTGACCGGCGATTTCGCACGGGAAGCCGCGCCCAGCACGGCCTATAAGAATGTCCTCGATTACTGGGAGCGCTCTTCGGGCGACATGCTGCAACGCCTGCTCTACACCGACATCAAGACCTACTTGGTCGAACTGCTCATGAAGCAGGACAACATGAGCATGGCGGCATCCATCGAGAGCCGCGTTCCGTTTCTCGATCATGTGCTGGTGGAATTCGCGACTCGCATCCCACGCGAAGTGCAGATCCAGGGACTGGCTGGCAAACGCATCCTGAAAAAAGGGATCGAAGACCTGCTGCCACATTCGATTCTGTACCGCCGCAAGCTGGGATTTCCGACGCCCTGGAGCGGCTGGCTTGCCGGGCCGCGGCTGGAAACGATTCGCGCGATGCTGCTTGAACCGCGCTGCCTCAATCGAGGGTATTTCCGGCGTGACGCGATCGAGAAATTGTTCGACGAACATCGCGCCCAGCATCGCGACAACTACGATCGCATCTGGCGGCTGCTCAATCTTGAGTTATGGCATCGAGTTTGTCTGGAAGGCGAAGCGCACGGTGAAGTTGGCGATCCAGCGAGCAACATGTCGGCGCGGTAACGTCGTTTATCCCGTCAAAAGGCCTCCGTCCGCGTTTCACGGAAAGCGTTGTGCGCTTCGATCGCTGAACGCACACTTGCCCATAAGATTAGTTGCAAAGCGGGCGCGGGAGAACTAAAGTACGTCCAACACGCGGAGTTTGCTGCTCGGACGCCGCGCAGCAGCCGCGTATCGCAGGCATCCGTTGGAAGGGGGAGAACATGAAGATCTCGCAAAAAGGACTTTACGCGCTGCAAGCGATCGTCACCCTCGGCCGCCGCTACGGAACTGAGACCGTCAAGATACGGGACATCGCCTTTGACAGCAACCTGCCCGAGAAATTTCTTGAGTTGATTCTTCTGGAAATGAAGAACGCGCGCATCGTGGAAAGCGTACGCGGCGCGAAGGGAGGCTACCGGCTGCGGCGCGCGCCAGAGGAAATCAAACTTAGCGAGATCATTCGCCTGGTGGACGGCCCGCTTGCGCCTTTTGGGGATGCCGATCAACTCCGGAACCTCATGGTCACGGATTCCGACCATTGCGCGCTCTATCGTGTGTTCTTGCAGGTGCGCGACGCCGCAGCCAAGATATTGGAAAGCACTACCGTGGCGGACATCGTCGGCACCTCTGCGAAAACCACCAAGAAATCGAAGGCGAAGAAGAAGGCGAAGAAAACTCCTCATCAGTCGATCATTCGCAGGGTAGCGAGAAGCAAGTAGCAACTCCGCAATGGCGCCAGGAAACCAGGTCTTTCTCTCCGCTCAGGATGACAATACATTTTGGCTCGCATCGCCTTCCTCCGTGTCCCTCAGTGCCCCTGTGGTTAAGCCCTTGACTTTGACGCCGCGAACGCTGCTGTGGCGCTACTCAAGCGACCGCCAGCCAACGATTCATGTTAGCCTTTTGAAACTAATATTCTTGAAAGCGGGACGTAATGAACGATTTTAGGCATTCATCTCTCAATCTTCAGGCAATCGCTCGACAGCTCATGCTGGAGCAGGGTTTCGAGCCGGACTTTCCGCCCGAGATCAAGCAACAACTCGCGGAAATCTGCGCCAATCCGCCGCAACTGACACTTTCCGATAAAGTCCACGACTTGCGCGGCCTGCCTTGGTCCTCGATCGATAACGACACCTCGCGGGACCTCGACCAGATCGAAGTCGCCGAGCGATTGCCGAATGGCGACGTCAAGGTAATGGTGGGCATTGCCGATGTGGATGCGTTTGTCGCCAAGGATTCTCCCGCCCATGACTCTCCCATCGACCGGCACGCTGCCAGGGAAACCACCACCGTCTATACCGGCATCTGCAATTTTTCGATGTTGCCGGAGGATCTCTCGACGGGCGCGTCGTCTCTACTCGAAAACGTGGATCGCCCGGCGGTAGTGATTGAGTTCGTCGCCAGCATCGGCAGCAACAGCTCGGTCAGTTCGAGCAATGTGTATCGGGCCATTGTTCGCAACCAGGCGCAACTTACTTACAGTGCGGTGGGCGCATGGCTGGAAGGCACGGCGGCAGCTCCGGCAAAAGTGGCGGCGTCCTCGGAGTTGCAAGCTCAGCTCAAGCTGCAGGATGAGGTTGCCCAGTCGCTTAAAGAGCTGCGCTTCGCGCATGGAGCTCTGAACATTGACACCAGCGAAGTTCATCCCGTGGTGCTCAACCAGCAGGTGGTCGATGTCGTGAAGCAGGAGAAGAACCGCGCCACGGAGTTGATCGAGGATTTCATGATCACCGCCAACGGCGTAGTGGCGCGGCTGCTGGAAAAAGTCTCTTCTTTGCGGCGCATCGTAAAGACACCTGCCCATTGGGACGGCCTCGTGCGGCTGGCGGCGGCGCAGGGTGAAAAGTTGCCCGCACAGGCCGATTCCAAGGCGCTCAACGATTTTCTCGTAAAGCGCAAGGCCGCCGACCCCGACCACTTCGCCGACCTGTCGCTCGCGACCATCAAGCTGATTGGGCCGGGCGAATATGTGCTGGAGCGTCCGGGCGATCCCGAGCAGGGGCACTTCGGGCTTGCCGTCCAGGATTACACGCACTCGACCGCGCCCAACCGGCGCTTCGCCGATGTGGTCACGCAAAGGCTGATCAAGGCGTTGCTCGACGGAAAGCCCGGGCCTTACTCCGACGACGAACTCGCCGCCATCGCCGGAAACTGCACTGAGAAAGGCGACGCGGCGCGAACAGTGGAGCGCGAAATGTCGAAGCGTCTGGCTGCCGTGGCCATGAGCCATCGTGTGGGTGAGACGTTCGACGCCATCATCACCGGAGTTACTCCCAAGGGGACGTTTGTTCGCGTCTTACAGCCGCACATCGAAGGCTTGCTGGCACAGGGAGCGCAAGGGTTGCATGTGGGCGACAAAATTTGCGCGAAACTCGCGCGAACCGATGTGCAGCGTGGCTTTATTGATTTTGTGAAGGCCTAGAGCAGTTCTCGATTTTCCCCACATTTCGTCAGGGCTGCCCGGCGTGTACCCCTTTTTTGGGGGGGTACCCCCAGCAATCAAATTTAATCCCTCTGCTGTAACCCGCCCGTGGAGGGACGGTGCTCACAGCAATTCTGCATCCGCCCCAAGGCGCAGTTCAGCGAATTTTGCGTTCACCCGCAGCCTGCTGGAACCGGCTCCGTAAGAGCAAGCCGCCGTCCGAGTGCGAGGCGCAGACTATAATGAAAGAACGAATCCTGAGCCAAGTGTCCCGATGATATCGCGCATTTTTTCGCTTCTGGTTGCTGTTCTAGTCTTGGCCGGCTCGCTCATGGGCCAGACGCCGCCCGCTTCCACGCCGGCGGCGCAGAACTCGCCCGCGACAGCGAGCACCCCGCCTGAGGGCAAGACGCAGACTCCGGCGGCAGTGCCGCCAACCGGGCAGGCGCCGGGGGGAAATCCAGCCAAGCCCGATTCCGATGAGTCGGTGACCACGATCGTGCATGTGGTCAACGAAGTGCGCGTGGTGTTCACCGTGACCGACCGGCACGGACGCTACATCAAGGACCTGAAGAGCGACGCCTTCAAAGTGATCGACGATAACAAGCCCGCCGAGCTGCGCAGTTTCCACAGCGAAACCGATTTGCCTCTGCAAGTGGGATTGCTGGTGGACGCGAGCAACTCGGTGCGCGACCGCTTCAAGTTCGAGCAGGAGGCGGCCATCGAGTTCCTCAACGCCATCATTCGCCCAGGCTACGACAAGGCATTCGTGGTCGGCTTCGACTCCACGCCTGAAGTTACGCAGGATTTCACCGATAGCCAGGAAAGTCTTTCGACGGGCGTGCGAATGTTAAGGGCGGGCGGCGGCACGGCAATGTACGACGCTCTCTACTTCGCCTGCCGCGACAAACTGATGAAGCAGGAGCAGACGGGGCCGGTGCGCCGCGCCATTATTCTGCTGAGCGATGGCGAAGACAATTCCAGCCATGTGTCGCGCGAGGAAGCCATCGAAATGGCCGAGCGCGCGGACGTGATCGTGTACACCATCAGCACCAATATCAGCGGCATGAAGGGCAAGGGCGACAAGGTGCTGGAGCGCATCGCGGAAGCGACAGGTGGGCGCGCGTTTTTTCCCTTCCAGATGCGCGACGTGGCGGACGCGTTTGCCTCCATTCAGGAGGAGTTGCGCAGCCAGTACGCGGTGGCTTACAAGCCCGCGAATTTTGTCGCCGATGGACGCTTTCGCGCCATCGAAATCCTGGCGCAGGATAAGGGCCTGAGAGTGCGCACCCGCAAGGGATACTACGCTCCGAAGCAGTAACTCCCCAGCCCTGGCAAACCGAAGATTCCCCGCTACCCCAATCCTTTCCGCCGAGAGCCGGCGCGCCCGGGAATCGGTTTCGCTCAATGACGACAATTTGCCCGGAAGATCGTTGGCCCTGAAAGAGATATCTTTCGGGGGTCCGCGCCGCGCAACTTGGCTCCCCAAGGCGGGTTTGCATGCAGTAGATGTGGTTCCCGGGCAGCCGATGCCGGGGACTGATTCGATGCGGTGACCGAAAGGAGCACGGAACATGAAACGCACAATCGCTGGGGTTCTACTGCTGATCGGACTGGGCGCGGGAACGATGTTTGCCGAAGATGCCTGGCGGGACCGGCGCGACATCCGCCGCGATGAGGCGAAGATTGCGCGCGACCGCCGGGATCTGCGGCGCGATCTCGACCACGGCAACTACCGGGCTGCACGGCATGAACGAAAAGAATTGCGGCGCGAGTATCGCGACTTAGGTCGAGATCGCCGCGACTTGCATTGGGACCGGCGGTAAGCAACATCGGTAACTTCAATACGCCAATCATTTTGCGACGTAAGTAACTTGCCGAGGTGCGGCGGGCCGGGTTCTATTCATTGTGGAGAAGAAACCATGCCAATCAGGATCCGGCTGGCGGCGATGGTAGGTGTCGTGCTTTGTTGGGCGGCGTACGGCCAGGCGCCAGCGGTGCGGGCGGAGCGAGAACTGTTCGCTGCGGTCAACCAGGCGCGGCGGGCCGAGGGGTTGGCTCCGTTGCGGTGGGATGAGTCGCTGGCGGCAGCCGCGCGGCGGCACGCCGAGGTGATGGCGGAACGCGGATCGGCGCAGCATAGGTTCGAGGGCGAGCCCAGCCTTTCGGCGCGAGTCAAGCGGACGGGCGCGCATTTTCAGTTGGCTCGCGGAAAACGTAACTCAGGGGCCGACGCCGGAGTTCATCCACACACAGTTCATGCGGTCGCCTCCACATCGCGCCAACGTTCTGGATCGGGAGATGGATTCGATTGGAGTGGGTGTGGTGGAGCGGGGCGGGCAGTTATTCGTAGTAGAGGATTTTTCGCAGGCGCGGTGACGGGACGGCGCTGAGAGACGGGGCAAGCCCCGTTCCTACATTTTGCTGGGCGCGACGGCTGAGGCAACCGGCGTGGCTGTGGCCGGCTCAGGCTTGCCGCCCACTTCGTCGCCGCGGAAGTAGCGGGCTTTGTCTTTGTCTTTGTCTTTAACTTCGGCGGCGCGCATTTCCGGCATGGCGGTGTAGGGCTTGGAGTAGTCGTTATTGGCGTTCCAGAAAAGAAAGCCGACGCCGCCTTTCTGTTTCGCGACTTCGATTTGCACTTCCACATACTGGGGCGAGTAAGTCTTAGTGCGCCAGGCAAAGGCTTGCAGCCATGGGCGAATTACCACACCACTATCTTTGGTGATGAGCTTGAAGCGGTCCATGGATTCGCCAATGAAATGCTCGGGCGCATCGCCGGGGTGCGCGATGCCATCCATGCCGAAGAAGTGAGAAGGATAAATCATGGGAGAGAGCACGTCGCAGTGCCTGGCCATGGCTACGATGTCCTGCCCGGTGTGCGCAAGATCGACGGGGCGTTGCCACGCCATGACTCCGAAGACATCGAGCGAGACGAGGACGCCCGTGGGATGGATCTGGGCGTAGGCGCGATCGAGGAAATCGGCGATCACGTCGGAGCGCTGCCCTTTCGGATGAGCGGCCTGGTAGTCGAACACGGCGTCTTTCTGATCGCCTTCGGCGGGAAAGCGAACGTAGTCGAACTGCACTTCATCGACTCCAGCCTGGGCTACGAATTTGGCGAGGGCGATGTCGTAGTCCTGCACCTCGGGGTTCGAGGGGTCGGTCCAAACAAGCTTGCCGTTTTCGCGCCAGGGCTGCCCGGTGCTGCGGGATTTTACGGCCAGCTCGGGGTGGCTGGTGACCAGGTGCTCATCGCGAAAAATAGCGATGCGAGCGATGGCGTGCATGTTTTCGGAATGCAAAAAATGAATGAACTTGGGCAAATCGGAAATATAGTGGCGCTGTCCGGTGGCGAGGGGGTGGTCGAAGGCGATGTTGACGATGCCGTCGCTATCCTTGATGTCGAAAACGACCGCGTTGCCGCCGACTTCTCGCCAGTGGCGGATGATGCGCACTCCATGATCGCTGCCTGCCATCACGCCGGTCAGATAAATGGCGCGGACTTCGAAATCCTTGGCAACGGGCACTGGCTTTTCCACAATCGGCGCGTCGAGGATTCCGGGGATGACGATGCGCTCACCGGGTTTCAGTGAGACCCTCTGGAGGTCTTTGGTTGGCTTCGCGGATGGCTTCGGCCAATTCCGATGATGTGAGGTATTTTGTCCGTCGCAGATATTTGCGAGCGACCGACGGGATGCTGTCTCCGCGCTGGGCCTGGTAAAGATCGGAGCCGGGGGGTGCAATCGCGGGAGTGGGTGCCGGAAGCGCGGGCTTTTTCGTGGCATCGGCTTTCGCCGGCAGCAATTGCGCGGCGCGCGGGTCTTGCACTGCGGCGGCGGCGGGAGCAAAGAGGCTGAAGCTGGCCACGGCCAGCCAGACCAGGAAGGCTGCACCGGCCGCGATCACGAAAGTCGTTATCGAAATACCCGCCATCGAAACGCTCGTCATCGAGATTTTGTATCTCGAGATTCTGGCCATCCGTCGAGCTGGCGAAAATTCGGCCAAGGATTTTTTCCAGAAAGGCAATCTGTTTCAATTGTGCGGCGGCGGTAATAGGGCTGCTAGTTACGTCCGTGCAATCGAGTTGCTGGTTACCAGACCGGAGGGGTGGTTAGGGCACTGAGGTAAAGTTCCCCGCAGTCTGCAAAGAATTGCTCTTGAGGAAACGGTGGGTGATTTGGCCGGTCCGGCAGGAGGCGGGCTAGCCGCGTCTAAACCGTCTAAACCCATGAGAATTGGGAAACTACGGCGCCACCGGTGGATGGCGAACGGCTTGCACAAGGAGGGAGCGGGCAAGGAAATACAACCTTCGGCCCAGTGCTAAGCGGGTGAAAAAATGAGCAGTTTCCCAGAAAAATTGCAGCTCCCGGAAAGGGCCCTAGGGCCCCAGAAGATGAGAACGAACCTTGCCACCGTGCTCGATCCAAGCCGCCGCAGCAACGACGCTCGCGACTTTGAAGACGCCCTGCGCCGCAAAATTGTCGGCCAAGACCAGGCGATTGAAAAGGTAGCGGAAATGTACCAGATGTTCCTGGCCGGGATGAATGCGCCGAATCGTCCCGTAGGCAATCTGCTGTTCCTGGGGCCGACCGGCTCGGGCAAAACGCGGGTGGTCGAAGCGGTGGCCGAGGCGCTGTTTGGCGATGCGCACGCCTGCATCAAGATCGACTGCGCCGAGTTCCAGCACTCGCACGAAATTGCCAAACTCATCGGCTCGCCTCCCGGATACCTGGGACACCGCGAGACGCATCCGTTGCTTACCCAGGAAGCGCTCAACCAGTGGCACACGGAAAAGCTGAAGCTGTCGATTCTGCTGTTCGACGAAATCGAGAAGGCGTCCGACTCGCTGTGGCAACTGCTGCTCGGAATTCTGGACAAAGCGACGCTGACGCTCGGCGACAACCGGCGCGTCGATCTTTCGAGCTGCATCATCATCATGACCTCGAACCTGGGCGCCACCGAGATGAATGGGTTGGTGGATGGCGGCTTTGGCTTCGCTCCGAGAGCGGTGCAGGTCGATGACTCGTTCGACGATAAGATCACGCGCTCGGCGGTGGATGCGGCGCGGCGCAAGTTCGCCCCCGAGTTCATGAACCGGCTGGACAAAGTGGTCGTCTTCAAGACGCTGCGCGCCGAGCACCTGGAGCAGATACTGGAAATCGAATTGGGAATGGTGCAACAGCGTGTCCTGATGGCGGCGGGCGCGCATCAATTCGTGTTCAATTGCACGCCGCCGGTGAAGAGCTTTCTGCTGGCCGAGGGCACCGATCCGAAGTATGGGGCGCGGCACCTGAAGCGCGCGATTGAACGGCATCTGGTGTTTCCGCTGGCGAACCTGGTGGCCACGGGGCAGGTGAAGCTCGGAGATTTTGTCCGCGTCGATCTCATCGGCGAGAGCAAGCTCACCTTCGTGAAAGAAGCCGAAGGCGCCATGGTGCCCGTGCTGCTCGAGCGCTACGGAGCGGCGGCAGCGATGCCAGCGGCAGCCTCGGCCAAAGCGGCGCGGCCCGTGATCCAGCGAAAGGAGTTTGGCGCCGGATTACTCAACGAGAATAAGTAACTCGAGTTGAAGGTAGGTAAGGACACCGCGTGGAGCGGTGTCCTTTTTTTGCTTGTGGCTGGTAGCGGGCAGAACTGGCTGCGGAAAACTCCCGAGCTTGTCGTCCTGAGCACGCCTTTCCAAAACAATTTATGAAGTTGATCGAGGTTGCTCTACGGTTCCAGCAGGCCGCGCGCGGCGATCGCGATGTTGTCGCGGGTGGTGTTTTTCACCATGTACATCATCTCGTCGGCCTGGCGGATGACGTCGTGCGGAGTTTGCGCATCGTGCGGAAACGTCGCCACTCCCATGCTGGCGCGCAAGCTCAGATTCAAACCCTGGTCGACGCAGAAGATCCCGGCGCGCAGCGAATCCTGCAGTCGTTTCGCGACCACCACGGCCTGGTCCTTGCCGGTTTGCGGCAGCAGCACCACGAACTCGTCTCCGCCATAGCGGAATGCGAAATCGATCAGCCGCAACTGCGCTTTGATCAAGTATCCGACTTCGGCCAGCACACGGCTGCCCACCAGGTGTCCATGCGTGTCGTTGACCAGCTTGAAGCGGTCGAGGTCGATGAAGATCACGCTGAACTGGTAGCCGAAGCGCGCCGAGCGGTAGACCTCGGTTTCGAGCGTTTTGTGGAGATGGCGGGCATTGAACAAGCCCGTGCAATCGTCCGTGATGGTCAGTTCCTGGATCTTCTCGACCGCCCTGGCATTCTCGATGGCAATGGCGGCGTAATCGCAAAGCGCCTGCAGAAAGAATATTTCCTGTTCGCTCATTTCCACGTCGGCGTTGATCAGTTGGATCACTCCCAGCACGCGGTGTTTCGAGCGCAGCGGCACGCAGATCACGGAACGGGTCTGCAAGCGAGTGATCTCGTCGAGCCGGGAAGAGAAGCGCGGGTCGGTCCGCACATCGGGCACAACCAATGCCTGTCCGTGCTGGGCAACCCAACCGGCAATTCCCTCCCCCACTTTTAAGCGCGCCTTCGCCAGAGTCTCAGCCGCGGCGCCGACTGCGATGGCGAAATAGAGTTCATTCTTATGTTCGTCCACCATCAGCAACGACCAGGTATCGGGACGGAAGTATTCCGCCATTTTTTCCATGATCGTCTGCAGGATCGAATCGAGGTTCAGCGACGACGTCAGCGCCTTGGCGACATCGTGAAAGATGGTCAGCTCTTGCGACAGGCGAATTGGGGATGTGCCCGCTGCCTCCGGCATGAACTCCTCGATCGCGTAAGTGGATACAAAATTATAGGTTTCGTCGCGCCTCTCGGGCAACGAACGGAGGTAACCCGCACCAGTCACGCCAACCCACCGCCGGCGCCACCAGTAGCGGCGAGTTGCGGTTGCCGGGTTGCTCGAAGCTCGCGGCTCCAAGCTCGTGGCTCCTTGCCGTCCCCGGTCCGTTTGTCTGCAACGGCTGGATTGGCCTATGATCGTATTTCTCGACCGAATAAAATTCCGTTCGCTGTCCGGCGAAAGCGGGAGATTGCTTTGCCTTCCTTTGGCGAAAAACTGAAACAAGAGCGCGAGAAGCGCAAGATCACACTCGAGCAGATTTCCGTCTCCACCAAAATCGGCACGCGCATGTTGCAAGCGCTGGAAGCGGACAAGTTCAACCAGTTGCCCGGAGGCATTTTCAACAAGGGCTTCGTCCGGGCCTATTCCCGCTGCGTTGGCCTCGACGAAGATCAAACCGTTGCCGAGTACCTGGAGGCTTCCGGCGAAGCGCCTCCCGCATCGACGGAAATCGATGTGCGCGAAGACCGGAACCGCGAAGGCGAAGAAACCGCCCGCCGCCTGGAGTCCATCTCGGACAGCCCTGCGCGCCAACTCCCATGGGGCCTGTTCGCCGCCGTCCTGCTCGTAGTCGCGCTCGCACTTTCCATCTGGAGCCATCGCCGCAGGGAACACGCGAGACAATCCGTTCCTCCGGTTGCAACCACGGCCCTGGCACCGGCGCCGAGCGCAGCAACCGGCGGAGTCTCCAGTGAGGTACCGAGCGAGACAGGCACCGCCGCCTCGCCCAGTTCCAGTTCGCCCACAACCGGCTCGCCAGCCGGTGGATCTGTTCCGTCTGCCATTCCCGCAACCCCTCCGGACTCAGCGGCTATCGCTCCCGCAGCTCCGGGCGAGTTTACGATTGTCATTCATGCCAGCCAAGAAGCCTGGGTCTCGATCGCTGCCGACGGCAAAGCCATCTCGCGAGAGACTTTGCAGGCCGGCAACGAGCGCGCTTTTCGAGGCCAGAAAGAAATCGTCGTCAAGACGGGAAACGCCGGCGGCCTCGACTTTCTCTTGAACGGAAAAAAGATCGACGCCGGGGGGACATCCGGAGAGGTCAGGACCGTTACGTTTGGTCCTCAAGGGATCTTGCCGAATGCCCCGGAACCACGTTCGACGCCTTGAGATTGGCGCTTTATTTTCTTCCATTTGACACCTATTTTGCCCGTTCAATGCCGATTGGCTGCCGCTCAATGTCAGCGCTCTCCAAGCCGGCCAATTCCATTGCGCTAAAGCGGCCATGTCTGGTACCGTTTTAGAGTAGAGAAAGCCAAATCCCGGTCAAGAGCCTTGGCTCCATAGGCCTCCCTTATCGGACATGTAAGGCTCGAAGTCACCCTACGAGGAGATACCAGCGTGCCAGCACACAATCGTTTTCTGTTTACCTCGGAATCCGTAACCGAGGGGCATCCGGACAAGATCGCCGACCAGATATCGGATGCCATTCTCGACGCCTGCCTGCGTGAAGATCCGGCGAGCCGCGTCGCCTGTGAAACCCTGACCTGCACCGGCCTGGTCGTCATCGCCGGCGAGATCACCACTAAAGCCTACGTTGACTTCCAGAATCTGGTGCGCGGCGTGGTGCAATCGATCGGCTATGACAACGCCGTCTACGGCTTCGACTCGAACACTTGCGCCGTAATTTCGAGCATCAACAAACAGTCCGGCGATATCGCGATGGGCGTGGACACGGGCGGCGCCGGGGACCAGGGAATGATGTTCGGTTACGCCTGCAATGAGACGCCGGAGTTGATGCCGCTTCCCATTTCGCTGGCCCACAAGCTCTGCATGAAGCTTGCCGAAGTTCGCAAGAACGGGACCTGCCCGTACTTGCGGCCCGATGGAAAATCGCAGGTCACGGTGGAATACGACGAGAAGGGCAAAGTGAAGCGCGTGGATGCCGTGGTCGTCTCCACTCAGCATTCGGAAAGCGTTGGCAACGACGAATTGCGCGCCGACATTTTGAAGCATGTGATCCAGGCGGTAATTCCGGCGAACCTGCTCGATGAGGACACGAAATACCATATCAATCCCACGGGACGTTTTGTCATCGGCGGCCCCATGGGCGATTCGGGGCTGACCGGACGCAAGATCATCGTGGACACTTACGGCGGCATGGGACGTCACGGCGGCGGCGCGTTCAGCGGCAAGGACCCGACCAAGGTGGATCGTTCAGCCGCCTACATGGCGCGCTACATCGCCAAGAACATTGTGGCCGCCGGCCTGGCCGAGCGTTGCGAAGTGCAACTCGCCTACGCCATCGGAGTTGCCGATCCGGTCAGCGTCCTGGTGGATACTTTCGGAACCGAGAAGATCGACGCCAAGCGGATTCCGGCTCTGGTGCGGGCGAACTTCAAGCTGAAGCCGCGCGAGATCATCGAAGCGCTCAACCTGCGCCGCCCCATTTATCGTAAGACGGCGTCGTACGGGCACTTCGGCCGCACCGACCCGGATTTTACCTGGGAAAAGACCGACAAGGCCGCGAAACTGGCTGCCGACGCCGGTTTGAAGCTGGAACACTCCGGGGTCAGGAAATAGTCCTTCACCACGGAGGCACGGAGACACAGAGAAAGGCGAGTTTTGACTTTTCTGGTTTTGAACTTTCTCCGTGGCTCCGTGCCTCCGTGGTGAATACTTCTTCCGCAGCGTATAAGCCGCATAGTTATTTATTCCGACATCATCCGGGATTGGGAGAGAGATAAAAATGGCAACGACATCGATTAGCAGCGACGTAAAAGGATTTGAACTGGCAGATCTGGGCAAGAAACGCATCGAGTGGGCGAACCAGTCGATGAAGGTGCTCCAGATCATCCGCAAGGAATTCATCAAGAACCAACCACTCAAGGGCATCCGCGTTTCCGCGTGCTTGCATGTGACGGCCGAGACCGCAAATCTAATGATCGCGCTGCGCGACGGCGGCGCGGACGTGGCCTTATGCGCGTCGAACCCGCTTTCCACGCAGGATGACGTTGCCGCCAGTCTGGTGCGCGACTGCAACATTCCGGTCTTTGCCATCAAGGGCGAGGACAACGATTCCTACTATTCCCACATCATGGCGGCGCTCGATCACAAGCCACAGATCACCATGGACGACGGCGCCGACTTGGTTTCCGTGCTGCACACCAAGCGCAAAACGGAATTGGCGAATGTGCTGGGCGGCACCGAGGAGACGACCACCGGAGTGATTCGCCTGCGCGCCATGGCCAAGGAGGGCGTGCTGCAGTATCCCATCGTGGCCGTCAACGACGCCGACACCAAGCATCTTTTCGACAATCGTTACGGTACCGGACAATCGACGATTGACGGCATCATCCGTGCCACAAATTTCCTGCTCGCGGGCTCGAAGTTCGTGGTGGCGGGTTACGGCTGGTGCGGACGCGGCCTCGCTTCGCGCGCGCGCGGCACGGGAGCGGAAGTGATCGTGACCGAAATCGATCCCACGAAAGCGCTGGAAGCGGTGATGGACGGCTTCCGCGTGATGAGCATGGACGAGGCCGCCAAAATCGGCGACGTCTTCTGCACCGTCACCGGCAACAAGAGCGTGCTCGCCAAGCAGCACTTCGAACTGATGAAGGACGGCGCCATCATTTCGAACTCGGGCCACTTCAACGTGGAAATCGACATTCCGTCGCTCGAAAAGTTGTCGTCCTCGAAGCGCACCACGCGCACCTTCGTCGACGAGTACACCATGAAAGACGGGCGCCGCATCAACCTGCTCGGCGAAGGCCGCCTCATCAATCTGGCCGCCGCCGAAGGCCATCCCGCATCCGTGATGGACATGAGTTTTGCCGACCAGGCGCTGTCGCTCGAGTACATGGTGAAGAACCACGCGTCTCTGGAAAAGAAGGTGTACACAGTGCCGGTGGAACTCGACAAACGCGTGGCCAAGCTGAAGCTGGAATCGCTCGGCATCAAGATCGATCGCCTCACCCCGGAGCAGGAAGAATACCTGGCGGGCTGGGCGGAAGGAACCTAGGGCCACAGGTCCCAGGTGTAGGGTGTTACGTCTCAGGAGGGCGGCTTACGCCGCCCTTTCCTGCGACTGGTGAGTTACCACGCGATTGCGGTTCTAGGTTTTTTGGGAAAACGGGTTAATACGATGCGCTGGATGTTGCGGTCGAAAATACACAAGGCCACTGTCACCGACGCCGACCTTCGCTACGAAGGCAGCATCACCATCGACGAAGATCTGATCGATGCCGTGGGATTGCTTGCCGGGGAGAAAGTGCTGGTGGCGAGCAATACCTCGGGCAACCGGTTGGAGACCTACGTCATCGCCGGAGCACGCGGCTCCGGCGCGATCTGCATGAACGGGGCCGCTGCCCATCTCATCAAGAAGGGTGAAGAGATCATCGTCATGGGGTTCGAGTTATCCGACGTCCCCGACGTCCCTATCGTCCCCAAGATGGTCCTGTTAGAGCCGGGGAACAAAGTGCTAAGACGGTTGGAAAAAGAATTCCCAGGAAAGAAATCCTAGTACCGGCCCACCTGCCATGCGCGATCCCAGTTCGCCGCCGCGATCAAGACCATAGCTGGTTTCATAAATCGGTTTTGCGTAGGGCACGGCTTCAGCCGTACCGTTCAGGACTGCAAAAATGCGGGCTTTAGCCCCTGAGGGCCGCGCTTCCCGACTTGAAAGGTGTTTATGAAACACACTCTGGTTATTGCATTCATAGTAATTGCCAGAAGTTGACGCTCCCATGAACCTCGGTAAGCGGCGAGCAGGTCAGTTCGGAAGAGTAAACGTCAGGGTTACATCGGTCTGAAACTGCGAAGGTCTGTCGTGCTGGCGATAGGGTTGGTAGCGCCAGTTGCGGACGGCTTCTGCGGCGGCGGCGGCTAGGACGGGGTCTCCGCTTAACGTACGGATGTTCGAGACGGAGCCGTCCGCGGCGACCTGGACGTCCAAGACCACATTGCCGGCGCGGTGGGCGGCGCGAGCTTCGGCGGGATACTCGGGCTCGGTGCGGCTTAGGAGGCGAGCTTCAGCTCTCTCGGCGGATAGCCAGACGGGTTGGTGCGGGCCAAGCTTGGTTATGGACGATGCCTTCACGATGGAATCGCTGGCGGGCTGCGTCGAGACGGCCTGAGCAGGGTTGTGTCTGGCTCGGGCATCCGTCGTTTGCACTTGCTTCGCCCCTGCGTTCTTGGCTCCGTCCGGCTGGGCGGGAGCGGGTTTCATGCGGAAGATGACTTTGCCTTTTTCGTAGACGACTAACTCGTCGGCGGCGGGAGGGTTCGACTCCGGCTTGGACGTTGTTTCCGAGTTAGTTTTCGATACTCTTCCGGACAATGCTGCATTTGCCCGGTGAGTCTTGACCGCCCCGCTCCGCCCGGCTTGACGGGCAAGGTCGCCCGTCCCCACACGGGACTCCGCGGGCGCGCTTTCCTCCGCTTCGATGGGCTGGCGAATCTGGCTGGTGGATGGGGTGCTGGATGGTCCCAGCCATCCTATGCGAGAGCCGATCAGGAAGCTAACGGCGATGGTGGCGAGAATGGTCAGAGCTCCCAGGGCAAGGGCCCAGGCTTCGTAGCGTGGACGGCTTGCAGGCGAAGAACCAGCGGCGATGAATTCAGGCGGCGTGGAATCGGGCGGGATTAACTCCGGCGGAACGAGCTCCGGCAAAACGGCGGCGGCCCGGCGTTCGCTGAGTCCGATCGCGGCTTGGCGAATGCGGGCACACTCCCCGGCGAAAGCTTGCAGCAGCTTCTGGTCGGAGTCGGAGAAGGCGTCGGGAGTGGGAGAAAAAACTTCGAGGATCCCGGCGAGCGGGCCGTCTTGGTCGTTCGCGGCGTTGCCGCAGGTGGCAAAGATGGGAACGATGAGGATGGAGCGGATGCCGAGGTGCCGGGAGACGGCGGGATCGACGCGCGGGTCGGACTCGGTGTCGGCGGAACGCTGTGGCTGACGGGTTTGGAGACAGGCGCCGGAGAGACCGTCGCGGGTGTTAAGAGGAACGCCGAGATCGGGGGCGAGGTGTCCGGAGGCCGCGCGGCAGACCATCTCGTCGCCGCGGGCCAGTGCCAGCGCGGCGGAACTGGCGTGGGTGGCGTCGGCGGCACGGACTACGACTTCGTTGAGAACAAGGTCGAGAGCGAGGTCGGGCGGAAACCCGGCGAGGATGTGCTGATCGAGGGCGCGGGCCGGGTCTGTAGACGAATCGTCAGGGCGGAACTCTGACCTCGACATAGGGTGCGGGAACATGATTTGTTCCGGCAGCCTGCGGCAAGAACGCAGGCTTAGAGGGGAGTTTGGCGCGAAATCGGGGGGAAGTCAATTGCGCCGGAAAGATTTTGCGATTTGGCCATTCTGTAATTTGCGGTGCACAGGTATTCGCGCTTCCTTGGGAGGCTGCGCGCGAACGGCGTGAGCACAGGAGGCAAGGAGTTTTGAGGCGAGTGTGGGCGGGTCGCCCGCGTCCACACAAACAGATCCACCCATGCCGTGAATTCTGGGGCGGTGACGGCTGTCACCATTTTTTGTGAGGTTCGAATTCCCATTTTTGGGCCCGGTGGACACGACGTTCATGATGGAGAGGCTGCGCGGGCCGGAAAGACTGCTACAGTATCAAAGTGCACGCCGACGAGCCGGAGGTGCACATAAATTCAAGGAGAGA
The DNA here is from genome assembly GCA_049519955.1 of Terriglobales bacterium. Lineage (GTDB taxonomy): Bacteria > Acidobacteriota > Terriglobia > Terriglobales > Acidobacteriaceae > Acidiflorens. The sequence goes on from JBEKQG010000006.1 coordinate 36,806, forward strand.
AGGCTCGCTATGCGCATCGCGGTGGTCGGTTCCGGGTATGTGGGATTGGTGACGGGAGCGTGTTTCGCGGACCTAGGCCACGAGGTTCTGCTGGTCGACAACGACGAGAAGAAACTCGGGGCGCTGAGGAACGGCGAGGTGCCGATCCATGAGAAATTTCTGCCCGAATTGCTGGCGCGGCATCGGGACGGGCGCATCAAATTTTCCGGCGACTTGCAGGCGGCCACGCGAGAGAGCGAGGCCGTGTTCATCGCGGTGGGAACGCCGCCGACGGAAAGCGGCGACGCCGACCTGTCCTATGTCGAGTCGGTGGCGCGCGAAATCTCGGGCGGTGTGGACGAATACACCGTGGTGGTGGAGAAGAGCACGGTTCCGGTGTATACGAACCAGTGGATCCGCACCATCATCATGAGAAACGGGGCCGATCCGGAGTCGTTCGACGTGGCTTCGAATCCGGAATTTCTGCGCGAAGGAACCGCGGTCACGGACTTTCTCTATCCCGATCGCATCGTGGTGGGAGTGGAGAGCGAGCGGGCGGCCGAGGTGATGCGCGAGATCTACGGGCCGCTGACGAGCGGATGGTATTACGGGCGAGGGGATGCGATTCCGCGTCCAGAGGCCGCGAAGACGCCGCCCCGGTTGATCGTCACCAGCACGAAGAGTGCGGAGCTGATCAAGCACGCTTCCAACGCATTTCTGGCGATGAAGATTTCTTTTGTAAATGCGGTGGCGTCGATTTGCGAAGCGGTGGGAGCGAATGTGCAGCAGGTCTGCGACGGGATCGGCACGGATTCGCGGATCGGGCCACGTTTCTTGAATCCTGGAATCGGCTATGGAGGCTCGTGCTTTCCGAAGGACCTCATGGCGTTCCGGGCGGTGGCGAAGGAAAACGGATACGACTTCCGGCTGCTGGAGGAAGTGATTCGCATTAATGAGGAGCAGCGGCACCATTTCTTGCGCAAGGTGCGGAGCGTGCTATGGACTTTCCGCGGCAAGCGGCTGGGCGTGCTGGGGCTGGCATTTAAGGGCGGGACGGACGACATTCGGGAGTCCCCGGCGCTGCTGCTGGTGCAGGAACTGCTGCGCGAGGGTTGCCGCATTTGCGCCTACGATCCAGCCGCGATGGAGCGGGCGAAAGAGGTGTTGAAATCGGGCGTCGAATTCGCGACCGATGCGTACGAGGCGGCGACCGGTGCCGATGCGTTGCTCATCCTAACCGAGTGGGAGGAGTTCGCGGCGCTTGATTTGGAGCGTCTGCGCTTGTTGGTGAAGTATCCGATCGTGCTGGATGGGCGGAACCTCTACGATCCGGCGGTGATGGTGGAGCACGGATTCTCTTATTACAGCGTGGGACGTCCGGCGGCGTTGACCGAGGAAGCGCCGGCGACGACGCTGGCAAAGAAAAAGGAGCGGGCCTGAATTGACAAACACCAAACGAGCGCTGGTGACGGGAGGGGCGGGCTTTCTCGGATCGCATCTGTGCGATGGGCTGCTGGGCGAGGGCTACAAGGTCATAGCGGCGGACAATCTCCTGACGGGGCGGTTGGCGAACATCGACCACCTGCGCAACGATGCGCGATTTGAGTTCGTCGAGAAAGACGTTTGCCATGCGGCCGAGTGGGGCGCGCTCGACTATGTGTTCCATTTCGCCAGTCCGGCCAGCCCGGTGGACTATGCCGCACACGGGATTGCGACGCTGCGAGTGGGATCGTATGGGACGTTTGAAGCGCTGGAAGCGGCGCGGCGCGGCGGCGCGAAATTCATGATGGCGTCCACGTCGGAATGCTACGGGGATCCGATGGTCCATCCGCAGACCGAGGCGTACTGGGGAAATGTGAATCCAGTCGGGCCGCGCTCGGTGTACGACGAGGCGAAACGGTTTTCGGAGGCGGTGACGATGGCGTATCGCCGCTATCGCCAGGTGGACACGCGGATCGTGCGCATCTTCAACACCTACGGGCCGCGGATGCAGATCCGCGATGGACGCGTGATTCCGAATTTTATGTGGCAGGCGCTGCGGGGAGAGGACCTGACGGTGTACGGCGACGGCAGCCAGACGCGCAGCTTCTGCTACGTGAGCGACGAAGTGGATGGAATTCTGCGCCTCGCGCGATCCGCGGAGCAGGAGCCGGTGAACATCGGGAATCCGACGGAGTTCACCATACTGGAGTGCGCGCGGAAAGTGATTGCGAAAACGGGGTCGGCGAGCCGGATCAAGTTTAAGGCGCTACCGCAGGACGATCCCAAGCAGCGATGCCCGGATATTTCGAAAGCGAAACGGCTGCTCGGATGGGAGCCAAAAGTGGGTTTGGAGAGCGGGCTCAAGCTTTCGCTTGAATATTTTCGCCGGGCGGTGGCGGAAAAAGAGCAGTCGGCGTAACGAGTGAATGCAATATTCGCGGCGGCTGGCTCAGTGCGGCTGTTCGTCGAGCGCGGAACCGGCGATGACGACTGCGAGCAGGCGCAGAATTTCCTCGCGCTCGCCGGAGTCGCGGAACATGAAGCGCACGCCCATCCCAAACCCGGGATGAGTGGCCAGCACCTCACCCCTGATTTTCAGTTTGGTTTCGGCGGTGCGGACCACAATCTCCACGCCCGACTGGCCGGTGAGCGGGGTTGGCATTTCAATGTAGCAACCGTTCTCGCTGATATCGGACAGGGAGCAGCGATTGGGAACGTTGCTGCCGAAAGAGTAAACTTCCGCTCCAAGTTTGCAGGCGTACCGCAGTTCGCCGCGGCGCTCGCCGGCATGGGTGACGAGGGTGGCGCCTTCCGACTCGGGCCCGGAGCCAGACTGTGCCGCGGGCGGCTGAGCGGGCACTGCGCTTGCCGCGTGGACACTTTCCCGCTGGAGCCAATCCTGTATGAGGCGGCGCGAAGCCTGGGGCACATCGAGGAAGTGAATTCCGGTGCGGCCCTTGGCGTCCTGCCAGGCAACCTCGCCCGACAAGCGGACGATCCGCTGCTGACCGGGAAGCGCGAACTCGAAATAAATTCTGCAGGCGCGCGGCAGCGGGTTGGCGGATTGGACCACGGTTCCGCCGTCGCTGAGGTCTCGGAGAACGGCGCTCATTTCCGGCGCGCCGGGAAAAGCCACGTTGGCGGCCGAGGTGACGCGCAAGCGCGGAGAGCGGCGGCGTTCGCGGCGCGCCAGGCCGCAGGCGGCGCGCAAACTGATGCGCGTGCGCTCGGGAGAGAGCGGGCGATAGAGAACAAAACCAGCGCCCAGCCCGAATATGGGGCGGGCGTTGAACTCGCGGTCGACGATGGCAATCAGCAAACTGGCGCAGTTTTTGCTGGACTGGCGCAAGCGCGCGAGGAACTCCTCGGAACTCTGGTCGGCGCGATAGTCGAGGACGATGGCGTCGAACCGCTGGCTGTCGACGAGTTCCAATCCCCGTGAAATCGAGGGCGCATGCTCCGCCGCCATGCCCAGCTCCGACAAGACTGCCATGAGCAGGCTGGCGGACTTTTCTTCCGAACACACCACGAGGGCGCGTGGATCCATAGTGACAGTATGGTAGGTGACAATCGGCAACACCGACAAGTTACCTTTGTTCGGGTAGGCGCACGGTTTGGAGCTGGTTTCTCAAGTTTGTCTTTTTTCGTAGAGCGTATTTCATAAATCGGTTTTGGATGGGGCACGGCTTCAGCCGTGCCGTTTTGGACCACGAAGAACGCGGGCTTTAGCCCCTGAGGGCTGCGCCTTCCGACCTTGAAGGTGTTTATGAAACACGCTCTAGCACGCTGCTGAAAAACTACTCCCAATCCACAGCCGTGTATGTTACGAAGAAGCATGCGAGGAGCAGACGATCAGCAGAACCATATATTCAGTTACTTGTCGCCGGAGGAACG